>CANQQP010000005.1 GCA_947626055.1 uncultured Bacilli bacterium | reverse complement strand
CTCACCCGCATAGCGGGTGGATTTATTCCACGACCTTTCTGGTCGTGGCAATTCTGATGAATTGCTTATTAAAAAAAGACTAAAAAGTCTTAAAATAAATGAAATACATGCATAATTTTAGGAATAAAAATTATTATTCCAATAACCGCTGCAATCATCGAAAAAACAAATGTTGCCGCTGAACCGCAATCTTTAGCAATCTTCGCTAGCGGATTAATCTCTAAAGTAATTAAATCCACCGCCGCTTCTATCGCTGTATTAATTAACTCGGAAGCCAAAACAACACCTAAAGCAATACAAAGTACAGCCCATTCCATATGACTAATTTTAAAAGTTAAACCTAAAATTATCGCTAACACCGTCGCAATAAAATGAATTAATAGGCTTTGTTCATTTTTATAAGCATATTTTAAACCTTCAATTGAATATTTAAAACTTTTTAAAAAACGTTTAAAGCCCTTCTTTTTTATTTCACTTCGAGATATTTGCGTCATCTAATATCAACTCCTGTAAATTAAACATAACTTCTTCATCTTCTTTTTGCATATGATCATAACCCAAAAGGTGAAGCATACCATGGACAGCTAAAAAAGATAATTCTCGCTTTTCGCTATGACCATATTCTTTAGCTTGTTGCTGCATCTTGGGAATGGATATATATATTTCCCCTAATAGCCGTTCTTTATTATACATTATTTTGCCATTATCTTCAAATGCAAAAGAAATAACATCAGTTTCCCTATCAATATTGCGATATTCTTTATTAATTTTGCGAATAAAATCGTTATCACAAAAGGTTATTTCAAAAGTTACATTATCGATTTGCAAACGATCTAAACCTTTTTTTAAAACTTTCTTTAAATATTTATAATCTGCATATTTATATTCTTCATTAATTGTAATTCTTATCAAAATAACCACCCAAATCCTTTAAACTTAAATGTTAAATAAGCAATTATCAATATAAGAATTCCACATAATATATTATAAAATCCATCTTTTTGAAAAACGTTCGGCAAATGTTTTTTAATAGCATTAAGACCAATATATATTAAAAAGCCACAAATACCACCAGCAATATTAAGTAACACATCATCTATATCAAAAGCTCTTCCTATTTGCAGTTGCACTAATTCAATAGTTAATGAGGCAATAGCCGTTAGAACAAAAATATGACTTACTTTTTTAGCTTTAATGTAGTTAGCCACGAAATACCCAAAAGGCACAAACATTACTAAATTACCAATCACGTTATACTGAAATAATTCACTTTTGTAATCATATCTTAGGATTTCTTTAAAAGGTATTAAATTAATGCCTCGTCCTCCTAAATCTCGATTAGTAACAAGTTCAAATAGCATAAGGCCATAAATAATAAATAGTAATGCTAAAAATTCTTTATAAAAAACAAATTTTTCATGATTAATAAAAAGATAGGCAATTCTGACCGAGATTATAATAACTAAGAAAATTGTCAACATTGGCCAAATACTATTTAAGGTTTTTACCACTGTATTTTCAATCATACTATACCTCAATTCTAAGAAGACTCTTGTTCATTTGGTACCTCATAATTTACACTTTCTCCAATTTGTTCTTCAACAGATACAAAAATCTCTATTTCCATTTTACTATTTTTCATGGTTTTATTCAAAACTTTTTGCTTAATTATACGTTCCTTGTCATTTAGTTTTAATTTTATTTTACTTTGGGCCTGCTTTAAAGCCTCCGCCTCCGCTTGTGATGCTGTATATTTTTTCTTAGTCACTTGAACCTCATATTCCGTTTGTTTATAAAATGTAATACCCCAAAAACTAAATAATTTCTTATTTTTAGTAATTGCGTTTTTAAAGCGGCTTTTAAAAATTTGTTTTTTTTCTTTGCCATTATCAAACATAAAGTTTATTCTTTTTTTGCCAGTTTTTTCTTTTACTTCATAATTAAGAGGGATACTGATATTAGCTGTATACCACACTTCTCCATAAGCTTCTCCTTGGGCACAGACCCGATTTTTCACCTCTTCATTAGCACTAATATCTCCCGCAATAATAATATCACCTTTGCTCACATAATCTCCTGGCTCTTTTAAATTCATTCCGTTTTTACTAATCACCTTGGTAATAATTCCACTTTTTTTAGCAATGATATTACATAAATTATTATTATCTTTTATTTTTGTAATTATTCTTTCTTCTACTCTTACCTTATAAGTCATGCCGACATTTTCTATTTCAATCCATTCTAATTTATCAGGATATTTATCTAAGATTTTTTGTTTAATTTCTTGCAATTTATTATAACTTTTTTTAAAGGTCAATCTTTTAATATTATAATAATCAAGCTCTTCTTCTACTAGTTGCCGAATCATTTTATCAGAGTGAATTACCTCAACTTTCACAATGATATTTTGACATATGCCAAATATAAATAACCCTAAGATTAAACAAGTTAAAAATATTTTATTTTTTAAAATAGCCGGAATAATTTTGTAAATTCCTTTTTGATTTATTATTTTTATTTGATAATCTTTAAAATTTGACTCTATTTTTTCGACATTATCAATATTAGTTGTAAAAGATATTTTCTCTTCATTAATATATTTAATGTTGCTAACATTAATATGCAGACGATAAAGATGGATTAAGAAATGGTTTAAAAAGGGACCCGTTACTTCTACTTCAACACGATGCGTTTTTACATGATCGATTATATTAATCATTTTTTGACGACTTTCTTAATTGTGCCCTCTATTAATATTTCTTTTTCCATCATTTTAACAATACTTAAATTTTCCCCTTCCACTGTAACTTTAAAATTTTCCATCTGCAAGTGAATAGCAGTTTCCGAAAAATTAATTAAATCAAGGTAATTAAAAACATATACATAATTATCAAATATATTTATAAAGTACTCTTTATCATAGAGAAATGATTTAATATTTTCTAGTATTTTCAAAATATAATCACCTAAAAAATCTTATGAAAAAAAGATACTTTTCAGTATCTATTTAGTTAATTTTTCTTTTATTTTTTTACTTACCTCACCCATATCTGCTCGTGCTCCAATAAGAGGGGTTATCTTTTTCATAATCATACCCATATCTTTAATACTTGTTGGTTTGATTTCAGCAAATACATCTTCAATTATTTTGGTGATTTCTTCTTCACTTAACTCGGCAGGTAAGTAAACTTTTAAAATTTCGATTTCCTTATTTAAGTTATCCACTAAATCTTGACGATTATAAGTGGCATACTCATCACGAGAAGCAGTACGTACTTTTACTTGTTTTTTTATAACAGCAATTATTTCCTCTTCGGTAAGGTCGCCTTTTTTATTAATCTGCTCTGCTTGTAAACTTGACTTTAACATTCTTAAAACTGATAGTTTAAATTTATCACCAGTTTTCATGGCTTGTTTTAATTCATTGTTAATTTGCTCAAGCATATTTTCACCTAATCTCTTCTTTTGTTCTTCTTTCGAGAATTTTTGATATTTTCTTTTAATTCTTCTCTTTTTACAATTCCAGGTTTTTTATAAAATTTTCTTTTCTTTATTTCTGAAGGGACACCGCTTCTTGCTACTTTAGCTTTGAACTTTTTTAAAGCACTATCAATGTTACCA
Source organism: uncultured Bacilli bacterium (assembly GCA_947626055.1). Lineage (GTDB taxonomy): Bacteria > Bacillota_I > Bacilli_A > RF39 > UBA660 > HGM10766. The sequence goes on along the minus strand of CANQQP010000005.1, from coordinate 44,813 downwards.
TCTTTTACGCTAACTTTTGTCATATCTTTCCCTCCCTTCGTTACAAATGTATTATAACACCGAAAATATACTAAGGCAAGAAACAAAGTACTTTTCTTATAAATATTTTAAGAACTTTGCTTATTTTATAATATAGGGATTATCTTTAGTTCCATCTCCGGTAGCAATTACATCACCATTTATATTAATAACTGGACGCACGCGGTAAGTAGTATGCACATTGGTGTTGCTCAAGTATCGATAATTCAGGTAACCATTAAAGCTGTAAGCACCATTAGTAATAGAATAATTAGGGGACATACTCCAGAAGTAATCAGAAGAAGCATTACTATAATATAGATAATTGGATGTTGTTACTCCAGTAGAATTGGTTGGCTTAAATCCCGCTAGCACTATTTCATCTGCGCTTATTAAACCTATCTTTAATTTATATACGCCGCCATAATCTCTTAAACTTTTATCCTGTTGAGTTGGGTTGGGACACTTTAGTTGGGGGTTAATTGATGAATTAGATAATCTTTGATATGCGCCGTAATATAATGTACCTGTTTCACTTCCGCTTCCAAATGATGTATCATTACAATAAGTTGTTAAGGCTATTTTGGAATCAAAGGAAGATATGTTAGTTTTATACCAATTCTCTAATTGATCTTTTATTGTACTATTGTTTCCACCCTTTGAATTTTTAAAATTACCACTACTATAATTACTTGTACAGGGACTATCTTTTGTACAAGCACTATTATTTCCATATGTGTAGCCTACATATTTTCTTTCATTATAATTTGTATTAAATGCGCTTGTCCCTATATCACCATCTAATATTAACCTTATTGTACCATCACCATTAATACGAACAATGCGCCATAAATTACTATTGCTTGAACTTAATTTAAGATAATTATTATCGATTGCGCCGCGAAAATAATAACTATCTCCATCATCGTCAACAGTTTGAAATAAGCCACTGCAGGAGTTATCACTACTAGTTGGACATCCTTGACTAAAGTCAGATATTGTTTTCCTTGATGGATATTTTTGCATTATTTTCGCAGTAAGATGACTATCTTGTTCAAAAATAAGAGGTTCATTAGTTTTTCTTAAAATTAATTTTGAATGAGTATAATTAGCCAGCATTCCCATCATCAACATAATAAAACAAAGGAAAAAGGAATAAATTATAGATATTGCAATAAAACCATTTTTTTTAGGCATTTTTATTCCTCCTTATTCTGTTTTTATTATAAACTATATTAAATTTAGACACAAGAAAAAGAAGATTGCTCTTCTTTAACTTAAATGACTGATATTATAGATAATTGTGCCCACAATTCTACCTAAGTGTAACAAAAAAGTTATAATTTCACTTAGAAAAAAACAAATTAAGGGAATAAGTAGTATTATAATAATTGCTTTTAGTACTTTACTATTTTTAATTGTGTTTAACATGAGCGATTGCTATAAATCATTCGGATTGCTGTCCCCAAACTTCTTCCTACATCCATAATACTATCAATAATTCGACTAATAGCATTTAGCATGCCAGAGGTTATGCTAGAACCTCCCTGAATATTAATTAACTGTGCATTTTCTAACTTCATTTGTACCTCCTTTAACTATTGCATGCATAAGGGCGCACAATGCCATCTATGACTCCTATTAAAAATACAACCCCCGCTCCTATTAAAGCGCAGGCGCCAACCGAAAGTGATCCCCCACTAATATCCATTAATTCCGTGTTATCTAATTTCTTAATAATATCAACTCCTTTAAAATAATATAGTTTTCAATTTATGAATCAGTTTTTCTTCTTTTATCTTAACTTTAACTGGTAAATATAAATTATCTATTTGGTACTTTTTGGGTAACTTTATATCTAATTTTAATAATTGATAATTAACTTGATAGACTTCATCATATTTAATTGCTCCTACTTTTTCTATAGTAAAAGGATAGTTATTTTTATCAATTAAAATATTTTTGACTTTTTGGATATCATTGATATCCTCTAAGGTACTATATAAATAATATGAACAACTATTTTCACAAGCTATTATCATTTTCACCTCCTTATAATCAGTTATTTTATAAATAAAGCTAAATATCAAGAAAAAAATTACCAACAAAATGCTCAAAAGCGTGATACTAAAATAATTCTGCGGCTTCAAACTTAACAGATACCCTTGATTATTTTCATAGTAATGAACCATTATTTAACTCCTCAAAATCAATAACTTGTTCAAATAAATCTTCTAAATTTCGATGGGTAATATAAATAATTGTTTTATCATTAAATTTGGTACAAATATCTTGGATTATGTTTTTTTCTAAATCTGTTTGCACTTCACTTAATGCTTCATCTAAAATTAAAATTGAAGATTTTTTAAGTAATGCTCTAGCTAACAAAATCCGCTGCCGCTCACCACCTGAAAAGTTGGCTATGTTATCACTTATCATAGTGTCATATCTTAACGGCTTTTTCTTTACTATTTCTTCTAAATGACATATTTCACATATCATTTTAAATCTTTGAGTGCTCACAGTTTGATCAAGGACTATATTATTATAAATAGTGTCGGTAAATAAACTTTCTTTTTGAGCAAGATAAGTTATGTTTTTTCGAATAGTATTAAGTCCATAATCTAAAATGTTTATGTTATTTATTTTGATAGCTCCTTCCTTAACATCATAAAGACGATATAGTAACTTGCAAAGGGTACTTTTGCCACAACCAGATTTGCCCTTAAACATCACTTTTTGTTTTTCTTTAATTGTCAGGTTTAAGTTCTTACATATGTAATCATAATTATTATAAGTATAAGTTAAATTTTCAAAGACAATATCGCCCATTAAAAACTTTTCATTAGTATTTTGTAAGTTTTCCTCTTTAAGGTTAGTAAACTCACTTATTTTGTTTAATGATGCTTTCAGATAATTTATTTTTGGTAATAAATTAATTATATTTTTAATTGGATCTAACATATAAACTAAAAGGGAGTTAAAAGTTATTAAATCAATGAGAGTAAGGTGGGATTTTAGAATATAATAACAGCCAAATGAGGTGATTAAACAAATACCAACTTCATGAATAAAATTTTTGGCAAAATTATTATAAGTAATTAACTTATTAAAGCGAAAAGTATCTTTTAAAAATAGACAATATTTATATTCAATCTGTTTTTTTATCATATCGGGTTTGTGCATATTTTTAAGAGTTAAAAAACTATCAACCTTTTCAATAACTTCATTATTAAATTTGGTATCAAACTCGATATTTCGAACAATTTTCTTGTAGATAATAGGACTAAATATTAATCCGGCTATAATATAAATAATTATAATTAGCAAAAGAAGGAAAAATAATTTATTATTTATATTATAAAGAAAAATGGCCGAGGCAATGCCTAATAATAGATCAAGGAAAATAGTAACAAAAATTTTTGAAAATAAATCTTTAATCTCATTTATTTCTTGAACTCTAGTTACTATTTCTCCGGTTGTTCTATTATTAATAACATTTAAAGGAAGAGAAAATAAGTGGTTTAAAAAAGGTATCATAACTTTTAAATCAATATTCTTATTTAAATAAGTTTCATAATAATCTTTAAGATAACTTAATACGACTTTAAATACGGTTAAAAACAGAAAAAAGATACATAAAGTCTTAAAAGTCTTTAGATTATTATTATTAATTTCATTTATAGATATTTTAAAGTAAAAACTAGTTATGATATTGATTAAGGTAAAAATGACGCTTGTCAAGAGTAACTTTATAATGAGATTTTTTTCGCTTGGTACTAAGTTAATAAGGTAATTTAGAATGTTTTGGGGTTTAGCCATTTTTGGAAGTTTAGAGGCTGGAATTAGTTTTATAATAACATTAGTCCAAGCTAAGCAAAATTCTGCCAAATTAATATTAACTATTCCTTTAGCAGGATCCATAAGCATAACGGTATTTTTCATTTGATTATATCCATAAATTACGACAAAGTGACTATATTGATTTTCCAACTGCAAATGAGCGATTACGGGAAAAGTCATTTCTTTTATTTTCTCAGGATCAACTTTTAATCCCACAGCATCAAAGCCATATTTTTTCGCAGCTTCAATTATATGAAATGCTGTTGTTCCTAGTCTAGTTGTAAAAGTGTCTTGAATTATAGTTTCCAAAGGAATATAACCATCAAAATATTTAATAATTGAAAGTAAACAACAGGCCCCACAATCTTTTAAATCAGCTTGTCTTACAATAACATTTTTCTGCAAATTTTCCCTCCCTTCATTAGTAATATTATAGATAAATAATCGATTTCCTTTTTTTCCTGAAAATTTTTTTAAAAAAGTAATAATTTCTTTCCGTCCGCATAATAATTATTAGAATACATGGAGGTGTTAACATTGATTAACAAACAAAATTTGTGGTTTTTGACCCTATTTAGTCTTATCTTAGTTTTAAGTATTTATTATCTTACAATGCCCGATGAAGTCCTACAAACAATTAAATCAACAAATAACGAAACTAAAGAAACCGTTGAATTAAAAGATAGCGATGCTTTAGCGGCTTTACGTGTCGAAGCAGATGAAGAAACATTAAATGAAATGAATACGCTTCAAGAAGTATTACTAAATGAAAGCGCCACTGTTGAAGAAAAAAATGATGCCTACGAAGCTTTAAAAGAACTAAATCAAAATAAAGGTAAAGAAGAAGAAATTGAAAAAAGCATCAGCGAAAATCACAAATTAAAAAGTTTTGTTAAAATTAAAGGCGATCAAATTCAAGTTGTCATTTCAAATAAACAACATGATGAAGCACTAGCAAATAGCATTATAAGAACAGTACAAAAGAGCTTTGAAACCCGAATGTATATAACAGTAAAATTTCAATCTTAAGAGTTTTTTAGGTCTTTAACTCTCACTTATATATACCTTCATTCATAAAATAAAATGGAAATGGTTATAAAATGAAAGTGAGGTTAAGTCATGAAAAAAAATATCCTAACGCAAAGAGAACAAGAAGTATTTGAACTTCTAGTTTTAAATAAATCAACCAAGGAAATAGCAACTTTTTTAGGCATTAGTGAAAAAACTGTCAGAAATCATATTTCCAATGCCATGCAAAAGCTTGGTGTTAAAGGACGTGCTCAAGCCGTTGTAGAATTAATAAAATTAGGGGAATTATCAATATAAAAGTCTTAATGACTTTTTTATTTTGGTATATTTTTTTTGACTTTTTATATACTTTATTAGGTGATTTATATGCTTAAACGTGCGACTTTAAGAAAACTAACTATAGCAACTTGTGCTCTATTAATTTTAGGAATTTTATATCTTTTCCCTACTAAAAATGATACTCGCTACCAAACAGAGAAAAAATATATTAGTGTCACCGAAAATAAGAATAATATTTTTTTAATTGATGAAAATAATTATGTAGCCATGACAGATATCGTCATAAATAATAAAACTCCCGAAAAAAAAGCCCGTGAGCTATTAGAAACATTAGTTATAGGCAGCAAAAAAAGTGAATATATTCCCAATGGTTTTAAGGCAATAATTCCCAAAAACACGAAGATTAATTCTCTACAATTAGAAAATAATTTATTAAAAGTAGACTTTTCGAAAAAGCTTTTAGATGTCTCTTTAGAAAACGAAGAAAAAATGATTGAAGCAATTGTTTATTCTCTTACAAGTATTGATGAAGTTAAGAAAGTCATGATATTTGTAGATGGTGAAATTTTAAATGCCCTACCCAATTCTAAAAAAAGTTTACCTGAAGTATTAGATCGTCGTTATGGCATTAATAAAGTCTATGACTTAGATAATTATAAAGACACCACTAAAACAACAGTTTATTATATTAGCAAATTTGCCAATAATTATTATTATGTTCCTATTACTAAAATCAATAATGATGCCCGAGATAAAGTAGAAATAATTATTAGTGAACTTAAAAGCAATCCAATTTATCAAACTAATTTAATGAGCTATTTAAAAGCCAATGCGGAATTACAAGACTACGAAATTAAAGAAAATAGTATTAACCTATCTTTTAATGAAAATCTATTTAATGAATTAGAGGAGCAAAAAATAAAAGAAGAAGTAAAATATACTATTTCCCTTTCTATTAAAGATAATTTGGATATTGAAGAAGTAATATTTTCAGTTAATAATCAAGAAATCGACAAATGCTCGAAAAAATGTTGAAAATCCCAGTAATTTGATTTATAATCAATTTACGAAAGCTTGCTGTCCTGATAGCTCAGCTGGATAGAGCATACGCCTTCTAAGCGTACGGTCGAGGGTTCGAATCCCCCTCAGGACACCAGATAGACAGAAAACTCGGACTTTTGTAGTTCGAGTTTTAAAATGCTAACTATTAAATTGAAATTTTCAAAGTATTCCAATTTTAAGATAAATATAATATAATAGATACCTATCAAGTGAGGTGCTATAATGAAAAACTTTAAAAGAAAAGATTATATTTATTTGAGATATTTAGAAGATGATGAAGATGCTTATAGAAAAAAAGGTGATATCGTTAGATATAAAAAGGATTGGTTAATTGAAGAATTAAAAGGAAGAAATTTTAACACTTGCTTTAATTCTGATTCTTTGATTTGGGAAAAAAATCCAGATGCTGAAGAAAATGAAATTGCATTTAATAAGATTTATAAATCTATAACTGTATCAGATAATTGGCAGGGTAAAATTTATTTATCTGAAGACGATTATCTTTATCTTGATGATTGGCTTTTTTCTCATATGAGTTCTTATGATATAGATTTAGTAAAAGGGCTTAAAAAGGAGCTTTTGCCAAATCGAAAAAACGATAATAAAATGATTATGCTTAAAGAAGGTTGCCCTGATGTAGCTGCTATAATAACGATGTATTTTAAAAAAGGTGAAATAATAGATTTTTCAAATCCAAGTGTAATAGCATTATTTTATACTCCTTATTGGTTAAAAATATTTGCAAAAACAGAGGTAATTGAAGGTGAAGAAAAAGAAAAATTATTTCAAGATGATTTCAGTAATGCTATTAATGTTCAAGTAGTAGAAGACTTTGCATTTTCATTAAACATTACTAAAGAGCACCATTATTTTAAAATGAAAGATAACATTAAAGTAAAAACGGATAAAGATGTGGCAAAATTGTTGGGAATGTCTTATTTAAATGATATTAATATTAATGTTGTAAGAAATAAACAAGGATTCATAACACATATATGTACTGTAACTAGTGATTATAATAGCTCTGATCGTGAAATGGAACAAATAATATTGAAAATAGCTGATAGAATTTCATCTGATGAGGCAATGGAAATCCATAAAAAAGCATGTTTAGATTATGTAGAAAGACAAAACACTGAATTTGCTAAATTTATGGAAATACATGAAAGAGAACAAAAAAAATTAGATGATATATATCAAACTAAAAAAAATAATCCTGAAATGTTTCCCGGTGTTAATGGTGATTTTGTTCATATTGATAAAGATTCTATTACTGAAAAAAAACATACTTTAAAACAAATACAAGAGTTTTACCAAAATTTAAAAATTTTAGATTCTGATATAGTTAAACATATATGTTTTTATGGAGGTACTATTCCTTATATTCTAAATAATGCTCCTGAAAGTCGTGATTTTGGTGATATTGATATGTTTGTACCAACTGAGTACATGGAAAAATTAAGAGCTGAATTTAGTAAACAAGAATCTTTTGAAATGTTATGTGATTCTAAGTTATACGCAGAAGCTTGTATGCTTACAACAAGAATTGCAAAAGAATCAACAGAACTATCTTTAAAAAATCAACAAGTAGATACCACAGATAGCGTTGCTTCATCTTTATTTGACTCTCTTATGAGTTTTATGACTCCAAATAAATATAAAAGAGATTATGTCGATGCAAATGGAATTGTTCATAACCCGTTGAATGTTCATAAAGAAGAACAACTTCCCTATTATCGTAAAGTTCAAGATTTTGGGTTTAAAGCTAAATTATTTGGTATTAATATTTCTGTATTCCCTATTTATGAGTATAAAAATAATCTTATGGCTAAAAGTTTTAACATCAATGAAATGTATAAATTTTTACTTGGTGTAAGAGTTTTAGATAATACTAAATTAGCAGAGTTTATCCAACAAGTTAATGTTTATGGTTCAATTTTCAATATTTTACCATTAGAATATACTTTAGCTAGTAAACAAAGTGCTGTTGAAGGTAGTTATGCTTTTCGTTATGAAAAAGATAAGGAAGATGTTAAATATATTCTATCTAATAAAGACGAATTAGGAATAAGTGATGAAAAATTACAAGAAATTTTAAAAAATTATCCGGATTATTCAATCTCAATAGCATATGAAATAAATGGTAATCAAGTAACAGCTATGGATGGAGAAGCTTATAAACAACTTGTTCTTACAAATAGACAAGCGAGTTAAAAATATAATTAATTTCAAAATTTATGTTATATGACAGTTAGTTAATAATTTTATTACTAACTTTTTTATTATAAAAAGTTGTTGTACTCTTTCCTTTTAGGATACCAGATAGATATAAAACGTGCTTGATAAAAGCCCGTTTTTATATTATGATGAATATGTCAAGGAAACTTGCATAAAACAAAAAAGGAATACCTAGTTTCGATGAGTTAGATACTATCCTAAAATTTTAGGTCTAGTACCGACTTATACAGTTGGTACTATTTTTATTAGTATAATTAAAATCACAATAGTAAGAAGTATTATGATATTACAAAGATATTTCTCTGATTTTCTCATAATGTTGCCTCCTCCACTTTAAAAAGTAAAGGAGAATAGTACCTAAGTTAACTAAGTATTCCTACAATTATTATATAAACGGATGTTCTTTATACATAACAAGTGAAAATAGTCTTTAATTATTTAATTAAACGAACAATTTATAAAGGAAGATATAAAAATGAGTTATATAACAGAAAATGGATTTTTAAAAGTAAAAGATGCTAATATTATTAATGAAAAAAACGAAATAATTCAACTTTTTGGAATTAGTTCATTTAGTTTGGGAGAAGATAAATATAAAATAACAAAAAAAACATTAGAAACTTTAAAAAAAGATTGGCATATAAATTGTTTTAGGATTGCTGTTCTTGCTGATGGAAAAATGGGTTATTGTAATCATAAAGAACAAATTAAACAAGTAACTGAAATAATTGATTACTGTATTGAAACAGAATTATATTGTCTTGTCGATTGGCATATATATTACGATGGTAATCCGTTATCACATCTAAAAGAAGCTAAAGAATTTTTTAAATATATTTCAAAAAAATATGGTAAATATCCTAATATTTTATATGAGATTTGTAATGAGCCTCATGGAGAAAATGTGAATTTTGAAAATTCTATAAAACCCTATGCTCAAGACATTATTAAAACTATTAGAAACAACAATTCAAATAACATTATCATTGTTGGTACACCAAATTGGTCTAATAATATTGAAGAAATTGAAAATTTAAATATTGAAAATATCATGTATACTTTTCACTTTTATCCAACATCTGATAGTCAGCATACTGATACTAATATCAATAAACTAACTAAAGCAGTAAGTAAGAAAATTCCAATTTTTGTAACAGAATTTGGTGTAGCTGATGCATGGGGCAAAGATTTTTACAAAGATGAAAGTGAAAAGTTTATTAACAAACTGAATGAACTAAATAGAAGCCATTTTTATTGGTCTTTATCAGCCTTTGACCATAAATTATCTATTTTAAAGGAAAACGTAAAGAATTATGATGATTTGTCTGATGACAATTTATCTGAAACCGGGAAATTTATTAAAGACAAATTATTAGAAATAGCTAATAAGGTGAATATATGAAAATAATTGGCTATTTTACGTCATGGGATAATGATATTGATATTGAGAAGATTGATTTTAAAAATTTAACCCATATTAACTATGCTTTTTTAATACCTAAAAACGATGGTACAGTATTAGATTTAGATTTTAATAAAGTTAGTGAATTAATTGAAAAATGTCATAAAAATAAGATTCAAGTTTTTATTTCCGTTGGTGGTTGGTGTTATGAAGATAAAATACTCAATACAGTATTTGAAAATATTTGTGATAACCAATTGGTATATGTACTTGTTGAAAATATTTTAAAAGTTGTAAAAAAATATAATTTCGATGGCGTGGATATAGATTGGGAATTTCCTTCTAAAAAATATGTAAAAGCTTATGAACACTTAATAACATTATTAAATAATAAATTAAAAATTCAAAACAAAGGTTTATCAATTGCTACACCATCTGGTATTAACATTGATGGTAGTATTTCTAATATTGAAGCAATATCTGACAAAATTATAAATCTTGTTGATTGGATTAATCTAATGATTTATGATAATTGCAAAGAAGAAAATCACTCTTCTTTGCACTTTGCAGAAATTTCTTTAGACTTTTGGCTTCATAATCTGAAATGTCCTAACAATAAACTAATTTTAGGAGTGCCATTTTATTCTAGACCTTCTAATATACCCTATAACCAACTAATTAAAATTTCTAAAACAAATTCACAACATGATAATTATCAAAATGAATTTTATAATAGTCCAAATACAATATCTAAAAAAGCTAAATTAGTAAAAAAAGCAAAAATTGCCGGCATTATGATTTGGGCTTTAAATTATGATACATATGATAATACATCTTTACTTAAAGCAATAAATATAGCTCTAAAACATAAAAATTAGATAGAAAATTTTATTTTAATAGTATACAAGTGCTATTATACGGCGTAGGCAACTTTAATATTAACAAAGATATTTTTTAAATGAGGTGTAAAAAATGTTTAGAGACATAAGTTTATCAATTAATAATCACACAATTAATTGTGAATGTAACATTGAAAAAGATAAAATAATTATTAAAACAATTGATAAATTAAAACCAAACTCTATTATTAAAATTTTTTATGATGAAAATATATACGAAGTTCAATTAAATAAAAATACAAAGTTTAATTTGGGGAAACCAGGAGAAATATTTATACATCATAATAATAACGAATTAACTTTTTCGATAATATTAAAAAATAATTATTTTGTTAAAAGTGTTTATAAATATATAAATAAGCTAATTAAAAAAGATATTTTAATTGAGGAAATAAATTTATTTTTAAAATCTAAAGCGGGAGCAAAATATATTGAAGATATAACTGATTTATTAGTATCTATAAAAAATGAAGATAAAAATATAGAAAATTTAATACTTGATAATACGTCTGAATATGAAAGAATATTTAATTTGCTCATTAACAATAAAACGTATATTAGTATTGCTAAAAATATGAGTGATTTAGAATTGATGTTATTAATAACTTCTTATATTTCGGTACAATATATTCCTAATATCGATCAAAAAAGTTTTGATGATTTAATAAACGTAGCTAAAAATTATGATAATGCTTTAGAAAATATATGGCGTTTAGGTATGAATTTTGATTGTCTAGGCTATGATTATAATTTATTAGATGATTTTTTTGTTAATTCTAAAAATGTTGCGTATTTAAGCGAATACATAGGTGGCGTTCAACAAGTGAATGAAGAGGCCATCGTTAATAAAATTATTAACACTGGTGATAAAGATTTCATTAAGCAAATTTTAAAAGATACTTTCATTACAGATGTTCTAGACAAAAAATACAAAGAAATGTTAGAAAAGAGCTTATAAAAGGCTTTGTGTTTCTTTAGGAAACAGTTGAATCTTGACTCGAGTTTTTAATAGTTCGAGTTTTAATGTGCTTAAATTTATGTTAGAATATTTATAGATATATTTACAACTAGGAAAATGCCAAATTTTAAGGAGATGCTTATGGATAATAATTTGAATTTAAATGTTGATTCAACAGCTATTACATCTTTAACTAAAGTAAATCAAACTCAATTAATCTTTCAGAGGCATTGTAATTACGATCGAGCAAATGATACCTTAATGGAAGATTCGACTCATCATCAAGAAGAAGTTGTAAAATCTTTTATTGATAGTTTACCTTTAGATAATTTAAATAAAACTTATATTCTTTTTACAGCTAGTAATACGACTTCTAACATCGATTTTAAAAGATGTATAGAAACAACTAACATAGCAATGGAATTAATTAAAGAATTTTTCCAAAAAAATAATATTCCTGTAAATCATATAATCAATTTAGATGAAAACGCCAATTATAAAAATTCTATTCATGAAAGCAAAAGTCTAACCGAACCCCAAATGTTTACAGATAATACCGGCTATTTGGAATTTTTAAAAACGAAACATAACGGAATTAATAAAGATTTTTGGATTGACTTTGAAGAAGATTTATCAAAAGATAAAAGAGAAATGTTGAATGCCGAAGGTCCTGATCAAATTGTTGATAGAACTATGCATTACATTGCAGCTTTACAAAAATATAGCTCTTTGTTTCATTTAAAACATCCTAATAGTAAACTTATTATTTGGAATGGCACACACTATGATTTAATAAGTCCTTTAGTTAAACAAAAAATTTTAAATTGGGAAAAATCAGCGATTGTAAGTGTTGAATATTGTGGTGGAATATCATTTATATTAGATGAATTTAATCAAATTGTCGCTAATGTAAATGGAATTACTTATCCTTTTGATTTTCAATATAATCAACAGCCTCATCGACACTTTTAAAAATTGGTACTCCATCCTTAGCAAATCTTGAGAAATATTCTCTATTATGTTTAATTTTGTCTAAGTTATTACCCTTCATTCCCCCATCATAGTTATGATTTTCTCTATATTTTATATACTTTAAATGAGTTTCAAATTCGGGAATTACAATAGCATCAGGAATTACATTTACACTGCTTGCTCCAATAATCCAAAATCCTAGTCTTTTAGCTTGTTCAGTAATGACATCTGCTCTTCTTTCAATTGCATCTATTTCTTTCCCTGATCTATTCCACCAATCATCATTAGGAAAAGCTTTGGCGGCCTCCCAAAGAACATCGCCATCTATCCAATTCTTCTCTTTTTGCTTGTTAATAAAATAAGTTTTACCTACTCCTGATGGACCATAAATAAAATAGCCTTTATTATGAGTAATATAGGTTTTTTTTAATTCATTATAAACCTTGCTACCATCCGTAAAAACTAAAGGTGTATCTTCACTATATAAATCACTATAATATAACTTTATATTTTCATCTTTCATTATTATCACATCCTATAATAAATATATCATATTTTTTTATCTTCGGTAGTAAATCTTTTTTGACTAAGAAATTTTCCTATAATATAATAAATATAGGTGGATTGTCATGGAAATATATTGGGTAGGAATAAGAGAATCAGAAATAAAATATACTAATTTCGTTAAAGATTCCATTACCATATTTGGTAATAACAATATATCAATGCAAAATAAATTAAATAGATGTTTAAATCATAATGATTCTAAAAATTTTACAATTATAGACGACTTTTTTAATAAAGAAATTCAAAAAATAATCCAAGAAAAACCTCATATAAAATTTATGTACTACAGTCAAATAAATAGTTATAGAAGCATGGAAAAACTTGGCTTACTTAATCATGTGATATGTTTAAATAACCAAGATTTGATTGAAAAACTGTCCAACAAATTTAAGCTTAAGAAATATTTTAAAAATTACGTACCCGTACTAGATTACATATTAATAAAAGGTCAAGATTTATGTATAGCGAAAATTCAACAAGAACTTCCTACTAAAACTAGCGAATATGTAATCCAAACAGCAATTGGTTCGGGAGGATCGGGAACTTTTTTAATAAATTCGAAAAACGAAAATAATTTAATATTTAATAAAAATCAAAATTATATGGTTAGCAAATATTGTCAAGACAACATTCCCTTAAATGTTCATGTATTAATCTCAGACCAAGAGATAGAATTATTACCACCTTCTCTTCAAATAATAGAACTAAGTGATAATAAACTTATTTATAAAGGCTGTGATTATATTGCCTATCAAAAATTAATTTCTAATCAGCTTAATCAAAAAATGAATAATTATAGTTATATAATCGCTAGTCATCTTCAAAAAATGGGCTATAAAGGGATTTGTGGAATTGATTATATTCTTTATAATAATGAAATATATTTAATGGAAATAAATACGAGATTTCAAAACTCTTCAACCATTTTAAATAAATCTTTACAAGAAAATAATCTCCCTTCGCTCCAAGAATTACATTACAATTGCTTTTATAACAAAAAAATTAAATTACCAAAATTTACTGTCAATTATAGTTGTTATATAAACGAAAACACAGAAAGCAATACAACTTTCCCTATGAATTATATAGAAGAATTAGATTCAATAGATAAAAATATATCAAAAGAACAAATGACTTATTTAGGTTCTTTCATATTTGACAAATCTATTTATCGAAAGGAATAATATGGATTCAAAATTAATTTTAAGAAATAAAAACATAAGAGCTAAAAGGCCTTTAACCCCTAAAGATATTTTATATACTACATACGAAAATAATGGCGTACTTCAAATCTGTTTTAAAAGTAAAGGGTGTTCTTTCTATCTAGCCGGTCTTTGTTTAATGTGTGATTATGGTAAAGGAACAAATTTAACTAAAGAAGAATTGGAAAAAGCATTTGATATGGCTATTCAAGAAAGTAAAGAAAAAATTAATATTCTTTTACTAAATTCCTATGGAAGTATATTAGATTCAAATGAAATAAGTGAAGAATGTTTTCTTAGTTTATTAAATAAAGTTAAAAATACAAATATTAAAACGATTATATTTGAAACACATCCTAAAACAATTACGAAAGAAAAATTAGAACTCATAAAAAGCATCTTAAAAAATAAAGTTATCCGTTTCGAATTAGGATTAGAAACAGCCAATTCGCAAATTAGAAAAAATAATTTATTAAAAGATATAGATAATGCTGAATTTTTAAAAACTGTAAGTCTTATTCACTCTTTCGATATGGAAGTAATAGTAAATTTATTAGTTGGAATCCCTTTTTTAACCGAAAAGGAGCAAATATGCGACTGTATAAATTCTATTAGATGGTGCATAGATAATAAAATAGATGAAATAACATTATTTCCTATCAATGTCAAACCTTATACTTTATTAGAAGAGTTATACAATTCTAATGATTATGAAATAGTATCGCATTGGTTATTAATAGAAATTTTAAACCAGCTTCCAGTAAGCTATTTACCCAAAATATTTATAGCTTGGTATGGAAATCGAGAATTAAAATATTACAATAACGAACACTCTATATTGCCTATTTCTTGTTCCAAATGCCATGATGATCTAATGATATTTTATACTAAATATTTAGCTAATAACGATGAAAATTACAGGAGAAAATTATTAGATAATTTAATTTTTAATAGACAGTGCAATTGTTATGATAAAGTTCTAATAAATATAAAAAAATAAAAGAAGGTGCTTTTTATTGAAAGTATTGAGAACTAAAACCGAAAATGATCTTGGTTATTATAGTTATTATTTGATAAATGATGATAAAAAATTAGGGATAATATTTTGCGACAATGGAGATTTATATTTTACGCCATTTGAACAGGGTTCCGAAATAGAATTTGATATTACCAAAGAAAATATAATTATATATAATTTATTTGCTGACCTACTAAAATCATTTAAAGAGACAATTGTATTCCAGGTAACTGAGTTTAATTTGACTCAATGTAATAGTTTGGAAGAACAAAAAAAATTATACACAAAAATCCAAGAAGAAAATCAAAAATTAAAAAATACGGAAATATATAAAAAAGTTTTTTCTAATGATAAAATAATCTGGATTAGTGACGATAGCATTTCTTTTGATTATAAGAATGCTAATGCCATGATTATTAGTAATGAAGGCGAATATTTTAAATTAAAATTTACCTATTATGAAAGAGATTTACCATATATAAGAAGTATCAGAATTAGAACTGCTCGTAGCCGATATAAACCATTTAATTTACTAATGATGGATTTTTTTAATAATTTGCAAAATTATAATCCGGATTTTCACCAAATTGATATCGAAGAATATTTATATATCCAAACCCAACAAAGGAAATTAATAAAATGAAAAAACCCGAAATTTTCGAGTTTTTATATAAATTTTTTTCTAAGTAAGTCATTCATCTTGTTTTATTTTTAGAATATGGTTCATAAGAAATGTATTCATCATTTTCTTCTTTAATCCAATAACCAAATTTCCCTGTTATCCTAATAGGACTTTCTAAAGGGATAAATTTTAAGTTCTTGGTATTAGACGCTTTTGCTCCTTCGGATAAAGATGCAGTTATATGAGGCACTTTTAGTACATCTGGATTTTGCTCATCGTAGTTTATATAATATGGCATTAACTCATCAGGTAATGATATTTGAAATCCACTATTCATCCCATCGTTTCCATACCCTACAAGAAAAACTTCAAAGTTTTTACCAACTAATTCATCAAATACTTCTTCGTCATTTGGATGATATTTAAATGTACAATGAATTTCATCATTAACTTTAGCCAACTTTTCTGTTTCTAATGAATGTATTAATTCTACTACATCTGCTTCAAAAAAAATTCCTTCATAACTTAACATAGATATTTCTCCTTTAGTCAATTAATTCTGAATCTTGATATAAAATTATATTTTTAATATTATTGTGAATCGTTTTTAAAACTGCAATATCATCATCTATAAAAAT
This sequence comes from uncultured Bacilli bacterium, assembly GCA_947626055.1. Classification (GTDB taxonomy): domain Bacteria; phylum Bacillota_I; class Bacilli_A; order RF39; family UBA660; genus HGM10766. The sequence goes on along the minus strand of CANQQP010000005.1, from coordinate 28,066 downwards.
TAATTGTTCTTCTATCGTTAAAGACTTTAAATAATTTAGTTTTAATTCCTTTGATGAAAAATATGGATTACTCTCTTTTGATATTATAATTCTTTTATCTTTATCAAAAAAAGGTGCATATTTATCTAGCCAGCAATTTTTTTCGATTATCTGACTATTAAGCCTACATACTGAAAGAATAAACAATTCCACATTTTCCAATTTACATAACGCATTTAAAGTTTTAATATTTGTAGTTAATGGTCTTTTATTTATAAAATCCAGAGGTTTCCCAAAATCTAAAGAAGCAATAACACCATCCATATCAACATAGATTCTTGTTTTCTGGCTCTTTGATAATTTTTTTATTAGTTCATAAAAGTACATATGACACTCCACCTATTTAAATTATACCATTAAATACGGAATAATTAAACAGAATAATAGATTTTTTATACTATCCGTTGATTAATGATTTGTTTATTTTGTCTATCTGGTGCTCTGATAAAACGTACTTGATAAAAGTACGTTTTTATGCTATGATGAATTTGCCAAGGAAACTTGCATAAAATAAAAAAGGAATACCTAATTTTTGATGAGTTAGGTACTATCCTAAAATTATTTCAGTTTAGTACCAACTTATACAGATGGTACTATTTTTATTAATATGATTAAAATCACAATAATAAGGAGTATTATGATATTACAAAGATATTTCTCTGATTTTCTCATAACTTCACCTCCTTCCACTTTAAAAGTAAAGGAGAATAGTACCTAAACTAACTAAGTATTTCTAAAATAATTATATCAAACAAATGTTCTTGATACAATAATTTTAAAGTTGAATAAAAAAAAGCTAATCTACTTAACTAGATTATTTATTTTTATAGACCATCCGAGGATTATCTCGGTCAGATGATTTAATAAATTCAATTATAGTATCTATAACTTTAATATCATCGTCTAATTTAAAATCTAATGTATTTAATATTTCTTCAGGGCTAAAATAAATTCTTAATCCTCCAAAAGCTTCTTCTAAAAAGCCTACTGGATAACCATATAGATTATTTAAATCAATAACAAGTTTTTGTTGAGTACTTAAAGCTTGATTTAAAGCGGGCACTAAAAATTTTTCTCTAAATTCCTCTCCCGAAAAAGGACCGTCAACTTTATTACGTCCTCCAGGAGTATCTGTAAAATCAGTAGCTATAACAATTTTCATATCAATTCCTCCAGCGTCATATATCTTAACATAAATTTAAAAATTTACAAGAAATAACTCTAAAAGTTATTTAGTACATTCTAATATTATCTCCATATCATCAAAATGAACTTTTTCTTTTCCTAAAATTTGATAATCTTCATGACCCTTTCCTAAAACTAATAATATAGTGTCTTTTTTTATCATAGAAATCCCTTTTTTTATAGCTTCTTTACGATTATATATTACTTCATAATTATCTTTTCTAACCCCCGCTAGAATATCTTGCATAATTTTTTTATTATCTTCCGTACGCGGATTATCATCGGTAAAAATAACGTAATCCGAATATTGGGTAGCAATATCGCCCATTATAGGACGTTTTTTCGGATCTCGATCTCCGCCACATCCAACAATCGTAATAATATCAGCTTTTTTATGTTCGGCAAAGGAAGTAATAATTTTTAAGACTGCATCAGGTGTATGCGCATAATCGACCACGGCAATTCCTTCTTTTACTTTAACCATATCACATCTACCTTTAGGAGGTTTTATATTTTGGGTTTTTGCTAAAATATCCTCGATCTTAAAACCTAAATTATGAACGCACGCTAAAGCAGTTAAATAATTATAAATATTAAACTTATTTTTTAAATTAATATTAACTTCATAATCTTGGTTAGCGTAAGTAAACTTTACCCAAGTTTGATCAGTATTATCTTGATAATCTATTACTTTATAATCGCCATTTTGAAAACTAATTGTTTTATAATTTCCCTGTCTAAAGTATTTACTGTATTCATCATCAGCATTTACAATTACAGTAGCTTCCGGAGTTAAATAATTGAGAATTTGTAATTTAGCTTTTAAATAATTTTCCATCGTTTTATGATAGTCTAAATGATCTTGAGTTAAGTTAGTAAAAGCAACAACATCATATTTCAACCCTTCTACTCTCTTAAAATCTAAAGCGTGCGAACTTACTTCCATTACAACATACTCACAGCCTTTAGAAATTGAAGTTAAAATCATGTCATATAAATCTAAAATATTGGGAGTAGTATTAGGTAACTCTATTTTTTCATTTTCATAATAGTATCCTATTGTCCCAATATAAGCTACTTTTTTTCCTAAATTTTGCAACAATTGATATATTAAAAAACAGCTCGTCGTTTTTCCATTAGTTCCTGTTACCCCAATCAAATGAATTTTATTTATTTTTTCAGCATAATGATCCACTAAATAATTAGTTAAATAAGTTTCCGTATTTGATACTAACACTTTTTCAACATTAACTTCTCTATCTTCTGACATCACAATTTTAGTAGCTCCCTTGGCAATCGCTTGCTCAATAAAATCATGGCCATCGACATTAGCCCCTTTAATTGCTACAAATGTATCGCCCTTTTCCACTTTGCGCGAATCAATTTTAATATTTAACATTTTATACCTCCATTACTCTTGAATGAGCTCACTTAAATACACAATATCTAAATCTTGAAATTTTATTTGTTTTAATAAAATTTTAATATCTTCTAATTTAGCAGTTTTATCTATGAAAATAATTGAGCCATTCTCCAGAGCATTTTTCACTTCTATTATACTACTGGCAGTCAAAGTTAAGCTAGGTTTTATTAAATAATTGTCATCTTCTAAACAAATTTTTTTATTATACTCATTTAAAACACAGATATTTTTATTTAATTTATCTTTGTCTAAAAGAGTATTTACTTGTCTATATAATTTAGAATTACTCTCATTATTAATAAGTTCAAAGTTAGTATTCGGACTATAATTATCTTTATTTATTAGTAAATTAACATTATAACCATTTAGTAAGTTTAGAGTTTTTTCATTATATTCTAAGACTAAAGATACTTTATTTTGCTTTTTATTTCCGCTAATAATAATCTTATCTTTATTGTTTTGTAAAGAAATAGTCGGTTTTATCTCATCATATACTAAATAATATTCATTGTATTCATTTAAAGGTTTCATATTTAAAAAACTTTTTTCAATGTTTACTTTACTGCCTGCTAAACCGGGAATTATATAATCATCTATGATAGTAGCATTAGTAGAAGGAATTTTTAAATCCGCTTCCTTTTCCTTAATTTCTTTTAAAACGGGATTTTTTTGTTGAATTAAAAAAGCAATTTTATCAGTATAATAAAAACTAAAGACCATAATACTACATAGGCCCAAGATTTGAAAAAACTTTTTCATATAATTCACCTAATATAACTATATGAAAAAGTTTTTAAAAAATTAGTTCAAATGTTTTTTTACAATATCGGCTCCTCTTTTGGGATCTTGCAATAAAATATCATATGTCATTTTATCTTTACGAAGTTCTTCCATAAAAGTAATTTCTTCTTTAGACATAGTTTTTACCACATAGTTAGGATCTTCTACTGTCTTAATTAAGTGATCTGTTCCTAAAAGATAATCAGCCGTTACAGCAAAGATTTGCATGAAGTCGATAATATTTTCAATAGGTGGCTGGCGCGTGCCTTTTTCATAGCAGCAGATTGTTGATTTATCCAAACCTAACATATTTCCTAAGTCCGTTTGCGTAAGTCCTTTTTTCTTTCTTAAAGCTTTTAATCTTTCTCCTTTAAACATCATCTCACCTCTAGCTTCATATTATAAACTTTACAAAACGCAAAATGTCGAAAGTTGACAAATATGAAACTTTTGTCTTGCGCAGTGCGGTATTTTTTTCTATAATATAATTGTGATTGATATGGAAAAATTAAAAGAAATTAGAAAAAGTAACGGGTTTACTTGTGCTCAAATGGCCGAAAAACTTGGAATGTGTACAGCTTTTTATTGGCAAATTGAAAATAAAAAAAGAGGGCTTTATTATAAAACAGCCAAGAAAATCGCTGCTATTTTTAAAATGAAGCCCGATGATATCTTTTATGACGAAGAGTTGGATTGATCCGATTCTTCTTTTTTATTACTGCTAACAAAGGAAACTCTTTCGGCAATAACTTCTGTAAGATATTTTTTTTCACCATTTTCTTCATAAGTTGTTGCTTGTAAACGTCCTTTAATACCGACAACGTCTCCTTTTGCACAATATTCGCTTGTATTTGCTGCTATACCATTCCACAAAATACAACGAATAAAATCTGTTTCATAAATTCCTTCACTGTTTTTAAACGGCCGATTAACAGCAATATTAACAACAGTTTTTTTCTTTCCGGATTCCGTAGTTATTATTTCCGGATCTTTTGTTAATCTGCCAACTAAGACAACTTGATTCAACATTTAATACCTCCTTTCTAGCAATGATAATAACAAAACACTTCTAGATAAAACAAATCGCAAAAAAGGTTTTTTTGCGAAGGTTTAAGAGCAAAAATTTTATTTTTGTTTAAGCAAAAAATTAATTTTTAAATAAAAAAAATTACGAATTTTTAATTTTCGTAAAATTTAACTTTTTAATAAGCGATTTAATTCTACTGCGTATTCCATTGGTAATTCCTTTTTGAAATCTTGAATAAAGCCCATAATAATAAGTTCTTTAGCCGTTTGTTCATTAAGGCCTTTACTCATTAAATAGAATAATTCTTCTTCACTTACTTTTGATACTGTTGCTTCATGTTCTAAAATACTATCTTCATTAGCAACGATATTTTGAGGATAGGTATCACTCCTAGATTTATCATCTAATAAAATTGTATCACACTTAATACTGGCCCTACTTCCCGTTGCCTCTTTAGCAATTCGCGTCGTGCCGCGATAATTTGCAATGCCAGTATCTTCAGCAATTGACTTACTTACAATGTTACTACGGGTATTTTTACCTAAATGAATCATCTTTGCTCCAGCATCTAAAACTTGCCCTTTTTTCGCATAAGCTATGCTAATCGAGTTCCCGATTGCCCCCTTTCCTTTTAAAATACAAGAAGGATATTTCATAGTTACTTTGCTGCCAATATTTCCATCTACCCACTCCATTAAACCATTTTCTTCCACTATAGCCCGTTTAGTTACTAAATTATAAACATCTAAAGACCAGTTTTGAATTGTCGAATAACGCATTTGGGCATTTTTACCAACAAAAATTTCGACAACCCCCGCATGCAAGGAATTAGCGGAGTAACTTTGCGCCGTACAGCCTTCAATATAAGATAACTGAGCTTCATCCTCTACAATAATAATTGTTCTTTCAAATTGGCCTAAAGCCTTACTATTAATCCGAAAATAACTTTGTAAAGGTCGATCAACTTTGATGCCTTTGGGAACATATATGAAAGAACCACCACTCCACATAGCTCCATTTAAAGCCGTATATTTATTTTCATTATATTTTACTAAACTATTGAAATACTTTTTAAATAAATCGGGATGATTTTTTAAAGCTTCATCGGTACTTTCAAAAATAACTTCATCATTTTGGTGCTTATGATAAAATACTTCACTTTCAATCTGATTGCTGACTCCCCCTAAATATTCTTCTTCCGCTTTTATAACTCCTAAATCATCAAAAATATCTTTAATATCTTTTTTGACCTCTTGCCAGTCATTAGTCTTTTTTTGATCTTCTTTTTTATAGTAAACTATTTTATCAAAATCGATATCTAACTTAGGGCCAAAATTAGGATTATCCATTTTTAAAAAGCATTCAAAAGACTTAAGACGAAAATCTAGCATCCATTCCGGTTCATTTTTTTCTTTTGATAAATTTATAATAAATTCTTTTGAAATTTTTTCCATAAATATCACATAATGATTATACTACTAAATATTATACTTATCAAAAGAATAGACAAAATTTTATAAATTTAGTAAAATTAGTTATAGAATAGGAGTTGTAGTATATGCTTAATCATATTAATGAAATTGTTCTAAATGTTATTCAACAATACAACTCAGAATTTAATAAAATAGCTATTCATAATAATATTTTAAAATTTGCAAATGAAGAAATTGATTTAGGGGATTTTAATTTAGAATCTATTTTTGAAAGTTATCAGTTAAAATTAGATCTTAGTAATATGCAAGCTCAAGATTTATTTGCCATTATTAAATTAAATGCTTCTATTTTTAATAGTAATAAAGAAGGTGTTTAAAATGTTATCTTTTAAAGCATTTATTGATAAAACAAACAATAATGAATATTCCGAAGAAGTCGAAGCTTTTATGCAAAGTATGAATGAGGCTTATCAAAATCAACATTATTTAAATAATAAAAACTTTAATATTTTGCAAGAATATATTTTATTTTGCAAAATGCTAACAGATAAAAAAAGCAATAACTTAAATAGCGTTCAACAAAAAGTTGTATTTAATTACGAAAAAAATCTAACTAGTTTAATTACACCAACTTATTCTAAAAAAGATGAAGAAACAGGAACTCCGTTAGTCTACAAGCCCAATGGCTTTATAACTATAGCTTTCATTATTGGCTGTACCGTTTCTTTTGGTTTGGCAATTGCCTATTTATTTATTTCTCGATTATAAAAAGACACAAACGTGTCTTATCTTTTTTCTATAACTATTTTCATAGCGGTTTTTTGTTCACCATCAATTTCAATATCATTAAATGATGGAATGACTACTATATCATCTCCTCCAGGTGCTAAAAAACCTCGAGCGATACACACCGCTTTAATTGCTTGATTTAAAGATCCAGCACCAATTGTTTGGATTTCTACGGTTTTCTTTTCACGAAATATATTAGCAATAGCACCTGCCACTTTACTAGGGTTAGACTTAGTAGATACTTTTAATATTTCCATATTTCCTCCTTTTTAATTTACATTTAACTATATGTAATAAAAAAAGAAAAAAGAACACCGCTATTTTTCTTTTTCCCAACGAGCATAGATACCACAAGGTAAAATCAAATTACTATTTGCCATTTTTATTCCTAACTCATCACTAGAAACATAGCCAGGAATCTTTTTATTAATTGTTTTAATTAAAATATTTTCTAATACTGTTTTAGATAGTCCTGTCGTATAAGAATTAATTAAAAACAAAATACCATCTTCACTAAATATTTCCTGACATAAACTTACTAAGTTAAATAAATCATGTTCAATAGACCATACTTCTTTATTGGCACCGCGGCCAAAAGAAGGAGGATCCATTAAAATTATGTCATATTGATGACCTCTTCTAATTTCTCTTTTAACAAATTTGACTACATCATCAACCAGAAAACGAATTGGTTTATCTTCTAAATGAGAAGATTTAACATTTTCTTTAGCCCATTCCACCATGCCTTTGGAAGAATCCACATGGACAACTTCTGCTCCCGCCTTTAAAGCAGCAATACTTGCGGCCCCGGTATAAGCAAATAAATTTAAAACTTTAATAGGCCTATTAGCTTGTTTTATTTTTTGCATAATTAAGTTCCAATTATAAGCTTGTTCGGGAAATAAACCAGTATGTTTAAAACCCATTAATTTCAAATTAAAGGTCAAATCATGATAATGAATTTGCCAAGATGAATTTAAAGATTTATTTTTTATTTCCCATGATCCTCCCCCTTTATTACTGCGATGATAAATAGCATCTATTTTAACATCAGGTTCGTAATCTTCCCATATAATTTGCGGGTCTGGTCTTTTTAAAATAACATCATGCCAAACTTCCGTTTTCATTCCGTTATTCATACCTATTATTTGATATTCTTGAAAATCATTTACCACTTTCATAATCTCACCTCTTCCATAATATCATGAATATTTTAAACTATATAGAAAAAATTGATGTATTACACCAATTTTTATAACTTAAAATCATCAATAAAATCATCAATAGTTAATTCGTGAGGTTCCAAATTTAGTTCTTCTTCATTATCCTTTTCTTCATTATTTACTTTTTTCTTATCTTTTATAAAAGATATTAAATTGACAACTTTAAAGGCCGAATCAATATTATATTTACTAATAGCTGAGCCTGTAGAATTTAAATCCATAATAGGAATATCACTATTTTTTAATATTTTAATTTCACTATCCGACTTAATACCGATATCTTCTTTCGAATTTGTCGCAATAGCATAACAAATCTCATAGTTTACTGTTTTCGGTCTTTTCATTAAAGTACTTCCTCTTTTAGCTCGACTAGCTATAGTTAATTCCTCATTTTTTACTCTTTTAGCAGTTTTGTTATTAGTGAAAATATCTATATATTGGATATTATTATCAAGTGCAGAACCATTAATTACCCAATCATCATCTTTTAAATTAATCCCTTTAACCCCGCTAGCTTTTACACCAACAAGTGGCACTTCATTAATATTAAATTTCAAATAGTACCCATTTTTAGTCGTAATTAAGACATTTTCTTGAGCTGGACTGATACTTACCAATTCATCATCTTCTTTAAGCTTAATAGCTGTAAGTGGTTTAGAGTATCTAGATACTTCAAAATCTTGAACTTTAGTTTTTTTAATTTGCCCATTTTTAGTAAATAAAACAATTTCGTCCTCTTTATTATCGACAACATAGGAACCAATAATTTTTTCTTCTTGTTCCATCGGAATCACATTATTAATATGTTTACCTAGTTCTTTCCATTTTGCGTCCACTATGGCATGAACGGGAACGTATAAATATCTTCCTAAATTAGTAAACAATAGTAAGGTATCTAAAGTGGTCACTTCATATAAGCCTGTAACATAATCACCAGGTTTCAAAGTAGTTTCTTCATTGTTACGAGAAGCGTACGATTTCAAATTAACTTTTTTTACATATCCTTCATTAGTAACTACAACAACAACATTGTATTCGGGAATCATTGTTTTAGCATCAAGTTTGATTTCTTCTATCTCTGCTACAATATCGGTTTTACGTGGTTTACTATATTCCTTTTTAATTTTCTTAAGTTCATCAATAATTACTTTATGTAACATTTCTTCACTATCTAAAATACTCTGTAAGAAAGCAATAACTTTTTGTAAATTTTCTAATTCTTTTTCTAATTCTAAAACATCAAGGTTAGTTAAACGATATAATTGTAAATCTAATATAGCAGTAGCTTGTTGTTCGGAAAAAGCAAATTCATTGATTAAATTCACTTTAGCATCAGCTTTATTTTTACTTGCTCTAATCACTCTAATAACATCATCTAAAATTGCTAAAGCTTTGACAAGACCTTCGGTAATATGTAATTTTCGTGAGGCAAATTCATAATCAAATTTAGTTCTTCTCGTGACAACTTCTTCTTGGTGAGCGATATAAGCTTTAAGAATAGGAATAATTCCTAGTTGCTTAGGTCTTTTATCAACAATAGCTACCATATTAAAAGAATATGATATTTGTAAATCTGTATTTTTTAGAAGATAATTAGTAATATTTTGTCTATCAGCTCCGGTTTTTAAATCAATAACTATTCTTAGACCTTCTTTGTCTGATTCATCGCGCACTTCCGCAATTCCATCGATTTTTTTATCTATTCTTATTTCATTGATTTTTCGAACTAATAAAGCTTTATTTACTTCAAAAGGAATTTCACTAATAATAATTTGATCTTTGCCTTTAGTTTTTTCAAATGTATAACGACTTCGAACAATTATTTTACCCTTACCATTTGTATAAGCACTTAATAAACCATTTTCCCCATAAATGATACCGCCGGTAGGAAAGTCAGGGCCTTTAACAATTTGCATTATTTCCCCTAGTTTAGTATCCGGTTTTTGAATTAATTTAATAGTAGCATCAATTAATTCGCCTAAATTATGAGGCGGAATATTAGTGGCATACCCCGCCGAAATCCCCGTTGCACCATTTAATAATAAATTAGGGAAACGGCAAGGCATAACAGTTGGTTCTTCGCGGGAATCATCAAAAGTTTTCGCCATCTCCACTGTATCTTTTTCAATGTCTCGTAACATTTCGTTACTGATTTTCGATAGTTTAGCTTCGGTATAACGGTAAGCAGCAGGAGGATCCCCATCTATTGAACCATTATTACCTTGAAATTCAATATAGACATTACTCTGTTTCCAATCCTGGCTCATGCGCACCATCGCATCATAAACAGATGTATCACCATGGGGATGATATTTACCAATAACTTCTCCAACCGTTTGAGCACTCTTAACAAAACCATGCTCATAGACATTTTTATTTTTATACATAGCATATAAAATACGTCTTTGGACTGGTTTTAAACCATCACGCACATCAGGTATAGCTCTATCTTGAATAATATATTTGGCATATTTAGAAAATCTATCGCCCATTAAGTCTTCCATAGTATATTCACTAATTCGCTCTAATACGTGTTTCATATTCTCACCATTTTTATTTTAGCACAAAATAAAAATGCAAACAAATTTGTTTACATTTCTTAGGCATTTTTAACTGGTTCAACATTTAAATTTTCACATTTAATATACCCAGTTGTAAAATTTGATTTAATTTTACAATATCCGTTTTGAGAAACATTAAGATATTGCACTTTTCTACCCCTTTTTAAAGTACGTACGTATTCTCTTACTCCATCATCTATTTTATAAAAGCTAGAATCTTTATTAACATAACGATATTCTATCTTTTCAGGAGCGGTTTTTACTCTAACTATTTTATGATATAAATAAGTTCCATCTTCATCATAACAATTTATATAAGTCTTTCCTTCTGACACAGCTTTAAAACTGGCAGTTTGCCCATCATATTTTAAAATGCTATCATCATCGACAGAAAATTTATAACATGATCCTTGTTTTTTAATTTTCGTTTCTTCCCCTACTTTAAGACTCGTACGGCTTAAAGTAAATCTTTGATTGGTTTTTTTAGTTGTTTTTTGGGATTTGCTAGTTTTTTTAGTTTCTTTATAACAATATCCCGTCCATTTTACCGTACAAGTTCGAACTTTTCCTTCATGGGCACAACTTTGGCCTACCCAAGCTTTTTGTTTTCCAGTACTACCATTACAATTATCAAAAGTCATTGTAACTTCTCTTGGTAAATTTCCAAACGCCGCATCTCCTATCGGATAATTTTTCGTAGCTGTCGTTGTGCCACAGGCACGATTACTATTACTTTCCGAACCATCCATACTTTTAAAATCACCAATATTCTCTTGAGCACCCCATGTCAATTGATCACTGCCATTATAATAACCACACACTAGTTTATATTGATAATTAGTTTGAACTTTCTTACGACTATCTGCTTTAACTGGTACGATAATTAACACAAATGCTAGAAAAGCAACTATTACTAAATTGATTTTTTTCATTTATTATTCCCCCTTATAAACAAAAAATCCTTACAATAAGGATTCTCACTAATTTTTTATATCAACCAATCCCCATTGCTAAAAGCATTGTAGCACTTTTAATATTATATGTCAAATCGACAAAGGGGAAGTATCTATTTCTAAATTTACCTTTTTATTCATTATATAAATATTATCTAATTGTTTTAAGCAAGCATCTAATTTAGTATCTTTCTTATATTTAATAATTAGTTGAAAACGAAAAATCCCATTTAATCGAAATTGATTAGCTGTTGTTGGTCCTAAAACCATTGTTGTTTTTTCTAAATTGTCCGTCAAAAATTTATAAATTTTCTGAGCTTCACTACTGGCTAAATCATAATCTTTACTTGCTACTTTTAAACTAGCTAAATAATAATAAGGGGGATAATCTAATTTATGACGATTGAGCATTTCGTAATTATAAAAAGCATTATAGTTATTTTCTTGCACAAATTTAAAGATTTCATTATCAACATTAAAACTTTGAATAATAACTTCGCCGGCTTTTTCACCTCTTCCCGATCTTCCTGCTGTTTGCGTAAGTAAACTAAAAGTTCTCTCGCGGGCTTTATAATCGGGCATATTTAATGACAAATCAGCATTAATAACTCCTACTAAAGTAACATTGGCAAAATCTAGACCTTTAGATATCATTTGGGTTCCTAATAAGATATCATACTTTCCATCTTGAAATTCTTTTAAAATTTTTTCATGAGCGCCTTTTTTTGTAGTTGTATCAACATCCATGCGAATTACTTTAGCTAAAGGAATCTTTTTCAAAAGTTCTTGTTCTAGTTTTTCTGTTCCCAAACCATAATAATTTAAAGATTCTTCGTGACATTCTGGACACTTAGTCGGTTTAAATATTGTATAACCACAATAATGACAGCGCAAATTATTTGTTGATTTATGATAAGTTAAAGAAATATCACAATGTGGACATTTATAAGTATAACCACAATTTTGACAAGTAATAATTGTTGAATATCCTCTTCTATTTAGAAAAATTATAACTTGCTCCTGTTGATTTAAACATTTTGTAATCTTATTTATTAAAAGTTCACTAAATATAGGATTTCTTTTTTTCATTTCTTGTTGCATATCTACTAAAGTAATTTTGGGCAAAATAGCCTTATTAACTCTTTTAGAAAGAGTTAATAAAGTATATACTCCTTTTTTAGCTCGGGCCATTGTTTCTAAACTAGGTGTAGCGCTTCCTAATACTAAAGGAATTTTATTATAACGTGAACGAAACAAAGCCATATCTAAAGTATAATAACGAGGCATATTCTCTTGTTTATAACTTTCCGATTGTTCTTCATCAATAATTATGATCCCCAGATTGTTTATTGGGGTAAAAATAGCACTACGGGTACCTACTACCACATCAACTTCATCATTTAAAATCTTTTGATATTCATCATATTTTTCTCCTTCTGATAAAGCACTGTGAAATAAAGCCACCTTATTGCCAAAGCGTTCATAAAATCTTTCTACAAGCTGTGTCGTTAAAGTTATTTCTGGCACTAATAATAAAGCTCTTTTTTGATTTTTTATTACTTCTTTTATTAAATGAATATAAACTTCTGTTTTACCACTACCTGTTACCCCATGTAATAAAAATGTTTCTTCTTTATTTAATGAATTTTTAACTCTATCAAAAACCTCTTGTTGTTCTTTGGTTAAAGGATTATCATCTATTAATTTTCTATTAATGTTTATTCTGTATTGCTTTGCTTTTTCTTCTTTTACAATATTACGAGCTAATAATGTTTGTAAACTGCTTGAATTAATTTCTTTTTTTAAAATTTTAGATTCTAATTGCAAACGCTTTAAAATGGCTATTTGCTTGACACTTCTTTTATTTTCGTTGATATATTTATTTACATCGGCCTTTTCATTAAGAGAAATATAGCTAATCTCAAGATCATATTTACTTTTTTGATTTTTAATTTTTAAAGAAGGTGGGAGCATCGTCTGATAAGCACTAATTAATGAACATAAAGTTTTTTCTTTTAAATAAACTCCCAATTCTAATAGTTCCTGGTTTAAAACTAAGTGCGAATTTGTAATAATCGAGACTTCTTTTAATTTAGATACATCCCCTTGAAAATAGCTTGACATTCCCAAGACAAAACCGTTTACATATGTATGACCAAAAGGGACTTTTACTTTCATGCCAACTTTTAAAGTATTCTTTATTTTATCAGCTACTTTATAAGTGAAAGTTTTATCTAAAGTTTTTACATTATATTCAACTAAAACATTGGCATACATATTCTCTACCTCCTATTATGAAAAAAGAAGAATTATTTTGCTTCTTCTTGTACTCTTGTTTCTCTTATAACATTAATTTTAATAGTACCAGGATATTGCATTTCTTCTTCAATTTTCGTTTTAATATCTCTTGCAATTTTATAACTTTCTTTATCATCGACTTCATCTGGTTTGACAATAACTCGTAGTTCACGTCCTGCTTGCATAGCATAAGTTTTTTCTACACCTTCAAAAGAATTTCCAATTTCTTCTAATTGTTCAAGACGTTTAATATAATTTTCTAAAGAATCATTACGAGCCCCAGGACGAGCCGCCGATAAAGTATCAGCTACTTGCACCAATATCGAAATAACGGAATTTGGTTCCACATCGCCATGATGTGAAGAAATAGCATTAATAACTGTTTTATCTTCATGATACTTTTTAGCAATAGTTTCACCAATTTCTACATGGCTTCCTTCAATTTCAAAATCAATAGCTTTACCAATATCATGTAAAAGACCAGCCCGTTTCGCTAAAGCTACATTCTCTCCTAATTCACTTGCCATTAAACCAGTTAAATGGGCAACTTCTTTCGAATGTTGTAAAGCATTTTGCCCATAACTAGTTCGAAAATGTAATTTACCAATTAGATTAACTAAATCTGGATCTACTTTAGTAAGTCCTAATTCAAATACTGCTTCATTACCTATTTCGGTAATTTTTGTATTCATATCATTAGTTACTTTTTCATAAACTTCTTCAATTCTCGTAGGATGAATACGTCCATCTTTAATTAAAGTTTCAATGGTTATTTTGGCCATTTCTCTTCTTAATGGGTCAAAAGATGATATTACTATCGCTTCCGGAGTATCATCAATAATTAAATCAACACCAGTAACAGCTTCAATAGACCTAATATTACGACCTTCACGACCAATCAAGCGGCCTTTCATTTCATCATTAGGTAACTCAATTGTACTAACAGTTTGTTCACTTGTAACATCATTAGCATATCTTTGCATACTACCTACAATTAATTGTTTGGCTTTTTCATGAGCCTCTAATTTTGCTTTAGCTTCTTCTTCTTTGATATAATTAGCTATTTCTTTAGCCATTGTATCTTCGACTCTTTTCATGATTAAATCATGAGCTTTTTCTTTAGAAAATTTGGATATCTTTTCTAATTCTTGCATTTGTTCTTTTAAAAGTTCATCCATTTTAACTTCTTTTTCTTGCAATTCTTTTTGTTTAGCTAATAAATTATTATCTTTTTGATCAAGTAAGGCATCACGATTTTGAAGCATTTCTTCTCTTTTATCAAGATTAGCTTCTCTTTGCATTAACTTTTCTTCATTTAAAGAAATTTCTTGTTTTTTCTCTTTAATTTCTTTTTCAGTTTCTTGTTTTAAACGATAAGATTCTTCTTTTAATTCTAAAATTGTATCACGTTTATGTTTTTCAGCTTCTTTTTTTGCATCTTGCAAATATTTATTAGCTTTACTTTCAGCTCTACTATTTTTAATAAAAACAGTAAGCGTTACAAGCCCTGAACCCGATAAAATTCCAATCAAAAGAGTTATAATGGGGGTTGTAAATATTCCCATATTTCCTCCTTATTTTTTATTTATAAACATTCATTTTTAATAAACATCTACATTTTAATTATAAAATTATTTTAAATATTTAGCAAGCAATATTTTAAAAGGTCAGAGTTAACCTCTAACCTTCTTGTTTTGTTTGCTTCTTCGAAATTCCATAATGTTCTCGAACTTTAGCTTCTATTTCATCACATAAATCTGGATTTTCTTTTAAGAATATTTTAGTATTTTCTTTACCTTGCCCAATTTTATTTCCGTTATAAGCATACCAAGCTCCACTTTTTTCAACAATATCTACAGCACTGGCTAAATCAATAATTTCGCTTTCTTTTGATACACCTTCACCATACATAATATCTACACTAGCTGTTTTAAAAGGTGGAGCTACTTTATTTTTAACTACTTTAATATTAGTTCTATTACCTATTACTTGATCTCCTTGTTTTATTTGTTCAGCCCTTCTAATATCTAAACGAATAGTAGAATAAAATTTTAGAGCTCTTCCTCCTGGAGTAGTTTCTGGATTACCAAATAAAACACCAACTTTTTCACGTAATTGATTAATAAAAATGGCTGTAGTCTTAGTTTTATTTATTGTTCCTGATAATTTTCTTAAAGCTTGAGACATCAAACGAGCTTGTAAACCTACATGAGAATCGCCCATTTCTCCTTCAATTTCTGCTTGGGGAACTAAAGCCGCTACCGAGTCTATAACTACAATATTAACTGCTTCACTACGAACTAAAGCTTCACATATTTCCAAAGCTTGTTCACCAGTATCGGGTTGAGATAATAATAATTCATTAATATTAACTCCTAAAGCTTTAGCATAAACGGGATCAAGAGCATGTTCAGCATCAATAAATGCCGCTCTTCCTCCTTCTTTTTGAACTTCAGCAATAGCTTGTAAAGCAAAAGTTGTCTTACCTGATGATTCCGGACCATATATTTCAATAATTCGCCCCTTTGGAAAGCCACCTACTCCTAAAGCAATATCTAAAGAAATTGAACCCGTAGACGTCACATCAATTTCTAAATGTTCATCACCACCAAGTTTCATGATGGCTCCTTTTCCAAATTGTTTTTCAATATCAGCCAATACTTGTTCTAAGGCCTTATCTTTATCTTTATTATCTTTTGTAACTTTCATGTTTTTCTCCTTTTATATTTATCTTTACAAATTAATTTTAATATACTACTTTAATTTTGTCAACATTTTTTAAAACATTTGTTTGTGTTTTGCGTTTCATCTTACTCTCAATATAATATATTATCCCTTTTTTTAGAATTTCCTTTTTTTATTTTCAATTAAAAAAAGATAGCTAAAATTTTATTCTATCTTTTATATATTTTTCTAAATCTTTAATATTTATTTTTTCTTGATTCATAGTATCTCGATCGCGAATAGTTACAGTATTATATTCTAAAGTATCATCATCAATTGTAATAGCAAATGGCGTTCCAATGGCATCACTACGACGATATCTTTTTCCAATTGAACCAGATTCATCATAAGCCACATTAAACTCTTTAGCTAAATTAGCATATATTTCCATTGCCTTTTCGCGATGAATTTTTTTAACTAGTGGTAAGATAGTGGCTTTATAAGGAGCTAAATAAGGATTTATTTTTAAAACTTCTCTTTCTTCATTATTATCTAAAATTTCCTTAGTATAACAATCACTTAACAAAGCTAAAATAATTCTATCTAAACCAACAGAAGGTTCAATAACATAAGGAATATATCTTTCATTAGTTTCCGGATCTATGTATCTTAAATCCGTTTTAGAATGATTCATATGACAAGTTAAATCATAATCAGTTCGATCGGCAATTCCCCAAAGTTCACCCCAGCCCATTGGAAATAAATATTCAATATCTGTAGTAGCTTTACTATAAAAGCTCAACTCTTCTTTAGAGTGATCACGATATCTTAAATTTTCTTTTTTTAGGCCTAAATCTTTGAGAAAGTCTAAACAATAATTTTTCCAATAGCCAAACCATTCTAAATCCGTATCGGGTTTACAAAAAAATTCCAATTCCATTTGTTCAAATTCTCTCGTTCGGAAAATAAAATTACCAGGTGTAATTTCATTACGAAAACTTTTACCTACTTGCCCAATTCCAAAAGGTAATTTTGCACGCATTGTTCTTTGCACATTTAAAAAGTTAGTAAAAATACCTTGAGCCGTTTCCCCTCTTAAATAAACTTTACTTTTAGCTTCTTCCGTAACACCCATATGAGTTTCAAATAAAAGATTAAATTTTCGAATTGGTGTAAAATCACTTTGGCCACATTTAGGACAACATATTTGATGTTCTTTAATAAAATTTTCTAATTTTTCATTATCCCAACCATCACCAGTCTCTTGACCTTGCGTATAATCTTCGATTAATTTATCTGCACGATGACGTGCTTTACACTTTTTACAATCTATTAACGGATCAGCAAAAGAAGCAACATGTCCCGAAGCTATCCATACTTCCGGATTCATTAAAATAGCAGCATCTAAGCCATAATTATACGGATTTTCTTGAATAAATCTTTTCCACCACGCTTTTTTGACATTCTCTTTTAACTCTTTGCCTAAAGGTCCATAATCCCAAGAATTAGCTAAACCGCCATATATTTCGCTTCCTTGAAATATAAAACCATAACCTTTACAGTAATTAACTATATCTTCCATATTTAATTTCATTTTTCCGCCTCCATAAATTCTTCAACATAATATTTAAGGGAATCTAAATTTTCCACCACTTTAAAGTCATTATTTAAAGTTTGAGATAAAAATCCTTTATTTATGTTTTCATTCATCCATTCAAATATATTATTATAATAACCATCTTTATTATAGATTAAGATTAATTTATTTTCTTTTTTACTGCGATATTCTTCTAGAGCACAAACAAATTCAGCTAAAGTTCCAATACCTCCTGGCAGAATCAAAAAAATATCGGCCATATGATACATTTTATAAAATCTCTCTAAAGTATTGGGAACCAAATGGCATGTAGCTCCATCTAGTTCTTTTAAATCATCTTTATAAAAATTGACCGTAAAAGCATCTACTTTTTGCCCTTTTTCAATAAAGGTTCGAAAACATTCGCCCATCATTGAAAAATTAGCGCCCCCAAAAACTAAATCTAATCCTTTACTAGCCAAATATTCTGCTGTTTCCCGTGCCATGATAAGATAAGACTCATCAATAGTTTTACTGGCACTACTTCCAATAAAAACTTTCATATCTTGTTCCTTTCTAATTAAAAAAACTCAAAAAGAATATGTAAGGACGCAGATAACTACGCGGTTCCACCTTACTTATTCTTTTTTGAGAATCACTTTCTAAATATATAGCTGTTAGATTTTCCACATCCGTCTTCGCTTCTTTCTTTTATTATATAAGAACTTATTTTAATTAGCAAGAGATGAACCCTGATTTTACATTAATTTATGTTTAACATACTTTTTAATATTATGTTCATAATCTAAGCAATTATTTTTTATAAACTTAGGAATAGAAATTTCATAATCATTTTCAATTAAGTTCAAAAAATAAGAAATATTAACATTTAAAAATTTGGTTAAAAGATCCTCTAAACTAGGAAATCTGTTTATAATTGCCGATAGCTCTGTAACATCAATAATAAATAAATCATTTGCTAAAGGAAAATAATACTTTTTATCTGCCATTGTAATGCTTCCGGCCGCAAAATCTAATACGCCTATTAAACTTAAGTCTTGCTTATCGTGACCTGTAAACAAAAAGCTTTGTATATTAAAATCATCTTCATTCATTATAATATTTAGTAAAGCTACCGAAAAAAATTGTTGTAATAATAACTTGTTAGAAAATTCTTTATCTATATTAATTAAAAATTCTTTTAAATTTGTATAATAGTTATCCCAAATATGATAATTATTAAATAGTTGCTGATTCTTTCTTAAATCAGCAGACAACAAGCCATAATCATTACCTTTTTGAGCAATTTGATAAGTAATTGTTGGTAAACGAAAATATTTTGCTAAGTAACTACCCAAAAGTTCACTTACAATTTGCTCATCGTGCTCCAAAATTTTAAAGTAATACATATTTTCTGCTTTTTTATACCAATTATTCTTATTTACCAGATTATCATTAACTTTCTGATAACTATCTATCCTTATAATTTTAGGAGAATTTTCTAATATCATTTTAATCACTCTTATCTAGATTTAAATTTGCGCAATTCAGCCTGATATCTAGCTTCAAATATCTTTACTATTTCATTACCGAATTTAACATTTTCCGCATTTTCTAAAAATATATAATCAGTATCTAAAATTACTAAATCCCCTTTTTTTAAAATCTCACTACCTAAACTTTGGGTATACCCTAAATTTTGATAAGGAACTGGTCCCCAATCTTTAAAGTTAGTCACATTATCTTCTAGAAGCCTTCCGACATTTTTTAAAGAAGGATCAGTCCATATCAAACCATATTCTCGTGCTTTTTTGTATAATGCATAAACGTCTTCTTCCGTAATATTATTAGTATCTACACGAGGCGTAACAGTTAAATATATTTTTTTACCAGCAATATTAAATTTTTGACGATTTATACTAGATATTAAATAAGGAAAATGGGATATGTCAAAAGATCTATAAAATGGTGTAATTTTTAGATATATATTATTTATTTTTACTATAAAAGGAACAATCATCTCAGCATATAGCAAATCATCAAAGTTAAAAATTATATCTTTACACTCGACTTTTTCTTCTGCGCATACTTCAATAATGCCTTTAGCTATTAAATAAACAAAAGATTTAAATTCTTGAGATTTATAATCATAATGACCTTTTAGATAATAAGTTATTAATTCTTGCAAACAAGATAAAGGGTTTTTAGCAATTTGTTCATCTATTATCTTAATAAGATTATTTATTCCTTCATAATTTTCTTTATTAAGATGAATTAAATAACTTTTAGTTAAAAATAAATCTTTATTAATATGTTTTATATTAGTGAGTATTTCTTGATTATGTTCTAAAATAAAATTATTTAAAGAGCTTGCTTTAGAAAAGGAACTTTCTATAATATAAAAAAGAGATTTTGTTTTTAAATCATTTAATAGTTTGTTTGTCAATTCATTAGTCATAATTACCTCATTTTTTAATTAATGTTTTTATTTTTTTTAATAATTGATAAATTGTATAAGTTTTATTAGTACCTAATTCAAAAGCTCCTAAAAGTTCTTCCACATAACCATTAAAGCCTTTTTTAAATTCATAGACTCCATAATCTTTACCATTTTTATCAAAGACATCTTTAATACCATAAAAATTATATCTTTGATAACCATGATCTGCGGCATACTTAATCATTTCCCATTGCAAACGATATTGTCCACAATATTTCATATATTCATCATATGATCCACTAAATAAGTAAACGATTTCATCACCATATAATATAAACATTGCTCCCGATAAGATGACAAAATCACCATGTTCATCTTTTAAGGCTTGAACTTCTTCCATCTTTTGCTTAATTGCCGTTATATCTTTTCGCATAGTTTCTTTTTTCTTCTTATTGCTAGATGAATCACTTAAAGTTGCCACTTTTTCTTCAAGAGTATTTCTTTCCTCTTTTAATGTTTTTAAATATAAATTACAATCCAATTTACATATTAAAACTTTAGCATCATCTTTAAATATTTTATAGACATCTTGATAATATTCTAAACTACGATCTTTAAATCCTCTTCTTTGGCAAGTATCACTCGTAATCTTTTTAAATATATTTAAACTATCATAAGAAAGTTCTTCTATAACTAATTTATATTTATTAATCGTTCGATTAATATAGTTTCTTGTATTAGGTTTAAAAGAAGCAAATAATTCTTCAGCAGTTTGCCCTTTTATATCCAAAACATAAGTCCATTTTACTTGGGCTGAATTTTTTAAAGGTTTAAATCCTAATTTGTTTAAATTAGTTACTGCCTGTTTATTATTAATTCCTCCTTCAATAATATTAGCTTCACTATCTCTTTGCATGTTAGGAATATAAGGATCGATTGTTAAACGAAAACCATCTTTTAGATTAATAAATTTTTTAATTTCCAAAACAAAATATTCTAAAAGTTCATAGTCATTATAATCAATTAGAAACCCTTTTAAAGCTTCAAAAGTTTTTTTACCCATAAAAGTAAAACTACTGGCAATTAAAGAAGCTGCAACAATCTTTTTCTTTTCACGGACGCCTACTAAATAAACAACTCTTCCCTCTTTTACTAAAAGTTCTTTCATATATAATGATTCAAAAAAATTATGCTGTGGATGATCATAAGCAAATTTTTTAAACTCTTTATCAGTTAAAATTGTAAATTCAAAATTTCTTTTCATATAATTAGTATCAAAAAAGTAAGAATATTTATACTCTTTTTCCTTTCGTTTTATTTCCTTTAAACGTCATCTATACCATCTAAACAATTATCATATAGCCATTTTTCTAATTTATTAATATTGTTCGTTTCATAATATTCTATAAGTAAAGTAAAATACTCACCAATTTTCGAAACAGGAACAGCAATAATACCTTGCCCTAATCTAATCATTTCTTTATTAGCTACTAAATTAGCTACCCGTTTATTACCGTCCATAAACATTTGGGCTCTTTGAATATAAGCAAATAGATGGATACATTTTTCTAAAGGATTTTCTATAGATAATATGTCTTTTAATTCTTTTTTATAATCACACTCACTAGGTAACTTAGGACGCCATGAAGTTCCAGTTATACCTACGCCTTTATCGCGAAAATCACCTAAAGGTTTAATATTTTGCCCTTTACATATTTCAAAATGAATTTTCTTTATATAATCGATAGTAAGTTCTTCATCAATTGTATTTAAAACAAACTCCCAAGCATCTTTTAATCCTTTTAATTTTAACATATCATCAACCGATATATTACCCGTATTGACATTATTCATAAAAGAATAAGTATCAGCAAATGTTACTGCTATTCCTTCTAAGTTAGCACTTTTATAAATATTATCGACTAATTTTCTTTTAGCAAAGAAGATATTATCTTCTTTAGTCATATTATATTTACTTTTTAGCATAGACTTCTCCTTTTAACAATAGTTATATTTCATAACAATTATATCATTTAAAAAAACTTGAGTAAATCTCAAGTTAATTTTAAATTTTTTTAAATAAGTTAAATTTTTTGTTAAATACAATGATACCACTAATTCCCACTATTATTAATAACATAATTACAGATAATTTCTTAATTCCTAAATTAGGATTCTCCTCATTTGATTTTTCTTCATCATTTTGTTTGTTATTAACACCATCAGTATTTTTATTTACGGTTATTTTATAAGTAGATTTATTTCCATTTTCTGCTGTTACAATTACATTATAAATTTTGTTATCTTCAACAACTTTAGTTCCCGTTCCACTTATTTTAGCTTTAGAACTATTAGATGTAGCTTTAATTGTAATCGTCTTAGCATTAGTTTTAAGTTCATATTCATAAACATCACTTTTAAATTTAGGATTTATTGTTTCATTTTCAACACTTAATGAACTTAATGTACAATCAGAATCTTTTACGGTGGAATCGTCTTTGTCGTCTTTATCCGAAGAACCAGAATCGCCGGGAGTACTACCTGATGTTTGAGCTTCTTTTACCTTAAAATCAAATTCTACCGGCTCAGTTTCTTCTTCTGATACTTCTTCATCAATAGAATACTCCGCATTTTTAAAGGTTAATTTTACTCCATTTTTAGAACCTGCTTTTAATTTAAATTCTCCTAATTCAACTTTTCCGGATAAATTAGAAGTACTTATAAGGACAATATTAACAGCATAATCACTAACTTCACTTAATTCAAATTTTTCACTCTTAGTAAAAGAATCAACGGTTAAATTTGTTAGCTCTAACTCTAAATTTACTCCACTTAAGGTATGAGAAGAAGCTACATCGGCATATAATTTACAACTTTGCGTTTTATTTAATATTAATTCATCACAACCTAAACTTAATGTTACATTGTCACTTGCTTTAACCCCTATAGGTAAAAGAATTAAGCCTATAATTCCTATTAAGACTAAATTTATTTTTTTCATACATCCACACCTCTATATATCTGCCTTTTTTACTAAAAATTTCGCTATTTTAACCACATCATTTACAGCCAATTTTTTATCTCCAGTAACATCTGCTGCTTTTTCTTCATAATCTTCTAAAGTTTTTACTGTTGTAGCTATACTTTTAAGTGATTTCGTCGCATCGGCAATATTAATTTCTCCATCTCCGGTTAAATCACCTTTAACAACAGCTCGATAAACATTTTGGAAATTATTAGGAACAATTAACATTCCGGTGCCAATTTTTCCACTTGTAATTTCATCTCCCTGACTTACGTGACCACTTTCATCAACAGTAGCATTTTTGTTATATATTTTAGCTTGAAAAGCGGAGAAATTATTTTTAAAATCAGCAATATTAGTATTTTTAGTAATATTACTTATAAATAAAACTTCTTCATCTGTTGATTTTTCAATTTCATAAGAAGATTCTTCTTCTAATTTTACTGATTGTTCACCAACAAAAATTTTTTTAATATCAGATGTATTTTCCGCCTTATCTACTGCTCTAAACTCTACATTTTTATCTAATAATTCAAATGTATGACTATTTTTAGAAAAATCAACCCAAGAATTTTCTCCTTCAATTTTATATTGATATTTAGCAACTTGAGAATATTCATCAGTGGCTGTTATAGTAACTTTGGCATTCTTTTTATTACTTTCCATAACAAATTCACTCTCAATTTTATTAATAATTGGTTTTACATCATCATATTGAATTTTTAATGGTTCTGATATATCACTTTCATTATTTTTACTTACATCTTTAGGAACAATTTTTGAATAAAAATAATTTTCTCCATTTTGAAGTTGATTCATTTTAACTGATACAAGATTTGGTAAATTACATCCTGTATTTAAATTTATTTCCTGAAATTTTAAATTAGTATTTAAAGAAGTTGTCAAAGCATATTGATATTTATAATCAGTTTCTTCATCTCTATACGCAGTGTTAATATTAATACATAAATGATCGATTTCTTCATTATACCATTTATCTTCGGTATTTAAAGATTGAGCATATTGAGGTTTATGAGGCCTATTATATTTTGTATATATGTCAATAACTGAATTAGTTAAATTTTCATTATTTTCATCAGTTGTTGTTATTAACACTAAGTATCTTTGATTCGCCTTTAATTCTTTTATTTCATAAATGGGATTAATATTAGATAAATCCTTTACATCATAATCATTTAAATTTCCTAAATTTTGTGTACAATTACTTTTACTTTCTTCATCATTATATTCACAATATTTAATATTCCATTTTTTATAATCTCCTTGACCAGCAATTACGCGAATAGAATTATTAGTAGCAGTCAAAGTGGGATTATGACTAATGCCAACATAAACTACTATTTCTTTAGTAAATACATAATTATCATAACCACCGTTTACTGTAGGTTTAGAAATTTTAACGGTAGCCACCCCATTTTTTAAAGCAGTTATCTCGCCATTATCTTTAATATCAATAATATCATTTCCTTGAGTAATTTCATATTTAAAGTCCGTCGTTTTATCTGATTGAGAATAATTATTACTCATTCTGGTATTTAAATTCAAAGTATTATTTAATTCCAAAGAACACATTGTACAATCAGTTTCTATTTCGGAAGTTGGGAATAAATCAAATTCGATAATTTGACTTCGATTGATTTCACCTTCGTCTATTCTAATATCATCACTTATATATGCTAAATATTTTCCAATAGGCTTACTAAAACTATCTTCAACTTCTTCAAAAGTACCTTCTTCATCAACTAGAATAGAATGGGAATATTCCCACTCAGAATTTTCCGTAATATTTTTTATATGTACGTATGCATATTTATCTTCAGCATCGCTAATTTCTCCTTTAAAAGAAACACTAAATAAACCCCATGCATCATCAAAACTATGTTCAACAGATTCAAGTCTGCCAAAAACATCATTAAAAATCAATTGATTGTTTTTATAGCTTACAACTTTTTTATTAGAAAATATTTTATTTTGACCGGATATATAAACATCAACATAAATTTCAAAACTAATTTCTTCATCATTAAAATTGACAAAATTATCTTGATTATTAATTTTAAAAGTCTGGTCAGATCCTGTATGAGAAATTATTTTTGATTCTTCTTGGTGGTTAGCTTTAATTTTATTAATTACAACATCAATTTTTTCTATTTTATCTGTATTTAATAAACCATGTACATTACTTATAATATTAATTTCTGTTATAGAATTTTTCTTATCTGAATTTATATATTGAAAATCAAGCCCATCTAAATTTACATAACGAAATGCATTTGCTCCTTTTAAATTCATTACAGAAGTATTTTCTTTTTTATTGTTAAAAATATCATTTTTAACATCACTAAATAATAGCAAACTTCCCATTAACAAAATAACAATCATTATAATCTTTTTCTCTTTAATAATACTTAAAACTTTCCTCATTATTTATCTCCATACTTATCTTATATGTTCATTATACCCCCCCCCCATGTCTTATTGTCAACGAGGAATGTTATCATTTTAAAAAAAACTTGAGTAAATCTCAAGTTAATATCTTCTTCTATGGTATTTTCGGTCGTATGGTTTTTCTTTAGGTAATTCTTGTGCTTTATTAATTACCTTTTTAGCAATATTATTAAAGGCTTTTATTTCTTCTATTGTTTCTTTTAAATCTTGTTAAGAATAAAAATCAGAAATATTAATACTTTTTCACTTGGTAATAACTTACCTTTTTACTTAATCTTTGAATACTAAAACTTTATCATCATTAAAATAATATCAAAAGCATAAATATGTTGATAAATTAAAGTTCTAACAACTTTAATTAAATTATCATATGAGTTATAAGCTATATCAAAAATAATACACTCTTTTTTAAATTAATGCTTTTATTTCGTCAATTAATTTTTTATCATTTATTTTCTCTAATAGTTTATTTATTTTATCTTTGTTTTCTTTTAAATGTAATTTACTTTCATAATCATTTAATTTATTTTCTACTATTTTTAAAGTTTTACCAACAGCTGATTTACTAACCTGTAAATTATCAGCAATTTCTTGGAGTGATAAATCTTCTTCATAATGTTCAATAAATATATTTTGTTCTTTTAATGTTAATAATGAACCATAATAATCAAAAAGTTCATTCAAATAAATTCTATCCATTACATCATATCCTTAAATAAACCATAAATATAATTTTCAATATCGAATGTTTGTAAGTCTTCACTTTTTTCCCCTAGACCAACAAATTTAACCGGTAAGTTTACTTCTTCTTTAATAGCTAAGACTATGCCACCTTTGGCTGTACCATCTAATTTAGTTAAAACAATCCCGGTGATGTCAGTTATTTCTTTAAAGGCTTTCGCTTGGGAAATTCCATTTTGACCAGTTGTAGCATCAATAACTAATAAAGTTTCATGAGGAGCATTTTCAATATGGGTTTTAATAACTTTATTAATTTTTTCTAGTTCTTTCATTAAATTAACTTTATTTTGTAACCTTCCGGCGGTATCAATTAAAACTATATCGACATTTTCTTCTTTAGCTTTTACAAGGCCATCATAAATTACTCCGGCTGGATCAGTATTTTCTTTACCATAAAAGATTGAATCTGTTTTGGTAGCCCACTGTTTTAATTGTTCGACAGCCCCTGCTCGAAAGGTATCCCCCGCAATAAGCATAACTTTTTTACCACTATTTTTATAACGATGAGCAATCTTACCGATTGTTGTTGTTTTTCCTACGCCATTAACGCCAACAAAAAGCAAAACAGTTGGACCACTTTGGGCTTCATGGATTTTATCACTTAAACTTTCGCCTTCAACATAAATGATAAATAATTCATCAATAATAACTTCATTTAAATATTTAGTATCCGTAATATTTTCTTCTTTAACTCTTTTTCGTAAACGGTCTAAGAATTTAAAAACTGTTTTAACACCAATATCAGCCATAATTAGTAAATCTTCTAATTCTTCAAAATATTCTTCACTTACTTTTGTATATTTAATTCCTAGAATATTTAATTTAGAAACAAACTCATCACGAGTTTTTTCTAAGCCTTTATCATATACTTTTACTTCTTTTGTTTCTTCTTTTTCTTTTTTCTTAACAATATTTTTTAACTTATCAAAAAGTCCCATTTAAATCACCACTATAATTATATAAAAAAAATGAGCATTTAAGCAAGAGTGAAGTAATGTCGAATTCCTGTCGCTTTTTGACGGACACTTTTTCTTTATTTTTTTTTTATTTTATTTTTTATAATAAATCCCAAGTGTTATACACTGGTGTCTACCTTTTTTCATCTTTGTAATTCATAAACCTTGAGTTTCAGGGGGTATGGTTAGAAAGGTAGTGATTTGGTTATGAGTAACATAATAATTTTACTGCTAGAATTAATCATTATAAAACTTTTAAATATCAGAAATGATAATTTAAAATAAAAGACACCAGAGTTTAAGAAGTAATTCTTAGACTGGTGTCCACAACCTTGTAGATGCCTTGTATAGCACTTACATCTTTATTATATACTCTTTTGCTTATTTTAGCAAACGTTTTTATATTATTTGTTAATCGTAAGTTAAAATGATACCATTAAACATTAGTTAAAATGATACCGAACAATACAATATAGTATAATTA
>CANQQP010000004.1 GCA_947626055.1 uncultured Bacilli bacterium | reverse complement strand
AGCAGATATCCTTAATGTAGTATTATTTCATACTTCTGCTAAAAAATGGAGAGAATTAAATCCAGAGTTAGCAAAAAGTTCAAATGTAAGAGATTATGCTTCCATAAAAGAATTAACTGTTTTATCTAATTTAGAATCACATAATGCTGAGTTAATTAAAGAAGGAAAATCAAAAGAAGAAAGATTTGAAATATTAAGTGATATATGTAAATATCAATTAGATATACTTAATAATGCAGAAAAAATTAAATTATTAAATGAAAAAGGTAGTGATTAAAATGTCAAAAGAAGAAAAAAGTTTCCAAAAAACGAGTATCAACTGGTTTCCTGGTCATATGCAAAAAACTAAGAATTTGATAAAAGAAAAGTTTAATTTAATTGATGTTGTATATGAACTTATTGATGCTAGAATTCCTTATTCTTCTAAAATTGTAGACATTGATAGTCTTATTAATGATAAGCCACGAATTTTAATTATGACTAAAACTGATTTATGTGATATAACTGAAACTAAAAAGTGGCAAGAATATTATGAAAACAAAGGATATAAAGTAATTTTATTGAATTTAAATGATAATAAAGACTATAAAAAATTAATAGATGAGACTAATAAAATGATGAAAAAAACTTTTCAAAAAAGAATTGAAAAAGGAATCCAAAACCATGATATAAGGGCTTTAGTAATAGGGGTACCAAATGTTGGTAAATCTACCTTAATTAATCGTTTAGTCGGTAAAAAAGTAGCAAATGTGGAAAACAAACCGGGCGTAACAACCAGTCTTTCTTGGTTAAAAACCAATAGTAATATTCTTTTACTTGATTCACCTGGGATTTTATGGCCTAAATTTGAAACCGAAGAAGTAGCTTTAAATTTAGCAAGTATGACTAGTATTAAAGTAGAAGTCTTACCAGTTGATGAAGTCGCAATTCATATTTTAAAAAAATTAGAAAAATATTATCCAGAAATTTTAGCCAATCGCTATCATTTAACAAAGCTTGATGAAGATTTAGAAATCGTTTATAATCAAATTGGTCGGCAAATGGGTGCTGTTATATCTGGTGGAGAAATTGATTTTGACCGAGTAAGCAAAACTATTTTAAACGACGTAAAAAATGAAAAAATAAAAAATATAACTTTTGATAGAATGGAGAGATAATATGCCATTTAACGAAGATATTAAAAAACTTTTAGAAGATAAATTATTTTTAACTAAATATTTAACTTCTGATAATATAGATAGTTTTTATAATGTAATGTCTCAATATTTTATTCAAAAAAGATTTTCTTATTTTTATTTTAGTGATTTACTAAATACAACAGTGGAATTTTTACGATTTTTAGATTTTAGTCCCGCGGAGATAATTCAAATTATTGCTAATCATCCTGCTATTATTCATGCTAATAAAAAAGATTTATTTGCTAAATATCTTTTAATTGCCATTTTAAAAGATGAAAATCAAAAACCGATTAGAAGGGATATCTTACTTAATCATCCTAAATATTTATTAGGAGGAATTCACCTTTTATATGCGCGTTATAATTATTTGATTCATAATGGCTTAGATGATAGTATTAGTAAATATCATTTATTAAAAATGACAAATGCCGAATTTGCCAAAACATTTAAAATATCAAGTGAACAATTAAAAGCCGAATATCCCTTAGATGATATTACTTTACTGATAAATGATTTAGCCAAATGGCCTGAAAATCAACAAATAGGGCAAAAAATTCAAAAATATAAATCTCAAGGAGAAATTAAGTATGCCTAACTTATTAGAATATGAACAAAAATTATATGCAAAGGGAGTTAATTTAATAGCTGGGGTTGATGAAGTAGGTCGTGGACCTCTTGTGGGACCTGTTGTGGCGGCGGCGGTTATTTTACCAAAAAACTATGAATTAACGGGACTAACTGATTCAAAAAAATTAAGTGAAAAAAAACGTAATACTTTTTTTGAAATTTTACAAAAAGAAGCAATTTCGATTGGGATTGGCATTATCGATAACAAGAAAATCGATGAAGTAAATATATATGAAGCATCCAAATTAGCAATGTTAGAAGCTTTAAATAATTTAGATGTTAAACCAGAACATGTTTTAATTGATGCAATGCCTTTAAATTTGGAAGTGCCATCTACAAGTATAATCCATGGCGATGCATTATCGTTATCTATTGCAGCAGCTTCTGTTATTGCCAAAGTTACTAGAGATGCTATGATGTATGATCTTGATAAGATTCATCCCGAATATGGCTTTGCTCGACATAAAGGTTATCCTACTAAGGAACATCTTGAGGCAATTAGCAAATATGGAGTTTTGCCTAATTATCGTTTTTCTTACAAACCAGTTCAAAATGCTTGTCAAAAAGAAAAAAGTGTGCTATGATATCTCCTATAAAAAGAGGGGGATTTTTTTATGAAAAAAAAGAAAAGGGTAATCAGTGCTGTTTTAGCCACTACCTTATCTCTTAGTTCAGCTAGTATGACTAAAGCTAACTTTCAAGATAATATAAATGAAGATATACCTTGGCAAGTAAACGATTACTTTTTAAATACCAGATTAGAACAGCTTAAAGAACAAAGAGATATTCTATATCATGAATATATTCAATCTCAAATAGAAATCTTAGAATATTATCACAAACTAGAAAATCCAGAATTTCCAACTTATAATTTATCAGAAAGTGAAATTGTGCAAATAGCTCGTTTATGTCAACAAGAACAGTATTCTTTGGAAGGAATAGCAGCGGAAGCCAGTTTAATGGCAAATCGATTTGAATTATGTAATAGTGGATTTTCAAGTTTAATAAGCTATATTCGCAACAGTGGCTGGTTTGCTAATGCTAGTTACTTTATGGATTATGGTAATGCTCGTAGTGAAGCTGTAGAAATGGTTCGAAAAGTATTAGTTGAAGGAAAGCGTACTATACCGAGATATGTAACAGAACATGATAGTGTAAGCGATATTTCTTCTATTAATACGGGTGAAGTCAGTGATAGAAATGACTATATTCCTGATGAGACAATAATATCTAATGTGTATGGTTCTGATTTTATATTTTATGGTTATGAGGGCAGTTCTGATCCTTTTGGATACAAATATTATAATAAACAAAATATCAGTGATGAGCACTATACTTATGAAAGGGTATTAAACCCATTACCATAAAAGACATTATAAATTTTAATTTTGATAAGATATAATCACTTTTAGTGATTTTTTCTTGCAATAAAATAATTCTTAGTTTAATATTAGAATAGTTTGAATATTTTAAATTGACAAGATATATTTTATAGTATATGATGTACTAACTAAGAAAGGAAAATTATATGAAACATTTAGTGATTGTGGAATCTCCTAGTAAGAGTAAAACAATTGAGAAATATTTAGGTAAAGACTATAAGGTAATTTCCTCAAAAGGTCATGTTAGAGATTTGGCGACTACGGGTAAATTTGGTTTAGGAGTAGATGTTGAAAATAATTTTAAACCAAACTATATTCCTATTAAAGGAAAAAAGAAGTTAATTACGGAAATGAAAAAAGATGTAGCCTCTGCTGATAAAGTTTATCTTGCCACTGACCCGGATCGCGAAGGGGAAGCGATTAGTTGGCATTTATATGATGCGTTAGGTTTGAAAGAAAATAACTATGAGCGGGTAGAATTCCACGAAATAACTAAAGATGTTGTTAAAGATGCTTTTAATCATACACGAAAAATAGATAATAATTTAGTTAAATCGCAAGAAACGAGAAGAATTATTGATCGTATTATAGGGTTTAGATTATCCAAATTAATGCAATCGAAAACTGGTGGAAAAAGTGCCGGTCGCGTCCAAAGTGTGGCTTTAAAGTTAGTTGTAGATAGAGAAAGAGAAATCCAAGCATTTAATGAAGAAGAATATTACACTATAAATGCAATTTTTGCCGACTTTGAGGCCGAATTAGAAAAATATCACGGTAAGAAAATTGAAATTAAAAGTGCTGTAGAAGCGGATGAAATATTAAATAAGTTATCTAACGCTTTTAAAATAGCCAATATTGATACGAAAGAAAAAAGTAAAAAAGGTAAGATGCCTTTTAAAACATCTACTTTACAAAAAGATGCTTCGTCTAAATTAGGTTTTGGTTCTTCTAAAACTATGCGTATTGCGCAAAAATTATATGAAGGAATAAATATAGGAAGTGAAACAACCGGTTTAATTACTTATATGCGTACGGATTCATTCCGTTTATCTCCAGTATTTACTTCCGAAACTTTTAAATATATTAAAGATAATTATGGTTCTGAATATGTGGGTACTGTAAAAAAAGTTAAAAACGATGAAAATGCCCAAGATGCTCACGAAGCTATAAGACCAACTAGTATTAAAAGAACGCCGGAAAGTCTTAAAAATTATCTAACTCCTGATGAATATAAATTATATAGTTTAATTTATTATCGTTCTTTAGCTACATTAATGAAAGATGCCAAAGTAAAAGCAACAAGTATTACCTTAGAAAATAATGGGTATTCTTTTAAGGCTACAGGAAGTGTTCTAGTTTTTGATGGTTATCTTAAAGTCTATAGCCAATATGAGAAGAATGAGGATGTCATATTGCCTGATTTAACTAATTATAATAGCGATGTTGTAATTGCGAGTAAAATTGAAAAAGAACAACATTTTACTAAACCACCTGCAAGATATACAGAAGCTTCTTTAATTGATGAAATGGAAAATTTAGGAATTGGTCGTCCTTCGACATATGCGCCGACGATGGAAACTATTAAGGCTCGCGGTTATGTAAAAGTAGAAAACAAAAGATTTATTCCTACAGATATTGGTATTGAAACTACTGATAAACTTCAAGAGTTCTTTAGCAATATTATTAATGTAGAATACACGGCTAATATGGAAAAAGAATTAGACGAAATTGCTTTAAATAAATGTGATAATATTATGGTTTTAAAAGATTTCTATGATGTATTTGAACCAACTGTAGAAAATGCTTTTAAAAATATGGAGAAAAAAGAAGCTGAAAAAACCGGGGAAATGTGTCCAGAATGTGGTAATCCACTCGTTATTAGAAGAGGACGTTATGGAGAATTTGTCGCTTGTTCTAATTATCCCGAATGTAAGTATATTAAAAAGAGTGAAAAAGAAATAAAAGAAATAATGGATTGTCCAAAATGTGGAGGAAAAATCATAGAGAAAACAACAAGACGAGGTAAAAAATTCTGGGGATGTAATAAATATCCGCAATGTGATTTTGCTTCTTGGTATGAACCAACAGGAGAATTTTGTCCAAATTGTCAGGCAATAATTATCAAAAAAGGGAAAAAAGAGATTTGTAGTAATTGTGAATATGAAAAAGAAAATTAAAAAAAGATATTTTCTTTTTTATTTGTTTATTTTTTTAGAATAATAATCGAAAGTTTTACTTCCTATCAAATAAAAATCCATATCTTTTTTTAAGTTTTCCATTTGTTCTTTTAAAAAATCACAATATTTTACCATGCCCTTATAACCACCTGTATCACATTGATAATCATTAGTTTTAAGATTTAACTTAGTTTCAATATACCAAGTATCATATTCATTTTCTTTTTTATAATCACCTGTCATATAGCCATTTACTATATTGTAACTTAAATTATAAACATTTTCATAGCCATCTTCCATTTCTTTATTTATTAAATAAAAAGTACTTTTATTATAATTATATGAAACGGCGCTATAAGTAGCATCGGTATTTTGCTCATATTCTTCTTCACTAATATTTTCCTTTAATAATTCGTCATTAGAGTTGTAAACAAATCCTTGTGATGTTAAATATGATTTTAACTTATCATTAGGATTTTTGATAGTAATATTTAATATAATTATTAAAATAATTATTCCTAATAAAATAAATATGCCAATTTTTTTAAAAAAGCTTTTCATTGTTTCACCATCTTTGCTATACTATTATTATAATATATAAATATTTAGAGCAAAAGAGGTAATTATGAATTTTTGTACGGATTACAATTTTTTAAATGGTCTAGTTATTGTTAAGTATTTTTATAGAGCAGCTTTAATTATTTTGCCTATTGTCATAATTATTATGGGCTCTATTGATGGATTTAAGACGGTAACATCTGGAAAAGATGAAGATTTAAAAGCTATTTTGTTTAATACGGGGACAAGAGCAGCAAGTTTTTTTATTATCATGCTTTTACCAACTATAATTCATATTGCTTTTAATTTTATAGATGGGTATGATGGGATTTATAATAATTTAACTATTTGTATGAATAATGCTGATCCGAAAATAATTGCTGGTTTAAAAAGAGCTCGTGAAAAAGAATTAAAAGGTTATGAAGCAACGACGAGAAATTATTTAGCTAAATATAATGCTAATAAATATACTAAAAGAAATACAGTAATAGGTGCTACGCAAGTAAGTGGAAAAGGCAACTTTGTTAAATATAATCTTAGTGATAGTGAATTAGCTGGCATTGCTTCTTTATGCATACAAGAGCAAGGAACTGTTCAAGGGGCCGCGGCGGAAGCTTCTTTAATGGCTAATTTATATGAACTGCAAGGAGGTGGATATAGCGATCTTTACAGTTATGTCCGAAATAGCGGTTGGTTTGCTAATTCGGAGCACTTTATGGATAATCCTACTAATGTAACCGAGGAATTAAAAGCAGCTGTCAAAACTGTATTAGTAGATGGGAAAAGAACTTTGCCAGCTTATATTAATGAACATGATTATTTGGGGGATATTGCCTATGTCGAAAATGACGGAGCTTCTTTTGATAAAACTAATTTAAGTGGTTATCAACAATATAAAACTAAAGTTCATCAAGCACAATCTGTAGGGCAAGGTGTATGGACATTCTATTCATTTCCAGCCGAAGGATCAGATCCTTTTGGTTATACTAGTGAAGAAAATAGGCAACGTTTAGGCGAAGATTGTTATTCTTTCTCACAAATTACTACTACTTAAAATTACAATATGTCACACATTTTGCGATTAAAAATAGTATTTAGGCTATTTTTTTTGTATAATAAATTTAGGTGAAGTATTAATGAAGAAGATAATTTTAGTTGATGGGAATAATTTAATGTTTCGAAGTTATTATGCCACAGCTTATACTGGTAATGTCATGCGTAATTCGAAAGGTGTACCGACAAATGCTTTATATGGTTTTATTTCGATGATAAACAAAATTGTTGACGAAGAAAAACCTAAATATATGGCTGTAGCCTTTGATGTTGGTAAAAATTTTCGTAAAGATAAATATCCCGAATATAAAGCAGGGCGAAATGAAACTCCTGATGATTTAATAAAACAAATGCCCATTGCTCGAGAAATTTTAGATAAAATGGGAATAAAACATTTCGAAAAAGAGCCTTATGAAGCTGATGATATTATTGGTACTTTAGCGAAAATGGCGGATATGGATCCCGATTTTGATGCAACTATAGTTTCGTCCGACCGTGATTTATTACAGCTTATTAGTGATGTTGTTGATGTTAAATTATTAAAACAAAAAGGGCATATTCGTTATAATCCCCAAACTTTTAAAGAAGATTATGGTATTGATCCGATAAATGTGATTGATTTAAAAGGTTTAGCGGGGGATAGTTCGGATAATATTCCGGGGGTAAGAGGCATAGGCGAAAAAACAGCCTTAAACCTCCTACGCGAATATAAGACAATCGAAAACCTTTATGATCATATTGATAATATAAAAGGTAAAACCCAAGAAAAACTAATTAATGATAAACAAAAAGCCATATTCAGTAAAGAAATGGCTACTATTTATCGAGATGTTCCTTTAGAAATAGACGATTTAGAAAGTATTAAATATGAACCAACCGATAATAAAGAACTTTATGAATTATACCAAGAATTAGAATTTTATTCTTTAACTAAAGATATGAAAAAGGAAAAAATAGAGTTAAATTGTTCCTTTACAGAAATAAATGATAAGGAAGATTTAATTTTAGATGATATAGTGGCTTTTTATATCGAATGTGATGATGTAAATTATCATACGGCTCATATTTTGGGCATGGCTATCAGTGATAAAAATACTAATTATTATGTAAAGCCAGATTTGATTAAAGAAGTATTTCCTTTATTAGAAGATAAAATTTTATATACTTATGATTTAAAGAAAAATATTGTTTTATTAAAAAAACTGGGTCTTAAAGTTACAAATTGTATCTTTGATACTATGATTGCTTCTTCATTATTGTGGGATAACTTAAAAGAAGATTTAGCTTATTTAATGAATAATAAAAATATTGAAACTCCTTTTTATGAAACCTTAATGAAAGAAAATTTTGAATTGGAAACTTTAAAGAAGACTTGTATATTAAAATCGCGATTTATCTTTGATTCGCGGGATGAGTTAATTGAAGATTTAAAGGCAGAACAGATGTATGACTTATTTAGTAATATAGAAATGCCTTTAATAAAAGTATTAGCCAAAATGGAAATTGAAGGAGTTAAAGTAAATCCTCAGGTTTTATTAGAAATGAAAGAGGAAATAGGGGTAAAAATCGATTTAGTTTCCAAAGAAATATATAATATGGCAGGTAGCGAATTTAATATATCTTCCCCAAAACAATTAGGCGATGTTTTATTTAATAAACTGGGACTGCCTTTTGGTAAAAAGACAATGAAAGGTTATAAAACAGATATAAAAATATTACATAAATTAATGAGTTATCACCCAATTATTGAAAAAATTATGGAATATCGTAATTTAACAAAATTAATGAATACATATATTGAAGGCTTACCTAACTTTATTTTAGAAGATGGTAAAATTCATACTGTTTATACCCAAAATTTAACACGAACCGGACGTCTTTCTTCTACGTATCCTAATTTACAAAATATTCCCACTAAAGATGAAGAAGGTCGCAAAATAAGAAAGGCATTTGTGCCGGTAAATGATATGTTTCTATCCGCAGATTATTCGCAGATAGAACTAAGAATCTTGGCTCATATCTCGGGTTCTAAAGAATTACAGCAAGCTTTTATTAATGATCAAGATATTCATACAAAAGTGGCGGCGGATATCTTTGACGTTCCCGAAGAAATGGTTTCTAAAAATATGCGTACGACAGCCAAAGCGGTTATATTTGGAATAGTTTACGGTATTAGTGGTTTTGGTTTAGGCGAAAATCTAAGTATTGATTCTCGACAAGCTAAAAAATTTATTGATAAGTATCTGGAATTATATCCAGGTGTAAAAAATTATATGGATAATATAGTTAAAGAAGCATATGATGAAGGGAGCGTCCGTACTTTATTTAACCGTAAAAGAAACATTGATGAGTTATATAGTAAGGTATATCAAGTACGTAGTGCGGGGGAAAGAATTGCCTTAAACACGCCAATTCAAGGAACTTCAGCTGATATAATTAAAAAGGCTATGGTAGAAATAGACAAAGCTTTTTTACAAAACAATATTCAAAGTAAAATGCTTTTGCAAGTTCATGATGAACTAATATTTGATGTTAAAGAAGAAGAAAAAGAACAAGTGGAAACAATTGTGAAAAATATAATGGAAAATGTAGTAAAATTATCAGTACCACTTAAAGCTAGTGCTGATTATGGGAGGGATTGGTATGAAACAAAATAAGCCAGTTATTGGTATTATTCCTTATATTAGATGGGATGAAACTGAAAATCCTTATAAGGATCGATATGAATTTGTCAATTTTTTTAGTCAAAAATTATATGCTGCTAATGCTATTCCATTAGGCATATTACTAGATGATAAAAAGGTCAATAAAGATATATTAGAGTTTTGTGATGCTTTTATTTACCCAGGAGGAAATAAAATAGAAAAAAAATTATATGAAATATTATTTCATGCTTATCTTTATAAAAAGCCAGTT
Organism: uncultured Bacilli bacterium; assembly: GCA_947626055.1. GTDB lineage: Bacteria > Bacillota_I > Bacilli_A > RF39 > UBA660 > HGM10766. The sequence continues at coordinate 41,730 of CANQQP010000004.1, read as the reverse complement.
TTAGGAGTATGTATGGGTATGCAAGCTATGTGTATTTTTTCAGTCATGTTAGAAGAGATAAAGAAAAGAAAACTAGATTATTCTCATATAACTTCCCAAATGTGGCTGGATATTTATCATGAAATGATTGAAAGTAATCCGACTTTATCAAAACTTCCCGATGATACGTTTCATAATGGAGAAATCACGAGAACTTCCTACGAGCAAGCTTTATATCCTATAAATATTATACCAGGCTCTTTTTTAAATACTGTCTATGGCAATCAAGCCCACGTTCTACATATGCATAGTGTAGAAGCTAAAAGAACGGGAACGCTATTAAAACCTATAGCTTATAGTGAAGATCATGTTATAGAAGCCGTGGAAAGCACAGAAAATGATTTATTCTGGTTAGGAGTTCAATTTCATCCTGAAGCTTTACCAGATGATACTTTAATTACTAATTGGGTTAAAAAACTAATTAAGTAATAAAATAGTAAGGGGTGCAATTATGGAAGATAAATATTTAATTTTAGTCAATAAGACTCATGCTTGTCCAGAAAATGATTTTCAAATAGTTAAAGTAAATAGCCAATATAAAGATAACGTCTATTTAGAAAAGCAAACAGCTTTAGCTTTTGATAAATTAAAAGCTTTTATTAAAAGTCAAGGATATGATATAGAAGTCGAAAGTGGTTATCGCAGTAAAGAATATCAAGCTAAGGTGTTTGAAGAAATAGAAGCGGAAAAAGGGTTAGAACATACTTTAAGATTTGTAGCTCGTCCCGGTTATTCGGAACATCAGACTGGCTTAGCTGTAGATTTTTGCTTAAAAGAAAATAATAGATTTTATATTGATTTTGAAATGCAAGATCATCCAGTGTTAAAGTTAGTTGCTGATAATGCTTGCCAATTTGGTTTTATTATTCGCTATCCACAAGGTAAAGAAAATATCACAGGATATGGATATGAACCCTGGCATTTACGATATGTTGGAAATTTTGCCCAAGAAATTAAAAATCAAAATATAACTTTAGAAGAATATCTAGAAAAGGAGTAGATTATGCCCGAAATTGCCGAAGTAGAAACGGTTAGAAATACATTAAAGAAACAAATATTACACAAAAAAATCAAAGACGTTAAAATCATTTATGGTAAAATGATTGAAAGTGATTTAAATGAATTTAAAACTAATTTAATTAATAATGAATTTATAGATATAAAAAGAAGAGGGAAATGGTTAATTTTTGAACTTTATGATTACTATCTATTGTCGCATTTACGCATGGAAGGAAAATTTTTCTTAAAAAATAGTCAAGACCCGATTGAGAGACATGAACATATAATTATTACCTTTGATGATGATACCGATTTAAGATATCATGATACTCGTAAATTTGGACGGATGAATTTAATAAAAAAAGAAGATTTACCTTATTGTGAGGCGATAAAAAAACAAGGAGAAGAGCCTTTTAGTCCTAATTTGACCAAAGAGTATCTCAAAAATAAGTTAATTAATAAAAATATTCCCATTAAAACTTTATTGTTAGATCAAACAATAATTAGTGGTTTAGGAAACATTTATGCTAATGAAGTGTTATTTGCTGCCCGAATTAATCCGTTAAAGTTAGGCAAAGACATAACATTAAGCGAATGTGAAAAGATAATCACTGCTACGAATGAAATAATTAAAGAAGCAATTGCTATGGGTGGTACGACAATTAAAAGTTATACTTCTTCACTTGGCGTAACCGGCAGATTTCAACAGAAATTAAAAGTTCATAAACAAGAAGGTGAACCTTGTTCTTTATGTGGTTTGCCTATTAAGAAGATTAAAATTGGCGGACGAAGTACATATTTTTGTGAAAATTGCCAAAAATAAAAATTTTCTTTAAAAAAAACTTGTAAATAAAAAGAACTTATTTTATAATAAGTTTGTATTTGAAATTAATAAAAAATTTAATGAAACGAGGTATTAAATTTATGGATGAAGATGAGGTTACATTTTAAAGTTTCTCAGAAATGAGAAGTTTTTTTATTTGATAAGAGGTTTATTTTTTCTTTCTCTTTCTTTTTCTTGGGAATTAGTTAATAAATCATAAAGGAATATCGCTTTTTGTTCTAATTTATAAGTTTGAGAATTATATACAGGATTTAAAGGCTTAGTTATTTCTTTTTTTATTTTGTTTAAATAAGTTTGGCCTTTTTGATTAAAGCCTAAGATTCTAATATATTCTAAATTATTGAGATTATCTGTTTTTTTAAAATCAAGAAGAATATGTAAGAGCATTCTATTTATTTTATTATAAGTATAACGTTTAGATTTAATGCTTTTGATTAAATCCTCTAAACTATTTGTTTTATCAATAAATTTAACTAATCTATTTTCAATACCTTCATCAATATCTAAGTACACGCTTAAATCAGCACATGTCTTTATTTTATATTTTAAAAGAGTAAATAGTAAGTCTTCATTAATATTTTTTATGTTTTTATAAGCTATTTTAGGCAAATATTTTGTTATATCTTCTTGTTTTTTAAGCTTAGTACGAATATTAGTAGCACTAACTATTTCTTCCTTACTTTGGATATCGTGATACTGGCTAGTTCTTTGAATAGATACGGGTTTAATATTAGGATTAATTTGCAAAATTGCTTTTAAATAGGAAATTGCTAATAAATCATTAGGATTATTATAATTAAAAGGAATATTTAAAGCTTTTGCTAAGGCAGTTGGATAATTATTTTTTTCTTTTAAATACTTTTTGACTTTGGCATCATAATTGGAATCTGTTAATTGGTTTTGGGCAATTTTCATTAAAGTCTCTAAATTATTACTTTCACTTCCAAAAACTATAGTATCAATCTTTAATTCGTTTAAAATTTCTATAGATTTAGAAGCAAAAGTATCAGCTGATTGAGTACCAAAAATTGCAGGCAATTCAACAACTAAATCTATATTATATTCTAAAGCTATAGCTACTTTATCAAATTTAGAAATGATAGATACCTCCGCGCGTTCGGTAAAATAGCCATTTAAAATTAAAATTATTAAAGAGTCAGGGAATAAATCTTTGGTTTTTTTAATATGATAAATATGACCATTATGAAACGGATTATATTCACAAATAATGCCTATAGTTTGCATAAAATCACCTAGATGTAGTTTAACATATTGTTTTATATGTTGCAATTTGCTACAATTTAAAGGGTGAGATAAATGCAAATTGATTTAAACCAATTAGCTTCTAAAAATATCATTTCGATTGATGAAAATGTTGATATAAGTGAAGATTTATTTAAAGATACGAATATTAAAAATTTAAAAAATTTACATCTTAAAGGTCAGATTATTGCCAGTTTAGAAAATGAATTAGAGCTGAATTTACAGCTTACGGGTGTAATGGTTTTAGAAGATGCCTATTCCTTAGAATTGGTAGATTATCCTTTTACTTCCCAAATAGAAGAAAGTATTGGGGAAGATAGCTTAAAAAAATCACAAAACAGTGAAAATACACTTGATATTACAGAGATTTTATGGCAAAATATTGTATTGGAGGTCCCAATAAGCTACTCTAAAAGCAAACAAGTTGACGCTTTAAGTGGGGAAGGTTGGGAACTAAGAGATGAAAATACTAAAAAAATAGACTCTAGATTTGCAAAATTAACAGAGCTACTTGAAAAAGGGAAGGAGTGATTATATGGCAGTTCCATTTAGAAGAACAAGTAAAACTAAAAAGAGAATGCGTCGTACTCATTTGAAAAAAACAGTGAATGCAATGACATCATGTCCAAAATGTGGAGAGACAATAATGCCACATCGTGCATGTCCTAAGTGTGGTTACTATAAAGGTAAAGAAGTAATCAAAGTGCAAGAAGAAACAGAAGAAAATGCCAAATAGTCAATCGACTATTTTTTTAATTTTTAAATAATTGATTAATTGTCAACTTAATAGTAAAATAAAAGAGTACTCAACTATATATTTGGGTAAAAACAACGAGCTCGCTTTCGCGAGTTTTTCCTTTCAACCAAAACCCCTCAAAATGTGATTGATATTTGTTTTTACTATATAGCCTTTCCTCATATCTAATTATAGCATAGTTTTTACTAATTGCAAACAACAATTAATAATAATTTTAACATTTAGACATATGATATAGTAGGTGGTCGTATGAATAAAAAAGAAGAATTTAAACGTTTCGCTTCTTTACATCCGGAACTTGTTAAATATATTAAAAATGGCAATATGAGTTGGCAAAAATTTTATGAAATATATGACATTTACGGTGAGGATAGTAATGCTTGGAAAGAATATATAAGCGATAACACTATCTCTAATAATGGCATTAAAGGGATAACACAAATGGTTAAAAATGTTGATATGGATAGTATTCAAAAACATATAAATACGGCTCAAAAAGCTTTAGGGTTTATTTCCGAATTAACTACTAAAAATGCTTCTCCGGCTTCTATAGCCAAAGGGCCGACAACTCCTAGACCTTTAAATAAATTTTTTGAGGATTAAATATGCAAAAAAGTTTACAAATAAAATTTAAAGAAAATCCGAAAATGAAAGAATATCTAAAGCTCAATTCGCATTGGTACAAAGAATTAAATAGAAGTGCTAACAATTATAAAAAATTTGAAAATGCTATGAAAGATTTATATAAAATTAGAACCACTGATAAAATAAATGATGCTATGGAGAATATTGATTTAATTAGTAGTGTTTTAAATGTTTTAAATTGATATTCTGATTAAATTTTCGTAAATTTCTTTTCGGATTTGCTTTTTTCTTTCTTTTTAATAAAATAATAATTATTAAAGTAAATTCACTTCTTTCTATAATTTAATTTTCCAATTTTATTATAGATAATTTACTTGAACTTTTTCTATGTAAAAATTCAAACAAGTTTCATCAGTCTATAGCATGAGAATTAATTAAATTTCATCAGTAAAACTTGACTTAATACTTTTGAAATTATATTATGTATATAGTAGGTGATTAAATGTATAATAAAAAAGGTTTTACATTAATTGAATTATTGGCAGTTATTGTTATTTTATCAATATTAATATTATTAGCTATGCCTAGTGTTTTAAGAATTATGGAGAATGCTAAAAAGAATACTTTTGAAATTGAAAAAGAATCATATTTAAAAGCAGCCCAAACTAAATATTTGGAAAAAGCTACAACAGGAAATATCAATGATGTTTTACATTTCAAAAATGGATCAACTGGCGATTGTACAAGTAATAATCCTTGTGAATTGGATATTGATGGTGGAAATATGAAATCTTATGATATTTATATTAAAGTTGATAATAATAATATTAAGCACAATTCTGCTTTTAATAATGGCGCTTATTATTCTTGTACGGGTTCTTGTAATAAAAATGGCAATACAATAACGGTAAATAGTAATAATAGCGCTGATTATAGAAAATTGGATAATACTGGCATTGCCACTGCAAATAGTAAATAAATAAAATTATTTTCATAAATGATTGACTTTAGCTTTCTAGGTGATATAGAATAGTAATGGAATAGTGGAAAGGGTTAGATATTAAATGGAATATAGTAAGTTTAAAAATAGAAATGGCTTTACTTTAATAGAATTATTAGCTGTAATTGTTATTTTATCAATATTAATATTATTAGCTATGCCTAGTGTTTTAAGAATTATGGAGAATGCTAAAAAAAATGCTTTTATTACTGAAGCTGAATCTATTATAAAAGCAGCCCAAACTCAATATGCTGAAAATGCTGTTAATTCAGCGGCTCCAAAAACATGTTATACTTTGGAAGAATTACCATTAGAAAAAGATATGAAAAGTGCTGGTTATAGCGGAATGGTAAAGATATCTTTTGAATCAAATAATAAAGCAAAATATACAATATATTTAACAAATGGAACTTATGTTATAAATGGTAAAACATTAGAAGAGTTAGGAAAAAAAGAAGATAGTTCTGTATCATCAGGCAGTTCTGTTTCAAGTAATTGTTCTACATAATATTCAAGTGTCAATCACTTGTTTTTTTCTCCCATAAAATATTAAAATAATGGTATACTAATATTGGTATGAATATTAATAAGGAGTGATTATATGTTATGTCCTAGATGTAATAGTGAAAATGAAGCGGGAGAAAAGTTTTGTCGTCATTGTGGTGCTCCTTTAGTAGATACGGAACTATTTATGTCCGAAAGAGAAAGAAAAATCCGCAAAAAAGAAATTAAAAGATTAGAAAAGCAAAAAGAAAAAGAAGAACGTTTAAAAAATAATCCTAAGGGAATAATTCCCAAAAGAACATATACTTTAAATGAAAATGCTTATAAACGAAATTATACAAGTATGGCAATAAGTTTAGCTAAATCTATAGCAATTTTGGTAGTAATTTTAATTTTAGTATATTTTATAGGAAATTATGTTTTAAAAATTATTGCGGAAAAGACGGATCATTATAGTGTAAGTGGTACAAATATTGCTTCAGTTAATTATGTTTTAGGTGATCGTCCTGTTAAAAAGGTTAAATATAGTTATGATAACGGTCTTAAAGTTGAATACACATTTGAAAATATCGATAATGTCAGTACTGATTTAAATAAATATGTAGCGTATTTAATGGAACATAATAAATTTTTGATTGATGATACATTTGATTTATCTTTAGAAAATGGGAAGACCAAGCTTTATGCTCAGCCTACTACATTAAATGAGGATAAGATAATAATGGAGCTAAGTTGGACTAAAAATAGTTATTCCTTTGTTTTGTATAAGCAAAAAAGTATTTAAACAAGTTTTAAAACTTGTTTTTTTATAATCTTTTTGAGATAATTTTAGTGGGTGGTTGAATTGTTAATAATTGGATCTCATGTCTCATTTAGTAATATGCAATTGTTAGGAAGTTTAAAAGAAGCTTTAAGTTATGGAGCAAATACATTTATGTTTTATACAGGGGCACCGACAAATACCGTAAGAAAGCCTATTAATGAAATTTTTACAACCGAAGCTTATGAACTAATGAATGAAAATAACATTAAATTGAAAGATATAGTTTGTCATGCGCCTTATATTGTTAATTTAGCTAATCGCTCTAATGAAGATAAATATAATTTTAGTGTTAATTTTTTGAAAAGTGAAATTAGTCGTTGTGAACAATTAGGAATAACAAGATTAGTATTGCACCCGGGAAGTGCTGTGGGTATTTCGAAAGAAGAAGGAATCGCAAATATAGTTAATGGCTTAAATCAAATTCTTTATCCCGAATGTAAAGTAACAATTCTTTTAGAAACTATGGCCGGAAAAGGCAGTGAATTAGGCTGTAATTTAGAAGAAATTCAAAAAATTATTAACGGAGTGGATAATAAAAATTGCCTTGGTGTTTGCCTAGATACTTGCCACTTAAATGATGCTGGTTATGATATGCAAGATTTTGATACTTATTTAAGCGAATTTGATCAAATTATTGGTCTTGATAAAATAGGTTGTATTCATATCAACGATAGTAAAAATACAAAAGGTTCACATAAAGATCGCCATGCCAATATTGGCTTTGGCACTTTGAGATTTGCTACTTTAAATAATATAGTTTATAATCCCAGATTAGAAAACATTCCTAAAATATTAGAAACGCCTTATATTGGGGAAACGGATGAAGATAAAGAACGTCTTTATCCCCCTTATAAGTTTGAAATAGAAATGTTTAAAAATAAACAGTTTGATCAAGACGTTTTAAATAAAATAAGAGCTTATTATAAAAAGTAAGGGGGAGTTGTTAATGGCTTATTATTATGTACCACTTGAACAAATTAAAAGAGGAAAAGACTTAAATAAAAAAGAGACGTATTTTGGCTACGTACCCTGGGTTGGTTCCACTGATAATAGAATTAAATACAATGAAAGCGGAAATGATTTATTTTTAATTGTGGAATATAATTCTGCTGATAGAGAAACTGCAGTGGAAATATTAACTGGCAAAGAAATTCCCATTCTTTGGGCGACTCGTGAAGGACCTCAATTAAAAAACTTTCACTGCAAGCAAAAAAATCCGCATACATATATTAGAAACATAACGATTGACCATGCCAATGGTTTTTGTGACGAAGATACTTTTAATGAAAAAAATAATTTGCAATGCATGGAATATCGTCAGGCTAAACATATTTTAGAATTATATAAACAAAGATTTACTAAAGAAAGCCTAAGTTTGCTTTTAGATAATTTATTTTTAGAAGGAGAAAATATAATTAAAGAAAATATGGCTTTAAAGAAACGCCAAGAAGAGCAAGAAAAGCAAGAAGAACAAGAAATTGCCCAAATGATTTATGCTTTAAAAAACCATTCCTAATTTAAGAATGGTTTAAATTTTTCCGAATACTCTTTAAAGAGTATTTTTATTTTTTCAAAATTATCGCTACTATAATGATTTTTATAAGCTTCTAAATTAAAAGTATCATAATTTTTAATAATATCTTTCCAATTAGTTTTGATAAAATCATAAGTAAAATCAAGCTCTTGGGGACTTAATACAATATTATGCATTAAAGCAAAGCTAGTAACTTGTTCTTTTGTTAATTTTGAAATATAGTTTTTGATTAAATTATCCATTAGTTAGTCACCTCAATTTAATATTATGCTTTTGTATAGTTTTTTAGCATAAAACAAATAATAATAATAGGTGATTTTATGCGCAGGACTAAAAAAATTATAGCCTATGCTTTGGTAATAGGCATCTTTGTAATTGCAGGTATCAAAATTTATTCTTTAAATACTATAAATAGAAATTACTATACAAAATTATTAAGTGCTAAAAAAGAAAAAATTATCACGCTTGCTTCGGCTCCGCGCGGGCGCATTCTAGATCGCAATGGCAATATTTTAGTAGATAATATTGGGGTAAAGACTATTGTTTATAAAAAAAATGTTGATATTAAACCGCAAGACGAAATTACAATTGCGCGCCGTCTGGCGGATATTTTAAGTATGGAATATATTGAAAAAATTAATGAAGTTAAAGAATATTATCTCATTTTAAATCAAGATAAAACTGATAAACTAATTACTAAAGAAGAATATGAAAAAGTGCAAAATCGTAAACTTAAAACGAGCGATTTAAAAAAGTTAAAATTGCAAAGAATCACTGAGGAAATGTTAAATGAATTAGATTCGAAAGAAAGGTTAGCTGCTCATATTTATGCTTTAATGAATAAGGGATATAAATATGAGGTTAAAACAATAAAAGATGAAAATGTGACGGAAGAAGAGTATGCGCAAGTAGTTGAAAGTAATATTCAAGGTGTGACCGGTAGTATTACTTGGGAACGCACTTATCCTTATGGATCTGTTTTAAAAAATATTTTAGGTTCTGTCTCTTCTAGTAAAACCGGCATACCAAGTGAAGTAAAAGATGAATACCTAAAAAAAGGCTACAGTTTAAATGATCGGGTTGGAATAAGTTATTTGGAAAAAGAATATGAAGAATATTTAAAAGGTAAAAAAGCTACTTATAAAGTTAATTCAGATAACACTTTAACACTTTTGACCCCCGAAAAAAGAGGGAATGATTTAGTATTATCTATCGATGTTAATATGCAAATGGATATTGAAAAAATTATGGAAGAGAAAATATTGGCTGGGAAAAAGTTACCGAATACGGAATATTATAATCATGCTTATGTAATTGTTAGTAATCCGATGGATGGTTCCATCATTGCTTTTGCGGGGAAAAGATTGGACGCTAATACAGAGGAATTTAGTGATATAAATGAAAATATTATTACTTCAGCTTATACCGTAGGTTCGGTAGTCAAAGGGGCTTCTCAGACGGTCGGCTATAAGAATAACTTAATTATTCCTGATGGAAAAGTAGTAGACTCTTGTGTTAAATTACACTTTGTTCCCGAAAAATGTTCGTTTAAAAGATTAGGGGTCTTAACAGATATCACCGCTTTAAAGTGGTCAAGTAACTATTATCAATTTTTGACAGCGATAAAATCTACGGGTAAAGCATATCATTATAATATGGATCTAAATGTTACCGGCGCCGATTTTAAAAGATATCGAGATATTTTTGCTCAATATGGTCTAGGTGTTAAAACCGAGATTGATTTACCTAATGAACAAATTGGTTTAATAGGTTCCAAAGTAGCTGATGATTTGTTATTAAATTTAGCTATTGGGCAATACGACACTTACACGCCCATTGAACTGGTTCAGTATATTAATACAATTGCAAATAATGGCCAAAGAAAAAAATTAAGTTTAATGCAAAAAGTAGTTGATGAAAATGGGGAAGCTATATTAGAAAATAAAGGCCAAATTTTAAATGAAATTGATTTAGATGCCTATTATTTTGCGCGAATTAAAGAAGGCTTTAGACAAGTTATAGATGGCGGTACAGGAAGAGGCTATACCGACTTAAAATGGAATCCTGCCGGAAAGACAGGAACCAGTGAATCATTTTATGATAGTGATAATGATGGCGTAGCTGATGTAAAAACAATTACCATGTCTTATGCGATGTTTGCTCCTTTAGATAATCCTAAATATAGTTTAGTAGTCATTTCTCCTAATGTTTCTCATGAAAATGGCAAAACGGAATACACGGCTTATATTAATAAGCATATAAGTACAGAAGTTTCAAAAATTCTCTTTGAAAATTATTAATAGTTTGATATAATAGATTTGCGTTTATTTAAAGGAGGGAAGTATTATGGCTAAAAATGAAAATAGAAATGATGTTGGACTAAAATGTAGTGAATGTAAAAACATCAATTATTTTACAAGTAAAAATAAAAAGAATACTCCAGAAAAATTAGAACAAAAGAAATTTTGTAAACATTGTCGTAAGACAACTATACATAAAGAAGTAAAATAATATTTAAGGGAGGTTAATAAAATGTTGATAGAGACATTAAAAGTTTATAAAAAATTATTATTAGGAAGAAAGAGAGTAGAACCAATTGGTAATAGCTGTTTTTATGATGAAGGCAAAAAATATATTCCTAATTTAGCTACAAAAAAAAGCAATGTAAAAGGTACTAATCAAAATTATCAAACATCTAAAGGCTATTCACGTACTCTTGGTAATAATAAATACTCATATTACGAAAAAAGAGGTGCTAAATAATGAATATTAATATTAATGATATTAAAAATGGAATGACCGTTTTAATTGATGGTAATTTATGTTTAATTCAAGAATTCCAACATGTTAAACCCGGTAAAGGTCCTGCTTTTGTTCGTATTAAATTAAAAAATTTAAAAACTGGTTCAATAGTTGAAAATACTTTTAATACCAATATAAAAATTGAAAGAGCTCATGTTGACCGTAAGAAAATGCAATTTTTATATGCAGCTGGTACAAATTATGTTTTTATGGATACCGAAACTTATGAACAAGTAGAAATTCCTGAAGAAAAGTTAGCCGAAGAAAAGAAATTCTTAAAAGAAAATTTGGAAATAGATATTTCTTATTATGAAGGGGAAATAATTGGTATAACATTACCAGAAAAAATAGAATACGAAGTTATTGATACTGTCGATGCTACAAAAGGAAATACGACTAATAACGCGATGAAAGATGCTACAATTGAAACAGGTTACGTTGTTAAAGTTCCGTTATTTATTACTAATGGAGAAAAAATTATTATTTCTACGAAAGATGGAAAATATTCTTCAAGAGCTTAATTTTTTAAGTTCTTTTTTTTAAATGCCTAGACAAACAAATGTTTATGTTTTATAATCCTAATGGTAGGTGATAAACATGAAAAATAAAATAAAAGCAACAGAAAAAATAAAATATATCATTTTACCTAATTATTTAGCGGCTTCAAACAGAGAAACCTTAAATATTTTAAAAAATAAGGTTAAAAAGCATCTGAAAACTCTAGATAAACCTATTGAAAATAAAGTGACGGGTTTTAAAACTAATATAAATAATAAAAGTATCGGAAAAATGCTTTTTCCCGCGCCATATTTTAATCCTTTTTCCAAAGAATATGTTACGAATTTAAATGCTTTATTAATTATTGAAGAAATTTTTCAAAAAGCAATTTATGTGGATACTTTTAAAATGCTGAAAAATAAAGATAAAAAAGATAAGTTTCATCATTTTGTGGCTCCTTTAAGAATGAATAATAAAAATTATAGAGTATTATTGACAGTGTGTGAAAAAGAAAACGGGAGTTACTTATATATTTTAAATACAGATTTAGATAAGGACTTTCAAAAAATGGAAAGGGATATTAAAATAGCGACTTTAGTTAAAGATTTAAGATTATATAACTATCAAATAAAGGATTATGAATATTATAATGCTCAAAAAATGAAAGATAAAAATATCATTAACGAAGTAAAGGTAAAATATTCCGGTTGCTAAATGAAAAGAAAGTGCGCTATAATTAAAGTGGAGTGATAAGTTATGAAAAAGAAAAACGGTTATACAGTAATTGATCTATTAATTGTTATTGTTGTTTTTGGAGTTTTAACCTTTTTTACAATATCAAAAGTGTCTTATGCTTTAAGTGATAATAAAGAAGAAGTATATAATTTAGAAGTAAAATATATTGAATTGCAAGCCGAAGCTTATGGTAATACTAAAATAGAGGAAATTAAAGCTAAACCTACGACAGTTACTGTAGACCATTTAATAAATGAACATTTTCTCGATCCGGATGATGACTCAAATAATATCTATGACCCACGTGATAAAACGGAAACTTTAAATGCCAAAAAGGTCAAACTTACTTATGATGAAAAAAATAATAAGATAAAAGCTAAATTTCAAGACTAATAATTAGTCTTTTTTTAGAAAGGTAAATTAATTATGGCTATTACAAAAACTAATTTTATTAATTACACGCGTTGTCCTCGTTACGTTGCTTTAGAGGAAATCCATCAAGAAAAATTAATGGCTGATGTCGAGTTGGCTGAATATCAAAAAGAAGAATACAGTGACAAATTACAAGAATTAGTGGCGGGGATGTATGAAGAAGATGAAGAAGGTCATGAAAGTGATTTAATTGATAAAGAAAATCGTTACTTAGAAGTAATGATGCCTTATTATAAAAAGATTGAAGAATTAGTGGGTGAATATGTAGAACAGCATTTTCCGGGAAAAACCGTTTATTCAAAAGATAATTTTACGCAAGAATGTTTTGATTTTAATGATAAAGGCATTAAGTATCTTTGTTATGTCGATGTCTATAATGAAGATCAAAATAATATTAATATAATTGAAGTTAAAGCAACAACAACTAATAAATTTATGTCTTTGCAATCTAATCATCCTAAAGAAGATAAATATTCGATTTTTTTAAAGAAAAATAACATTTTATATTTAAAAGATGAAATAAAAGATTATAATATTTTGGCGGAAATGCCCCTTAAAAATTATGAAAAACAAAAAGCTAAATTGTTTGATCGTTATGGAGTGGGAAAATATGTTTATGATTTAGCCGTGCAAAGATTTATAATTGAAGGAGAGTATAAACAAAGTAATAATGCGGCGAAATTAGCTAATATTCATTATTATTTGGGAGTCTTAAATCATGAATATGTTTTTGATGGTACTTATCAAGATGGAGTTCAAGTTTTTCATCCTGATGAAAATGGGAATGAAATAGTCAATTTAATTGATTTAACAAAAGTGACAAAAGAGTTACAAGCATATGTTCTTCAAGATAAGGAAAAATTAGAAAGCTATATTGCTAATATGGATGCTGCTAGTTGTCCATTAAGTTCAGGATGTGAATATAAAAAACAAACGCAATGTAAATATTTCAATCAAATTTGTGGCAAGATTATTCCCGCCAAAAATTCTTCTTTAGCTTATAAACGCAATGGTTTTGGCTTTAAAGATGAAATGGGTAATACGCATAAAGGATTAAATTTAATCAATGAAGGTTATCTTAATATGTTAGATATTCCGGAAAGTTGGATAAAATCGGAAAATCATCATATTCAAAGAAATTCTTTATTAAAAGATGAACAATACATTGATAAAGAAAAAATTAAGGTTATGCTAAAACAAATTGAATATCCTATTTATCATCTTGATTTTGAAACTTTTCCTTGTCCAATTCCTCGTTTTAAAGGAGAGACTCCTTATATTCAATCTCCATTTGAATTTAGTTTACATATTGAGAAATCTCCAGGAGTATGTGATAAAGATCAAGATAATTATGTTTTTTTAGCTAAGGATCATACAGATTGTCGAGAAGATATGATTAAAGCTATGCTTAAATATATGGATCCCAATAAAGGTACTTTATTTGCTCAAAATGTTTCCTTTGAAAAAGGACGCATAAAAGAACTAGCTCATATTTTTCCCGAATATAAAAAACCGCTAATGCAACTTTATCAACGAGGCTTTGACTTGTTATGGCTTTTAGATACCAACAGTAAAATTTATAAGGAGTTAGGCTATAGTGAAGAAGAAGCTAAAAAAATGAACTTTTACGATAAAAGAATGAGTGGCTCATTTTCCATCAAAAAAACATTACCAGTTTTTACTGATTTAAAATATGACGATTTAGAAGTTCGAAATGGCACAATGGCCATTATTGAATATGCCTCATATCCATATATGAGCAAAGAAGAATTTCAACTTAAATATCAAGCTTTAATCGATTATTGTAAACAAGATACATGGGCAATGGTCGCTATATTAGATAGTTTAAGAAAAAAAGTTGAAGAGCAAAAAGTGTAGAAGAATATAACCTGGGAGTTATATTTTTTTCTAAAAAAGGCCAAAATATTAAAGGTGATAGAAATGCCTTTAAATAAAAGTTCAATTAATTTTGGAATGGTTTATATTCCTATTAATTATGCATCGCTACTTAAAAATAATGATATCAATTTTCATTTACTTGATAAAAATACTTTAAGTCGAATTAAATACAAAAAAGTTTCTGAGGCTAATGAAGATAAGGAAATATTAGCGAAAGATATTGTGAAAGGTTACGAATATGCTCCTGAAAAATATGTTGTTTTGGAAGATAAAGATTTTGAAAAACTAAAAACTAAAAAAGACAAGAGTATTACCATTGAAAAATTTGTGGATATTGAAAGTATTGATCCTCTTTATTACGATCGACCTTATCTTATAAATCCCCAAGGAGCTGAACATGCCTTTCATCTTTTAGCCCAGGCTATGGAAAATAAAAGAAAAGTTGGTGTGGCTAAAACGGTAATTGGTCAAAAAGAGGCTTTAGTTATAGTGCGGAGTAAAAACGGACAGTTATTTTTAAACACTTTATTTTTTGATGATGAAATTAAAAAAGTGGATCAGGAAAAGATTACCGACAAATTCACTAAAGAAGAATTAACGATGGCTGAGCAATTAATAGACAACATGAGTGGAAAATTTAATCCTGCCGATTATAAGGATAACTATAAAGAAAGATTGCAAGATGCTATTAATAAAAAGATAGCGGGAAAAAGGGTTAGTAAGCCAAAAGAAGTTCAAAGTAAAAAGATTAGTAATTTAATGGATGCTTTAACTGAGAGTATTAAAGCGACTAAAAAGACTAAGGGTAAATAATGGATATTTTTGCTAAAAAAAATGTTTTACCTATGCTTTTAAAACAAACTAAACCATTTGATAGTGCGAGTCATATCTATGAAATGAAATTTGATGGTTATCGAGCCATTATTTATTTAGATAATAATAAAATAACAATCAGAAGTCGCAATAATAATGATATTACTAATCTATATCCTGAATTAGCTAATCTTTATAAATGTAGTAAGAAAAAATGTATTTTAGATGGGGAACTTATTGTAATGGGTGCAAATGGGCCTGATTTTTTTAAAATGCAAAAAAGAGGTCGAATGAAAATTAAAGAAAAAATTAAGCAAGAAATGCAAAATAATCCCGTTCTTTATGTGGCTTTTGATATTTTATATTACGATAATAAAGACTTAACAGAATTACCTCTTTTAAAAAGGAAAGAATATTTACAAAAATATATAAAAGAAAATGATAATTTAATTATTTCCAAATATATTGCTAAAGATGGAAAGAAATTATTTAATCAAATAAAAAAACAGGGCTTAGAAGGAGTAGTAGCTAAAAGAATAGATAGCCCATATGTCATTGGTAAAAGAACGGACTTATGGGTGAAATTTAAAGCTTTAAAAGAAGATGATTTTTTAGTTTTGGGATATAAAGAAATAGATCATGATCTTAAGACAATCGTTATCGGTAAAAAAGAGAAAGATAAATATATATCTTATGGAGAAGTTAATTTACCAAATGTTTTAGATCAAGAATTTATTAGAAAATATGCTAAGACTAATCAAAGTAAAACACAGATGTTTCCTTTAAAAAATATTGTATGGTTAAAGCCCCAATTGAAAGCGACAATTAGATTTAAAGAAATAACAGCCAGTAATAATTTAAGACATGCGGTCTTTATGAAATTTGTTTAGAAATTCTTTTAAATTATAGTTAAGTGCTGTATAATAAACAATTAAGGGAGTGATAAAATGGTTAATTTACAACATAATTTAACTGTAGATGACTTAATTGTTGAGTATATGATTTATAAAGTAAATCATGGTTATGAGCCGCAATATTTAGCAAATGAGTTTATGGACTTTTTAAAATATTTTCAAACTAAAATGGAAGTATTAGATGTTTTAGAAGATAAAGCTCTATTATTTAAAAGATTTATGGAACGTAAAACCCAGCTTGATTGGAACCCAACTGACCCACACATGAATATTTCTTATAGTAATGAAGATAACGATTATAAAATGGCCGCGAATTATAGATTAAGTTGTTATGATACAAGTGTTATAAATACTTATTTTATGGATGAAGGGATGAGCCAGTTTGCTGATTATAAAGGAACAGCTTATAAAATCAGAAATATTATAGGAGAGTATTTAGAAAGTCAACCAAAAAGAAAAATTGATGAAACTGCTGATATTACTGATTCTTCTTTAATGGTAGGTAAATATTTTGCTGCTGGAATAATTGATATTATTTGGACAAGTCATATAAAAGACCTAATTGAAAAACATGAGTGGCCACAACAATGTAAAGATATCAATAAATATTTATTTGAATTAGATTTAGCGAAAATTATTGGCCTTAAATCAATCAAACAAGAATTATTAAATTTTTATAAAGATATTTCTAAAAGAATAGCAATTTTATATCAACAAGATAAAAATTTGAAAATTAGTAATGGTAGTGGTAGTTATTTAGCTATGGCTAATTATAAGTTATTAAGTAATGGTTTTGAAGAAATATTTAGTAAAGTGTTTGGACCTTATAAGAGTTCATTAGATATAGATTTAACCTCATCAGCCTTAAAAGAAAGTCACGACATTGGCAGTAGTTCTTTTTGGGATGATGATTCTGTTGAGAAAACGACAACTTCGCAAATTGGCGATGTTAAAGTTAAACAATTAGTTCAAAATCTAGAACAAAGTTAAATTAAAGAATTAGGGAAAAATTTATATAAACTAAATTTACTTGCAAAATATTTCAAATGTTTTATAATACTATCTTAAGAAACGAGGAAATAAAATGAATAGTAATATTAAAAATTTAATTAATGAAAATTTTGATAGATTTATAAAATTAGTAAATATGGGTATTATAGATAAAAAAGATGCTTATAAATGTATAGTAGAAACAAATAATGCCGAATATATCTATCATTTTGCTCTAAAGATAAAAGAAGCTAATATCCCAGAATTAGAAAGTGATATTATTAAAACCAATAATGCCGAACATATCTATTTATTTGCTTTTGACGTAAATGGTGCTAACATAATCAAATTAGAAGAAGCGATTATTAAAACCCAAAATGCTCAATATATCTATTTATTTGCTAAAAATGTAAAAGGAGCAAATATAGCAAAATTAGAAGAGGCTATTATTAAAACCAATAATGACGGATTTATCTATATGTTTGCTTTTGACGTAAAAGGATCTAACATAACCAAACTAGAAGAAGCAGTTATTAAAACCCAAAATGCTGAGTATATCTATTATTTTGCTAAAAATATAAAAGGAGCAAATATAGCAAAATTAGAAGAAGCGGTTATTAAAACCAATAATGCCAAATATATCTATTTATTTGCTTTTGACGTAAATGGTGCTAACATAACCAAATTAGAAGAAGCGATTATTAAAACCAATAACGCTGAATATATCTATTATTTTGCTTGTAACGTTCATAGAGAAGATACAAAAAAATTAGAAAAAGCAATTATAAAAACTAATAATGCTAAATATATCTATTATTTTGCTTCATTTATAGAAGGTGCAAATATTGAAACATTAGAAGATGGTATCATTAAAACCAATAATGCTGAATATATCTATTTATTTGCTGAAAATGAAAAAGGAGCTAATATAAGAAGATTATATCAAGCTTTACTAATTATTAAAGAAAAAGATTTTACAGTAGAGGAATATTTAATAGAGTTAAAGAACAGATATAAAGAATTAAATCACATTTCAAATGATGTCGAACATACTAACATAATGAATTTAATAGAAAACAATGAAGATGAAGAAACAACTGAAAATAAAGAAAACTATGCTAATTTATTTCAAGAAGAAAATCCGACTAGAAAGCTAGTAAAATAAAAAAAATTTATATTTGCTATTTTTCTTTTTTATTTATATAATATAGAAGAAATGCCGAGAACTAGAGGAGTAAATAAATTTTTTTTCAAAGAGAGTTAGTGGTTGGTGAAAACTAATAAAAAGATTTATTGAAAGTAGCTAGGGAGCAGGATATCTGAAAGCAAGTAAGATATCACGTTAGTAGCGTTAATACTTTAAGACTAAAATAAGGTGGTACCACGTTTAAACACGTCCTTTGGCGGATGTGTTTTTTTATACGAAAAGGAGTGATAATATGTTAGACAAAAAATATAATCATTTAGAGGTTGAAAAAAATAAGTATGATAACTGGAAAAATAAAGGTTATTTTAAAGCAGGAGATAAAAGTAAAGATGCTTTTTGTATAGTTATTCCTCCTCCTAATGTTACTGGAAAATTACATTTAGGTCATGCCTGGGATACGGCTTTACAAGATATTATAATTCGCTTTAAAAGAATGCAAGGTTATGATGCTTTATGGCTTCCTGGAATGGATCATGCTGGTATTGCCACTCAAGCTAAAGTGGATGCGCGTCTTAAAGAGTCAGGTATTAAGCCTCGTAATATGCCTAGAGATGAATGGTTAGAACATGCTTGGCGATGGAAAAGTGAATATGCGGATAGTATCCATGCACAATGGGCTAAATTAGGATTATCTTTAGATTATAATAGGGAACGTTTTACTTTAGATGAAGGTTTAAATAAAGCGGTGCGCAAAGTTTTTGTGGACTTATATAATAAAGGTTTAATTTATCAAGGTGAAAAAATAATCAATTGGGACCCTGTCCAAATGACAGCTTTATCCAATGAAGAGGTTATTTACAAAGAGGATAAGGGAGCTTTTTATCACCTTAAATATTATTTAGAAGATAAAAGTCAGTATTTAGATGTAGCTACAACACGTCCTGAAACTTTATTCGGTGATACAGCAATAGCGGTTAATCCAGAAGATGAACGTTATAAAAATTTGATTGGACAAAAAGTTATCTTACCTATTGTAAATAAACTTATTCCTATCATTGGTGATGAACATGCGGATCCCGAATTTGGTACTGGTGTTGTTAAAATAACGCCAGCTCATGATCCTAATGATTTTGAAGTAGGATTACGTCATAATTTAGAACGTATTATTGTGATGAATAAAGATGCGACCATGAATGAAAATGCCCCAGGCTATGTTGGCTTATCTAGAGAAGAATGTCGCCAAAAATTAATTGAAGATTTAAAAAATGCTGATTTACTTATTAGCATAGAAGAAATAACTCATAGTGTAGGTCATTCGGAACGAAGCGATGTGCCTATTGAACCGTATCTTTCAAAACAATGGTTTGTTAAAATGCGTCCTTTAGCGGACCGAGTTTTGGCAAATCAAAAAAATAAGGATACAAAAGTAAACTTTGTGCCAACTAGATTTGAAAAAATAATGAATCACTGGATGGAAATAACTTATGATTGGTGTATTTCTAGACAACTTTGGTGGGGCCATCGTATTCCTGCTTGGTATAAAGACAATGAAGTATATGTCGGAATGGAAGCGCCAAAAGAAGAAGGTTGGGTGCAAGATGACGATGTTTTGGATACTTGGTTCAGTAGTGCTTTATGGCCATTTAGTACCTTAGGATGGCCTCAAGAAACTGAGGACTTCAAAAGATTTTATCCTAATAATGTTTTAGTAACTGGATATGATATTATTCCATTTTGGGTTAATAGAATGACTTTCCAAGGTTTAGAATTTACCGGAAAAAGACCATTTAAAGATTGTCTTATTCACGGATTAATTCGCGATAAACAAGGACGCAAAATGTCTAAAAGCCTTGGTAATGGCGTTGATCCTATGGATGTCATTCAAAGTTACGGAGCTGATGCTTTAAGATTTTATTTAACAACAAGTGTAGCTAGTGGTACTGATTTAAGATATGACGAAGAAAAAGTTAAATCAACTTGGAACTTTATTAATAAATTATGGAATGCCTCTCGCTTTGTTTTAATGAATTTAGCAGAATTTAAACAAGAAGATTATAAGTTAGAAAACTTACGAAAAAGAGATAAATGGATTATTACTAAGTTAAATAAAACAATCAAAAATGTGACAAAATCTATGGAAAATTACGATTTTAATATCGCTGGTTCTACGCTTTATAATTTTATTTGGGAAGATTTTTGCGATGCCTATATTGAAATGGCTAAGTTTTCGATTGAAGAAGTAGGTACTAAATCAACTTTATATTATTGTTTAACAAGCATTTTAAAATTAATTCATCCTTTTATGCCTTACGTAACTGATGAGATTTATGATACTTTACCTTTTAAAGATGCAGAAAATATAATGATTAGTTCATATCCTTTATATGATTCTAAATTAGTCTTTAATAAAGAAAGTAAAATAGTCGAAAATGTTTTAAGCTTTATTCGGAAATTCCGTAATATTAAAGCGGAAGCTAATATGGATAAATCATTAAAAGTAAAGATTGAAAATGCCAACAATTATGATTTAATTAAAAAAATGCTTAAGATTAGTGACAATATAACAGAAGAAAAGTTAAATATTAAATCATATGTTGTTGAAGATGGCGACTATAAAGTAACAATTTATTTTGAGAAAAAAGAAACAGCGGAAGACCTTGCTCTAAAAAATAAACAAATTGAAAATTTAAAGCAAAGTATCGCGCGCCGTAAAAAATTGCTTGCTAATGAAAACTATGTTAAGAAGGCTCCGCAAAAATTAGTTGAAGAAGAAAAAGAAAAACTGCAAGCCGAAGAAAAGGAATTAGCTAATTTAGATATATAATAATTTTCTTGACATAATGTAAAAAAGATAGTAAATTATAGATGTACTAAAATTAAACAATTTATTGTTAGAAATAATTTTAGTATTAAAAAAAGTGGTGTACCCAGCCATAAATTGGGAGTGGAAAAAGCGGTGTACCCAGCCATTAAATTGGGAATGGAAAAAGCGGTGTACCCAGCCATTAAATTGGGAGTAGAAAAAGCAGATTAGAGACTTAACTCTAATCTTTTATATAGGGGAATAAATTATGTTTAATTTGCAAATAGTAGAAGTAAGTTCCAAATACTGTGATTATTTACGAAAATATGATTATAGAGTGCCATATAATAATTATTCTAAAAAACACCGTCCATTCGTAGGAGTTCTTTTTAAAATAGAACATTTTGAATATTTTGCCCCTTTATCTTCTCCAAAAAGAAAACATTTAAGTATGAAAAATACTCTTGACTTCTTAAAATTAAAGGATGGTAAGCTAGGAGCTATTAATTTTAATAATATGATACCAGTTATGAAAAATAATTATAATATAGTAACCTTACACGACTTGTCAGATAAATATATTAGCCTTTTAGATGAACAATTATCATGGATAAATTCACATAAAATTCAAATCAAAAATAAATCATATAAGCTATATAATTTATATAAAGCCAATAAATTACCGCCTAATATTAAAGATAGATGTTGTAATTACATTCTTTTAGAAGAGGTGTGTAACAAATATAATCAAGAATATATTGTTTCTTGATTATTTTTTATAATGTAACTTATTTGTAACTTTTAAAAATATATAATAAGATTAAGAAGGGATATGTTATGGAAATATTAAGAGTAGAAAATTTAACAAAAATATATGGAAAAAATGAAACTAAAGTGGTGGCTTTAGATAATGTATCATTTTCAATTGAAAAAGGGGAATTCGTTGCTATTGTTGGAGCATCTGGGAGTGGCAAGTCTACGCTTTTACATTTAATTGGAGGATTGGATCAACCAACCAGTGGTAAAGTTTATATTGATAATGCTGATATTTATAAATTTAATGACGATAAAATGGCTATATTTCGTAGAAGACAGGTAGGTTTAATTTATCAATTTTATAATTTAATTCCAATTTTAAATGTTGAAGAAAATATTACTTTACCCTTATCGCTAGATAATAGAGAAATTGATAAGAATAATTTAGATAAAATGCTTAAATTATTAGGTTTAGAAAATCGTCGTTTTCATTTGCCTAATGAATTATCTGGTGGTCAGCAGCAAAGATGTAGTATTGGTAGAGCTTTAATCACTAATCCTACAATAATATTAGCTGATGAACCAACCGGAAATTTAGATACAAAATCTAGTGACGAAATTGTGGCTCTTCTAAGAAAAACAAATAAAGAATTAAAACAAACTATTATTATGATTACTCATAATATGGATATCGCTAAATGTGCCGATAGAGTTATTAAATTAGAAGACGGAAAAATTGTTAAGGAGGATTAAAATGAACTTGCTTAACAAAATAACAATTAAAAATTTAAAATTAAATAAAAAAAGAACAGTTGTTACAATTATTGGTATTATTTTATCAGTAGCTTTAATTACCGCTGTATCATCTATTTATTTAAGTGGTTTAGATTCTATTAAAAAGTTTGAAATTGAACAAAAAGGTAATTTTCATATGGCTTTTTTAGATGTCAAAAAAGAAGAGCTAGGTACTTTTCAAGAAAATCGTGGTTTTGAAAATATTTATTTAACATCTAATATTGGTTATGCAAAATTGCTTGATTCCCAAAATAAATTAAAACCATATGCGTTTGTAAAAGCTTTTACTAAAACTTCTTTAGATAATTTGGCAATTAAGTTAGTAAGTGGCAGATTACCTCAAAATAGTAAAGAAATTGTTATTCCCACTCATTTAAGAACTAATGGTAAAATAAAATTACAAGTAGGCGATACAATTAATTTAGATGTTGGAAAAAGACTAGGGTTAGATGGAGAAGAGTTAACTCAAGATAAGCCTTATCAAGTTGGAGAAAATGATAATTCTGCAGAAGATATCGTTAATACTACTCCTAAAACTTATAAAATCGTTGGTATTATTGAAAGGCCAAGTTCCAATATTGAAAATTATTCTGCCCCAGGATATACTTTTATTACTTTAATGAATGATAAAAAATTACCAGCTTTAGTTGATGTCTATGCACAATTTACTAAAAAAGCTCTTAAAAATCGATATAGTTTAGTTGCCGACATTTTAAATATCGATTCTGATATATGGACCGAATTTAATGAAAAGGGTTATGTTAATGAAAATAAAATGCAATATATAGCTAATCCTAAATATCAAACTGTTGTCAATAACTATTTAATTGGATTAGAAACCAACCCAATTAATGTTTCTGGTGTTGGGCAAATGATATATGTAGTTATCATTGTTTGTGCGATTATTGTTTTTACTTCTATTTTCTGTATTAAAAATAGTTTTGATATATCAATCAGTGAAAAAATCAAACAATATGGAATGTTAAGAAGTGTTGGAGCCACCAAAAAGCAAATTAGAAAAAATGTCTTATATGAAGGTTTTATTCTGGGCTTAATTGGTATTCCATTGGGTATAATATTTGGCCTTTTAGCTGCGTTTATCTTAATTTTAGTTAGTAACTATTTTTTAGCTGGAGCTATTATGGATTCTCTTTCATTACGATTTTCCTTTTCATACTTAGCAATTTTAATTGCCATTATTTTAGGATCTTTAACAATTTATTTTTCATCTTTAAGAAGTGCTTTGAAAGCATCTAAAGTTTCTCCAATTGAATCCATTCGAAATAGTGCCAATATTAAAATAAAGCCGCAAAAATTAAAAAATTCGGCATTAATTCATAATTTATTTGGCATTGGAGGAGATATATCATATAAAAATATGAAAAGAAATAAAAAGAAATATCGAACAACGATTATATCATTAGCTGTTTCTGTTTCTGTTTTCATTGCCCTTAGTTCTTTTATGCAATATGCGTTTTTAACTTTAAAAAATGAAGTTAATATATATGACTATAATATTTTAATATCAGTAGATTCCAAAAATCAAATGAGTAATGTAAGGGAAGTAACTCAATTAGAGGGAGTTAATAATTATTCTTTATATAGAGGGACCTTACTAAGTGAAGCAGGCATTCTTTTTAATCCCCAATATCTAAAAAACAATAGTTTAAAAAGTGATGCAAAAGAAGATGATATTACTGTTGCAGCATTTGGTGAAAAAACTTATCAAGAATATTTAAAATCATTAGGATTGAATTACGAAGAGATTAAAGATAAAGGTATTTTGTTTGATAACATTAAATATACTGGTAAAGATAATAAGCCTTATCAAACAAGAGAATATCTTTTAAAAAAAGGAGATAATATTGAGGGTGTTATTAATGAGCAAAATGTTAATTTAAATATTGGATATGTTGCCAAATCTTTACCTTTTGGTATGTCAAATGAACAGTATAATAGCATTATAATTATAAGTGATGAATTATTTGATCGGCTATATCCCGATAATGCTACGTTGGTGGCTTATTTAGATGTTAAAGATGCTATGCAATTTCAAAATAAAGTAGAGGAGCTAATGCAAGATAATGAATATTATCTTAATAATATGGATGAAAATGTGAGAATGCTTCGAAATTTATATACTTTAGTAGGAATATTCTTATATGGCTTTATTATTGTGGTATCTCTAATTGGTATTACTAATATATTTAATACTATTACTACTAATATGCACTTGCGTCGTCAAGAATTTGCAATGTTAAAATCGATTGGGATGACGAAAAAAGAGTTTACGAAGATGATTCGCCTGGAAAGTACTTTTATTGGTTTTAAAGCTTTAATATTCGGATTATCGATTGGTATAGTACTCTCTTATATTATTTATCATTTCTTAGTTGGTGAAAATATAATGGCCTATATCCCACCAATAGGAGCGATTTTAATTAGTATTTTGGTTGTCTTTTTATTAATTAGTGTTATTATGAAATACTCTTTAAATAAAATTAATAAACAAAATACCATTGAAACAATTAGAAGTGAAAATATCTAGTAAATAAAATTAGAATTTGCTATAATAAAGACCAGGCAGGTGGTTTTATGAAATTAGTACATCAAACATTTGAAAGTGCTTATAATAATCAAAACTTAGAAATTATTTTAGAATTAGCTGATGAGAATCTTGATGATGGAAAAAAGAGATTTAATCATTTAAGTAATCTTTTATGTCATAAGTCTTATAAGTCTTCTAATCTTATTCCTGATATTGAAATGGTAGAATGGATAAAAACAGTATTTAGTGGAGTTCCTGAGCAATCGTTAACAATCAATTATAACAGTAAAATTTTGACTATTAATATAAATTATTTAAACGGGCAACTGAATTCTTACTATTATAAAAGTAATCGCCATAATCTTACGATGTCTTATTCTCAAAATAATAATATAGTTTTTGATAAACCAATTGAACTTAAAAATGTTGAAATTATTAGTAATCTATTAAAAAAATTATTGGCTTTACATAATGTTAAAGCCAAAACATTAGCTAATGATTCTTTAAAACTAATTACAATTTATAAAATGTTTTATAATGAGTATCCTGATTTGTCTTTAACAGAAACAAAAAGAAATTTTCAAAATATGGTAAGTATTTTAGAACAATTTGGGATAAACACATTTATAGATGGTATTAAAATAGAAACTGATTATGGTGTATGTAAGATGGAAAGTGCTAGATTAGATAGTTGGTTATATAAAATTTGCTCATTTTATAAAGATGATTTAACGACAAGAGAAAATTTAGTAGATATTAAAGAACAAAGAAAAATAAAAGCTATCTCTAATTATCTTTTTAATAATTTAAAAGTAATACCAGAAGAAAAAACAGAATTTTTGGATGAGTTAGCTGTTATGATTTATCTTAAAAAAGAGTGGTATACTCAATATATGCGCTATCTAGAAGAAAGTAGTGATTTAAACTTTCCTAAAATTATTCGCGATTTAAAAAAAGTAGCAAGAAAAAGTAAATAAGAAAGGCCTTATGGCCTTTTATTTTAAGGAGAAATATTGATGAATATTTTACTAATAGAAGATAACTTAACTATAATTAAAGGTTTGAAATATGCTTTTTTAAAAAATAATTATAACTTAGTAAGTAAAACAACTATCCAAAAAGCGCAAGAATATCTAAATCAAAATTCTCAAATTGACTTAATAATTTTGGATATTACGATGCCAGATGGTAATGGCTTATATTTTTATGAAGACACTATTAAAAAAATGAATATTCCTACTATTTTCTTAACTGCTGTTGCCAGTGAAGAAGTAATTGTTAAAAGTTTAGATTTAGGAGCCGAAGATTATTTAACTAAACCATTTAGTACTAAAGAATTATTAGTTAGAGTAAAAAAAGTTTTAATGCGCCATAAAAAAACAAGTATTATTAAAGTTAAAGATATTAGTTTTAATATGGATAAAATGGTAATTTATAAAAATGAAAAAAAGTTAGACTTTTCTCCTTTAGAACTAAAAATACTGCAATTATTATTTTTTAATTTAAATAAAGTAGTAACACGTAATGTTATTTTAGATAAAATTTGGGAGGTAACTGGTAATGATGTTGATGATCATACAATAACAGTATATTTAAAAAGAATTAGAGAAAAACTCCAGAGTGATATAATTACAACTATTAAAGGAATAGGGTATAGAATTGATGAAAAATAAAGTAAAATTGAAAAAATTGTTAATTATTATATTATTAATAAGTCTGATTGCTGCTTTCGTATTTAGCTTTTTAAATATATATGAGTATAAAAAATATACCCAAAATTTTAATCAAAAAATTAGTGAGATAACTTTGCAATTACAAAAGGAATATCCTAATGTAACAGAAGAAAATATTATGAAAATATTAAATAATAAATCTGCTAGTTCTAATTTATTTGCTAAATATAACATTAACTTAGATACGGATAGTTTGATTTTAGAAAATGCAGATCTTCATCACCATTTTTTAATTTTAAATATAGGCTTTATACTTTTAATAATGGCAATATTAGTTTTAATCTTTTTAAATTATAATAAAAATAAAGATAAAGATATTAAAGAAATAACCAATTATATAAAACAAATTAATCAAAAAAACTATAGTTTAGATATCAGTAAACTTTCCGAAGATGAACTTTCTATTTTAAAGCAAGAAATATATAAAACTACTATATTGCTTAAAGAGAGTGCCGAAAATTCTTTACGTGATAAACAGAATATAAAAAAATACATTGAAGATATTTCTCATCAGTTGAAAACTCCTTTGACATCAATTTTAATAATTTTAGATAATTTAATAGAAAAAGAAAATATGGATTTGCCTATTTATCAAGAATTTATTAAAGATATTAAAAGAGAAATAACAAATATAAATTCTTTAGTAGAAAATCTCTTGACGTTATCTTCATTTGAAGTTAATGCCATAGATTTAATTAGAAAAGAGATCTTTTTAAAAGATTTAATTACCTCTTCTGTGCAAGTAGTTGGAGCTCTTTGCGATTTAAAAAATATAAAGATAAAAATTAATGGTGATAATAAAATCAAGTTAAAATGCGATATATTTTGGCAAAAGCAGGCAATAAGTAATATATTAAAAAATGCTATTGAACATTCTAAATCTAATAGCATAGTTAATATTAATTATAATGAAAATAAAATATATGTTAAGATATCTATAGAAAATAGGGGACAAATTATTTCTTCTAAGGATTTACAACATATTTTTAAACGATTTTATAAAGGCGAAAATGCTAAAGCTAATAGTATTGGTATTGGGCTTTCTTTAGCGAAAACAATTATTAATAATGATAATGGTGCTATAGATGTAAAATCTGATAAAGATAAAACTACTTTCATTATTAAATATTACAAGATTTAATTAAAGCATTTCTTTTATTTTATCTAAATTTTTAAAATTTGTTTTGGCAATATTATTTAAAAAATCTATGCCTTTTTCTTGGGCTATTTTTAAACCTACTTCATTAACAGTATTTCCTGCTCCTTTAGGAAGGATAACATTTAATTCTTGACTTAAACTTTTCATTTTAGCTAAAAAAACGAAACGACTGATAATAGAAGAAGCGGCAACACTTAAACATTGGTCTTCGGCTTTAGTCATAAAAGTAATATTTGTCGCTTTTTGAGAAGCTTCACTAATATGTTCATAGTATTTTTGGGGATAAACAAATTGATCAACCACAATTTTATCGTATTTACCAGTTTCTTTTTTAATCATCTCCACTAAAACTTTATTATGCAAGATTGCTTTAATTTTATTCAAATTAAAACCTTTTTGAGTATATTTATTAAAAGTAACATTATCTAAAATAAAAGTAACGTGAGGAATGTTATCCATTATTTCTTTGCCAATCTTCATAATTTTGGCATCGGTAATTTTTTTAGAATCTCTAACTCCTAAATTTAGCAAATAATCAATTTTATCTTTGCTTACAAAAGAAGCGGTAACGACAATGGGACCAAAAAAATCGCCAGTTCCAACTTCATCAGAACCAATAGTAGATTCGTTTAGAAATAATTTGTTAGTGCTTTTGGATTTATTTTCTTTTTTTGGATCAATATTAATATCTCTATTATTTAAATGCTTTTCTTGATCAATCCAAATATTAGCATCCACATCCGCACTTATACCTTGAAACATAACTTTGCCAGAGTTATATAATGTAATTACTGTATCTTCTTCTTGGGCCTGAAAAATGGCATAAGGAGGAGTTTTTTCTTTTCTTAAATTTTCATAATATTTAATCATTTTTTCTTTAACATTATCACTTACTTTAAATACAATAGTCATAAAGCACCTCGGTAATATTTTATCATGTATTACTTTTAAATTCAGCAAAAATATAATATAATTTATTTAGGAGTTGATAGCGTGATAAATATTTTGGATGTCATCATATTATTTATTATTTTATTTAGTGCTTTAATCGGTTTTAAAAATGGCGCAATTAAAAGTAGTGTCAGTTTTATTGGTATCATTCTTGTTATTATTTTAGCTTATTTTTTAAAAAATCCGGTTGCTAACTTTTTAATGACCCACTTGCCATTTATCGATTTTGGGGGCGCGTTTAAGGGAGTTAGTGTTCTAAATATATTGATTTATGAAGCTATAGCTTTTTTGATAGTTTTTAGTATTTTAAATATTATACTGAGAATTATTATTCATTTTAGTGGCATATTAGAATCCCTTTTAAAAGCGACGATTGTTTTAGGAATACCTTCCAAAATATTAGGCTGTATTTTTGGTTTATTAGAAGGATTTATTTATGCTTTTGCTTTATTGTATATTTTATCAATGTTTAGTTTTTCTATAGAACTTACGCAAAATAGTAAGCTTTATGAACCGATTGTCAATCATACGCCTATTTTGACTCATTTTGCGCAAGATACTGCCAAGGCAATAGATGAGATATATTCTTTAAAAGATAAATATACTACTATTGCAAACAAAGAAGAATACAATTATGAAGCGATGGATATCTTACTTAAACATGAAATAGTAACAATTGATACGGTAGAAAGATTAGTAAATGATGGAAAATTGGCTATAAATAATATTGATACATTAATAAGTAATTATAAAGGAGATTAAAAATGATTAAATATTTAGAAAAAGATAATTTTGAAGAAGAAGTAAAGGGGAAAAAAATATTGATTGATTTTTATGCCGACTGGTGTGGTCCCTGTAAAATGTTAGGGGAAGTGTTAGAAACTATCGAAGAAGTAGATATTTTAAAGATTAATGTTGATCAATTTTCTAATCTTGCCACTAAATTTGGCGTAATGAGTATTCCTACTTTAATATACATGGAAAATGGTCAGGAAAAGACAAAAAACATTGGTTTTATTCCCAAAGATGAGATTTTAAAAATGACTAAATAATTTTAGTTTTTTTATTGTTTAAATTGCCATAAGCTGCTATAATAAAGAAGAAGATAAAGGGGTAAAGAAGGTGTGAAATGGCGAAGAAATTTGGAAAGACCCTATGCATAACCTCTGCCAAAGGTGGAGTAGGTAAAACCATTACGACATTAAATCTAGCAGGAGCTTATTGTAAATTAGAAAAGAAAGTTTTGATTATCGATTTAGACTTAGCAAGTGGTTGTATTGCTTTAGCATTAAATAAGAATAATGATAAAAGTATTTATGATTTAGCGATGGATATCAATAGTAATCAATATAATTCTTTAAATGATTATGTGGTAAAATACAATGATTGCATCGATTTTTTAGCAAGCCCGAAAGATCCTCGTCAAGCTAATAAAATTAATGCTAATTTAATTGATTTTATCTTAGACCGTGCTATTTTAGCGTATGATATGGTACTAATAGATACTAATCATAACATTAATGAAATTAATTTAACTATCATGGAAAAAGTAGATAATATATTATTTATGGTTACTAATGATCCGTTTGATTTAAAAAATTTAAAATCGATGTTAAGCATTTTTCAAAATTTAGGAAAAAATAATTACAAAGTTTTATTAAATAATGCAATTAACCCTTTTAAAAATTATTTCTCTTTATATGATATAAAAAATATTTTAAAGACTAATATTGATTATACTTTATCAGCTAA
This sequence comes from uncultured Bacilli bacterium, assembly GCA_947626055.1. Lineage (GTDB taxonomy): Bacteria > Bacillota_I > Bacilli_A > RF39 > UBA660 > HGM10766. The sequence goes on along the minus strand of CANQQP010000004.1, from coordinate 10,655 downwards.
ATTCTATTTTAGTGATATCGAAGATTATATTATGAACGGTAAAATTATATTATTAGAAAATAAAATCGATAAAAAAGTGCCTAAAGAATTTGCAACTTTTATAACAATGGCTAGTGATTTTATTTTAGATAATGAGGAGGAATATCATGAAAAATAGTTTATTAGAAGAATTTAATATTCCGAAAAAATCATTAAAAAAAGAAATATTAACAGATTATGATATATTTCCCGATAAAAAACTTTTAGATGTTTTAAGAGCGAAAATTATTGAAAATGTTATTGATTCTAATGTATCAGATAATCTTAATAAAGAAGAATTTATCAATGCGCAAATTGAGTCAGTTATAGCAGGTTATGATTTAACAAACCTAGAAAGAAGCCATATTTATAACTTAATTGAAAATGAAATTGATGGTTATGGACCTTTAACGGAAGTTTTAGAAGATGATAATATAACCGAGATTATGGTTAATAGCCCTAAAGATATTTATATTGAAATTAATGGGCAAATTATTAAAGATGAAAGTATTTCTTTTATCAATAATGAACATATCATTCGCACGATTCAAAAAATGATTAGTCCTTTAGGTCGAACAATTGATGCCTCTAATCCGATGGTTGATTCGCGTTTAGAAAATGGAGCACGAATAAATGCTGTTATACCCCCTTTAGCTGTAAAAGGTCCAGTAATTACGATTAGAAAATTTCAAAATAGTACTAATTCCATTGAAGATTTAATTCGGGTTGGTTCTCTAACTCCATGGATGGCTCGTTTTTTAGAAGCGGCTATTAAGGGCAAGTTAAATATTTTAATTAGTGGTGGGTCCGGAACGGGAAAGACATCTTTATTAAATACCTTAAGTACTTTTATAGATAATCATGAGCGAATAATAACGATTGAAGATGCTTCAGAGTTAAGATTAAATCAAAAACACGTTATATCTTTAGAAACCAAATTAAACAATTATGATAAAAATAAAGAAATTACTGTGCGAGATTTAGTTACAAACGCTTTAAGAATGCGTCCTGATCGAATTATCATTGGTGAAGTAAGAGGTAAAGAGGCATTTGATATGTTGCAAGCAATGAATACGGGGCATGATGGATCAATTACCACAATGCATGCAAATAGTCCAGCCGATGCTTTAAATCGTTTAGAAACCATGGTTTTAATGTCGGGTCTAGAAATTCCTATTAAAGCAGTACGCGAATATATTAAAAATGCTTTAGATATTTTAGTTCATATTGAAAGAATGAGTGATGGTAAAAGAAAAATTACCCATATCTGTGAAGTAAATGATATTATTGATAATCAAATTGTTTTAAGTGATATTTTTACCTTTAAGCAAAATGGTCTTACTACAGGAGGAGAAGTAGATGGGGAATTTACGTTTATCCCTAAGATTCCCAAAGTATATCAAAAATTAAAAATGCGCGGTATTACTTTAATTGATGACATGTTTGAAAATTTAGGTCCAGCTGAATCTTCCAAACCAGATTTACCATTTTTAAAAAAATAAATAGAAAAAGAAAGGAGTCATTAAAATGAATATGATTTGGAAAGTAATAATTATTCCAGTGATTATTGTTCTAGTTTTATTTTTTGCCTATATTTATATTCGGGAAACAACTAAGTCTATAAGATTTGAAAAAAGAATTACCGATTTTGCTTTGTTATCAACTAATGACTCCGAAATGTCTTTATTTGCTCGAATAAGTTTAGGATTAGAAAAAATTATTAAATTTATAAGTAATTTTTTAAAAAGACATAAAATATTTTTAAATAAAGCGGCAAAATATGAAAAATATATTTATTATAAAAATAAGTTTGCAGCTATAGATTATATAAGTATTAAGATATTAAGTGCTTTATTTCTAACTTTCTTAAATATTATAACTAGTTTTAACGCCTTTAATTGGTTTAGATTAATTACTTATCTGATTACATTTATAATTGGTTATTATTTGCCAAATATTTATTTGGCAATTAAACATCAAAAAAGAAAAAAACAAATCCAAAAAGAAATTGACAATGTTGTTATGTATTTAAATGGAGCTTTAGCGGCTGGTTTTACCATTTATCAAAGTATAGATATGGTTAGTAAAGAATTTGCTGGTCCAATCGCTTTAGAATTTAAAAAAATTCATAATGATTTAAATTATGGAATTTCTTTAGAAGAATCTTTTAAACGTTTTTATGAAAGAATGCCTATTTTTGAAGTTAAATATATTTGGGTTACTCTTAGTACTTTAAATAAAGAGGGTGGCGATGAAGCCAAAATATTTAATATTATCGAAAAAGATTTTATTGATATGCATAACAGAGATAAAGAATATAATACTTTATTAGCTGGTTCAGCATTAATTTATAAAATATGTTTGTTAATACCTTTTTTAGCGATAGGGATAGAATTATTATTTAATAAAAATTATTTGCAATTTTATGTTTTGCCAGTGGGATGCCTTTTTTTGCTTTCTCTTGTTTTAATTTACATAGTATATATTTTAATTATTAAAAATTTAATGGGAGGTAGCAAAAAATGAATAAAGAAGTTATTAAAAGATTATATCTACCTGGAACAATAAAAAAATTAAAAAGAAAAGAAAATATGCTAGGATTAGATGCAAGTTATGATATTTATAGTTTTTTAAATAAAAGATTAATTGCTTGTATTATAATATTTCTCATATCCTTAATTATTTTGCCCTATGGTTATATATTTGCTCCTCTTATAACCATCCTTTATTATTATTTAGTCGAATACATTTGTTTTGATATTCCTATTCAAAAACGAAGTAAAGTGATTAATAGGGAGTCTTTATATTTTTTTGAAACAGTTTTAATCGCTTTAGAAAACGGTACAAGTCTCAAAAAATCTTTAGAAAAGGCTTGTTTAGCAAATCCGGGTGAGCTAGCAAATGAATTTAATAAAGCCTTAACAGAGGTTAATCTTGGTAAAGATTTAAATAAAAGTCTTAAAGATATGCAAAAAAGAATTCCTAATAATATGGTGCAATATATTATTTTAAATATTATTAATACTAATAAGTTTGGAAATAATATAACGGAAAGCGTAGCTAATCAATTAAAAAATATTAAAGATCAGGATTTTTTAGAGGACCAAAAGCACCTTAATAAAATACCAATTTATGTCAAATTAGTGTCATTTTTATTCGTTTGTTTGACATTAATTTTAATTATTATGTTACCAGTACTAGCTAATATGCTAAAATGATATAGGAGGATTTAATTATGAAAACTGTTGTTAATTTATTAGTTACTTGTGGACTGGCTGCTGTAAGTATTTATGTTATGATGTATATTCCGACTGCTATAGATTTTAGCAATGTGATAGTGCGTTTGGAGGATAATGATACAATTTATCGTTTTTTAATATATTTACCTTTAATACTAAGTATGTTTAATGGGGTACTTACTTTAATTAACGCTTTTACTAAAAATACTACCGTTTTAGTGATGAATATTATTATTTCTCTTGGTATAGCGGCCTATTTGTTTGTTGATGTAATGGGATCTGTGTCGGCAATTGAAACAATTGGCCAAAAATTAAATTACGTTGAATATGTTAATATCGGTTGTGCGGTTTTATTAATTGGTGAATTAATCTATAGCATTATAACTAGGAAAAAAATTAATCACTGAAAAAAAATAGGTTTATTTATCGAAACATTTCTTTTAGGAGAAATGTTTTCTTTTTTTACTACATTAAGAGGAAGTTTTTTGATAGTTGAACTTGTCGTTGAGTTTGTCGATGGAGATTTAGTCATTTCCATGGCTACTTTAAATAAAGTTCTTCCTTTTTCTATCATAGGTTTTGCTTGTTTATAAAGAGGTATAGCTTGATTGACAACACCGAGAGTTTTAGAAATACCATTTAAAATACGTGGTAGAGAAAAAGTATTTCTGGCAATTCCTCCAATTAAATTATTTCCAAACATAACTTTTCACCTATTAAATTATATGTATTTACCTAAAAAAGTTTAATTTGCAAATGTTCTATGTTATAATTTAAGTAGATAAGAATAGGAAAGGTGGAAGCAAAATGGAAAACGAAAAGCAGACAATTTTTATTCTATATCCATTTATTGGTGCTTTCAACTTTTTGAAGTGGACTATCCTAGGAATTTATGCAACCGTTATTTATCTTTTAAATACTATAAGTAGTATTATTAAATATTGTTTTAGAGGTATTATGTATCTTTTTATTACTTTGCCATCTAATTTTTTTAAAAATACGCATTTGAGTACAAATAAACCAACTCATAAAAAAGAACCTAAAGATAAAAAGGTGGCAAAAAACAAACTAAATGAAGAGACTATAAAACAAATGGCTAATCTTGAAAACAAAAAAATGAATGATACCATTTTAAAACCGGCTACTTCGGCAAGCGAGCTTATTAGTAAATCAAATGTAATGATTAACAAAAAAAATCGTAAACAAATTATGAAAGAGCGCCGAGAGAAACATCGCCAAGAACAACAAGCATTAAAAGCCAAGACTAAGCTTAATCGCAAGCTAAATGCCAAATTACAAGCCGAAAAAGAAGTGCTAATTAGCGATTTAGCTAGTGGAGATGTTAAAAGAACTAATAAACCAGTAGCCTTTCGTTACAAAGCAATCGATCCAACTGGTAAAATGGTAACTGGTACATTTACTGGTAGTTCCAAACTAGATGTTAATGCCTATTTAGTTAATGAAGGCTATGATGTGTATAGCATTAAAACTAGTGATATGATTAACTTTCTATATGGGCAACCTAGCTTTGGCGGGGGAAAAATGTCTAATAAGGATTTAATCTTTTGGTTAACCCAGTTATATACATATGTAAAATCCGGAATTCCTTTAACTGATGCGGTAAAAATATTATCTAATCAAATGGGTAAAAATAAAGGAAGAAAGAGAATTTTTGAAAAAATTATATTTGAATTAACTATGGGTTCTTCATTTAGTGATGCTTTAGCTAAACAAGGAAACGTATTTCCATCTTTATTAATAAATATGTTAAAAGCAGCTGAAGCTACTGGGGAGTTAGAAGAAACTTTAAATGACATGGCCAATTATTATCGAGAAATCGAATCAACACGAAAACAAATGGTAAGTGCAATGACTTACCCTAGTATTATTACTGTCTTTTCTATTGGTGTTATTTCCTTTATTTTACTTTATGTTATTCCTCAGTTTACCAAAGTATACGATCAAGCGGGGGTTACAATTAATGGTTTTACTAAAACCATAATTGATGCCAGTAATTTTTTAAAAAGTAATATATCTACAATTTTACTTATTGCATTTGCCGTCTTTATTGTCTTATTTTTGGCTTATAAAAAAATTAAATTTTTTCGAAAAAATATTCAAATTCTTTTAATGCATTTACCTGTCATTGGTAAGATTGTAATATATAATGAAATGACAATTTTTACTAAAACTTTTTCATCCTTACTTAAAAATAATGTGTTTATAACTGAAAGTATTGAAATTTTAAGCAAAGTTACAAATAATGAAATCTATAAAGAAATTATGTATAATACTATTACGAATATAGCCCGCGGTGAAAAAATCTCCGAATCATTTAAAAATCATTGGGCAATACCGGATGTTGCTTATTATATGATTGTTACGGGTGAATCAACAGGAGAATTGGCAGCGATGATGGAAAATGTAAGTCTCTATTATCAAGAACAACATCGTGGAATAGTTAATAATTTAAAAAGTTTTATAGAGCCCATTATGATTACATCATTGGCTGTGATAGTTGGCGCCATAATATTAGCGGTAATTATTCCTATGTTTGATTTATATGGTAGTATTTCGATGTAAGGAGTTTATATGATATACATATATTTATTTATTCTAGGCACAATATTTGGTTCTTTTTATACTGTAATTGGATTAAGAAGACCCATTAATGAATCAATAATAAAACCAGGATCCCATTGCGAAAATTGTCAACATTCTTTAAAATGGTATGAGTTAATTCCTCTATTATCTTATATTATTCAAAAAGGTAAATGTCGTAAGTGTGGAAAAAAAATCTCTTTAATTTATCCTTTGGTTGAACTTTTAACTGGTTGTTTGTTTTCTTTAAGTTATTTTTTATATGGCTTTACTTTTAACACTCTAATTTCTCTTTTTTTAGTATCTCTTTTAGTTATTATTTATGTTAGTGATTTTAAATATTTTGTTATTTTAGATGGACCCTTAGTTATATTTGGAATTCTAATTTTAGGAGCAAAGTTTTTTCTTGGTGGCATAGATAGTGTTTTAACTTCTATTTTAGCAGGGTTATTATTAATGAGTGTTATGTTTGCTATTAAATTTTTAGGCGATAAGATCTTTAAACGAGAATCATTAGGGGGAGGAGATATAAAACTCGCAATTATTATGGGAATAACAGTCGGGCTGAAATTAGGACTAATAGCTTTGGTATTCGCATCATTTATTGCTTTACCTTATGCTTGTTATATTCTTTTAACAAATAAAGGCGAGGAAATGCCTTTAGGTCCTTTCTTGATTACTTCTTTATGGCTTGTCTTTATTTTTGCGGAGCCAATTACCAAAATTATTAATTTATTTTTATACCTTCAATAAAAAAGATATTAAAGATTTAAAACTTCAATATCTTCTTTTTTGTTTTTAGGAGTTTTACCCATTAAAGTAGCTTTTAAATCATCGGTTTCTTCTCCGATATAATCTTCATTTATATCAATTAGTTTTAAAATTTCTTCAAAACTGGTGTGTCCCTCTACAACTTTTCTTAAACCATCTTGTAAAAGAGTAGAAGTATCAGTCTTATTATAAACTAGAAGACGTAAGTCTTTTTTACTTACATTAGAAGTAATAGCATCTCTAATATCTTGGTTAATTTTTAATACTTCATGGATAGCTATACGGCCTTTATAGCCATCAATACATTCATCACAGCCTACAGGAACATACAAGTCTTCTACTTCGACGCCAATGGCTTGTTTAATAACACTTTTTTCATATTCAGTTGCTTTTTGCTTTTTTTTACAATGTTCGCACAATCTTCTGGCTAATCTTTGGGATATAATTCCTTCTAAGGCTGCTCCTAATAAATATCTTTCAACTTCCATATCTAAAAGTCTTTCGATAGTATTTAACGAGTTATTAGTATGGATTGTCGATAAAACTAAATGTCCCGTAATTGAAGCACGAACGGCAATACGGGCAGTTTCATCATCACGAATTTCCCCAATCATGATGATATTAGGGTCTTGTCTTAATATACTTCTTAAAGCCGCGCCAAAAGTCATACCAATTTCGGACATTACTTGGACCTGATTAATACCTTCTATTTTCATTTCGACTGGATCTTCAACAGTAATAATATTAGTCTCCGGTTTATTTAATTGTTGTAACATCGCATATACTGTTGTTGATTTACCACTACCAGTAGCTCCGGTTACTAAAATAATACCATTAGGAGTGGCAATCATATTATTAACTAGTTCTAAATTTTCTTTCGTAAAATCAATTTTATCTAAGCCTTTAAGACTCATAGAATAGTCTAAAATACGGATAACAATTTTTTCCCCTTCAGACACAGGTAAAGAAGAAACACGTAAGTCTAGTTCGTATCCTTCTAGTTCATTTTTAATTGCTCCGTCTTGAGGAAGACGAGATTCCGTAATATTCATTCCGGCTAAAATTTTAATACGTGTTACTAAGTTTTTTTGGACGGTAAGGGGGGCTTTAGAGTAATCAACTAATAAGCCATCAATACGCATTCTGATGCGAAGACCATCTTCGGCAGGGTCAAAATGGATATCAGAGGCATTTTTTTTGATAGCATCTACAATGATTTCATTGACGACATCAACGATTGGTAAATTTTCGTAGTCAAACTCTCTAATCATTTTGCACCCATCCTTTTATTCTTCTTTTATTATATAATAAATATAGCTTTTGAGCAATATTTAGTTCGAAAAACCTTTATAGTATAATTTTATTTTTTTAGTCAATAATATAACTGGTGAGAAAAATGAATGATCATATAGAATTTTTAAATTATATTTATCAAAATGCGGAGATGGGTATTGTCGGTATTGATGATATTATAACGAAGGTTAAAGATGAAAAATTTGAAAAACTTTTGCAAGAACAAAAAAGCGATTATGAAAATATTTGTAAGGAAGCCATTAATATTTTAAAAAAATATGGCAAAGAGCAAAAAGAATTAAATAAAATGGCTAAAATGAGTAGTTATATGATGGTAAAAATGAAAACAATGAATGATTGCTCGACTTCCAATTTAGCCAAAATGATGATGGAGGGGTCCAATAAAGGTATTATTGAAATCACAGAAAAATTAAATGCTTATAATGAACCAGATGAAGAGATAACGGCACTTGCTAATAAACTTTTGGAGACAGAACAAAATAATTTAGATGATTTAAAAACATTTTTATAACATTGGGTTGCCAATGTTTTATTTATTTACAAATAAATCTAAATTTTATATAATTTAGATAGAGTAGAAGGGTGAAAATATGAAAGTATTATGTATTGGACATATAACATTTGATGTAACATTGGAGATGACTAAGTATCCTGAGGAAAACACTCGCAATGAGATTATTAACGTTGTGGAAACAGGTGGAGGCTCATCAGCAAATTCTGCTTGTTTATTAGGTAAATGGGGAGCTGAACCTTATATTTGTGGTGTTATAGGGTATGACGCCAATATTGAAAAAATCAAAAAAGAATTTACAGATTTTAAAGTAAATACGGATTTTCTAGAAGTTGACTATGAAAATAAAACATCTACTTCGTATATTATTTTAAATCCGGAAAAAAAGACACGTACTATTCTTTCTAAAAAATCAGAATTATCCCCAATTAAGAAAAATGATTATAATAAAATACCTATTGATATGATAATGTTAGATGGTTATGAATATCAAACTGCTTTAAAAACCCTAAAAACTTGTCCTACAGCTATAAGCATTTTGGATGCGGGAAAAGTAAATAAGGAAGTTTTAGATTTATGTAGTAAAGTAAATTTTCTAATTTGTTCAAAAGAATTTGCCGAAGAAGTAAGCGGCGTTAAAATCGTGGCTGGAGATACTCAATCAATTGCTCAGTTGTACCAAAATTTGAAAAAACGTTTTATTAATCAAGAGATAATTGTTACTTTAGAAGAAAATGGGGCACTTTATGCCATTGATGGCCATATAAAATTAATACCAGCTTTAAAATTAGATGCTAAAGATACTACAGGAGCGGGGGATATATTCCATGGAGCTTTTGCATATCAATACTTTCAAACCAAAAACATTGAACAAGCTGTTAAATTTGCTAATATTACCGCCGGTTTATCCGTTCAAAATGTGGGAAGTAAAAATTCTTTTCCAGAATTGAGTGCAGTTCAAAATTATTATGAGCAAGTTTAACGACGATTTATTTACGAAAAATTATCCGAGTATCGATTTACACGGGGAGACGCGTTATACTATGATTGCTCCTTTAAATATTTTTATTGATGATAATATTAAATTAAAAAATAAAAATGTTACGATTATTCACGGAAGAGGTAATGGAATTTTAAAACAAGCAACTCACGAATTTTTAAAAAAAGACAAAAGAGTTAGCAATTTTTATGTAGGATTTTTTAATCCTGGCTGCACGATAGTCGAGCTAAAAGTTGACAAAACACCAAAAAAGTAGTATAATGCAAGTACATAAGAAATTCGGTAGACACAAAGTTGACAAATATTATAGTTTGTGCTATAATATGAGTATATATAGGGGGTTATATTATGAAAGGTTATGTTTTAGATTATATTAATGAAAACGAATTTAACAAACTTGAAAGATCGTTAAAAAAATATAATATGTTAGCGTACAAGGAATTAATGTTTAAGTCCTATCCAGCTTTAAGAAATGGTGAATTTTTAGGTAAAAAGGTTTCTCAAAATAAAAAATTAGGTACGGAAACATATGAATTAAAATTAAAAAGCGATGACATGTTTAGTAAAGTACATGGAGAAGTTAAATTAGTTTATACGGTATATAAAAATGAAGCAATAGTTATGTTAAAAACTATTACACCAGAAGATATTCTTTTAGAAGGTCATAGATCTGAATTAGGAACTTATAAAGGAATAATGATTTCTAAGGCTAATGCTTCCAAAGATATGTTTAAAATTGACTTATTAAATTTATTACAAGATAAGTAATAAATAATCTATAAAATAAGGTAATCATAAGGTAAGATGATTATCTTATTTTCATTTTTATGCATAAAATATATTGCGATTGCTTTGAGAATATGGTATTATTAGTTGGTAATGGACCTTTAGCTCAGTTGGTTAGAGCATCCGGCTCATAACCGGGCGGTCATAGGTTCGAGTCCTATAAGGTCCACCATATAAATGCAGGTATGGCGAAATTGGTAGACGCGCTAGACTTAGGATCTAGTGGAGCAATCCGTGGGGGTTCAAGTCCCTTTACCTGCACCAGATTGATACTAAACTCGAACTTTTATAGTCCGAGTTTTAAATAATACTTTAAGTAAGTGGCTTGCTTCTGCAAGCAAAAAGTTAATGTTCCAAGAAGAAAGAATCTACCTGCTTCTGAAAATTTAATTAGATTACTAGCTAAAAGAGAAGA
>CANQQP010000003.1 GCA_947626055.1 uncultured Bacilli bacterium | reverse complement strand
CACCAAATGGTGGCAGCCAGTAACAGGCCTTATAGGCCATTGAGAAAATCCACCTCTTTTAGGGGTGGATTTTTAATTTGCAAATTTGACAAGTAACAATAAATATTATATAATCAAAGGCACTTAGGGGGATGGAGATTAATATGAGTAAAAAAAGAGAATTATTAGAAACAAAAAAACGTTTAGCTACATATTTAGAAAATAATAATCTAAGTAAAATAATTGAAGAATATGACAATATCCAAGCAATGAATGAAAACTTATTCCATGAAGTTTTAGTAAATTCAGTACTAGCAGCATTTTTAGGCATAGTAGGTGTATATGGATTATGTGATAAACAATATCTATTTTCGGCTTTAATGGGGGTATGGGTGATTTAGCTTTATTATCTATGTTAGGTTATGATATTCACTGTTTAAATGAATGTGGTAAAACACTAACATATCTAAAAGAAATTGAAAATGGTCCTATCAAATAATTAATAGGTAAAAAGTAATATGGAAATTAAAAAGGCTTAAAAATAATTAAGCTTTTTTATTTGATTAGACAAACCTTAAGTTATTTGATATAATTAAATCACTGATTTAACTTTTTAATTTAATAGAAAAGAGATGTTTACATGAGTAAAATTAAAATTTTTAGTCTGGGTGGATTAAATGAGGTAGGAAAAAATATTTATTGTATTGATGTAGATAATGATTTATTTATTTTTGATTGTGGTCTAAAATATGCGAATGAGAATTTATATGGTATTGATTATATCATTCCCGATTTTTCTTTTTTAGTTAAAAATAAAAAAAGAATTAAAGGCGTATTTCTAACTCACGGTCATTATGAAAATATGGGAGCTGTTGGTGATTTATTAAAAGAAATCCCTTATTTAAAAGTATTTGCTACTAAATTTACGAAATTTATTTTATTAAATGATGGCATAAATGAAAAAAATATTATTGAAATAAAACCGCATAAAAAAATCAATTTTGGTTCGGTAAGTATTTTCCCGATTAGTGTTTCCCATTCTATTCCTGATAGTGTTATGTATGTAATAAATACTCAAGATGGAGCTATTGTTTATACGGGAGATTTCATCATTGATCCTTCTATGACAGGAAATTATGCGACTGATTTAGGAAAAATTGCTTATATTGGTAAACAAGGTGTATTAGCTTTAATGAGCGAGAGTGTTTTTTCTGAGAAAAATGGCTTTACTGCACCAACTCATCGTTTAACCGATTTTTTCAAGGATGTTATATATAAACATGAACACAGAATGTTATTTTTAGTTTTACCTACGCATTTATATACAATTCAAGATATTTTTAATGGAGCCCAAGGAACCCATCGCAAAATAATTATTATGGGTAAAAAATTACAGACTATAATTAATACCGCTAAAAAAGAGGGATATTTAACATTTGATAATAATATACTAGGTGATTTATCTAATCTAGATGATAAAGACCCAATTTTATTGATATCTGATGATAAAGAAAATCAATATGCCTCGATAAGTAGAGTCATAAATAATTACGATAAATTTATTAAAATAAAAAATACAGATACAGTAGTATTTGCGGAGCCTAGATATGATAGTAGTGAGAAAACATTAGTTAAATTAGAAAATGAATTAGCTATGTTAGGAGTGCAAATTGTCTCTATTCCAAAAAACTATAATATTTTACATCATGCTTCTTCTGAAGATTTAAGATTAATGATTGATTTATTAAAACCGAAATATTATATTCCTGTTAAAGGTGAATATCGTTATATGGTTGGTAATGCTAATATAGCAGCGTCTTTAAATATTCCGGAAGAAAATATTTTATTAAAATTAAATGGGGAAGTAATAACTATTGAAAATAAAGAGTTAGTAGATAAAAATGAAAAGGTTAAAATCGATGATATTTTAATAGATGGTAAATCTTCTGATGATGTTGGTGATTTAGTTATTAAAGATCGCGAAATGTTAGGGGAAAGTGGAATTGTTTTAATTAGTGCGACGATATCCAAAAAAAGTAAAGATTTAATAGTAGGACCAGAAGTAACAACCAGAGGATTTATCTATGTCAAAGATTCTAAAGAAATGATTAATGAAATTAAGAGAATTTCTCAAACAATCATTGAAAGAAATATTAGCCCTAGTTATGTTGATTATAATAAAATTAAGACTGAAATCAGAGAAGAGTTAAGCAAATATTTATATCAAGAAACTGAATGTAAACCAATGATAATTGCTGTTGTTCAAGAAGTGTAAAATATTTTAAAAAAAGAAAAATTATTAATATATTATCTTTTTGATTTCTTTAAAATTCAAGATTACCACAAAAATGATATTGACTATTTCCGAAATAACTAAACCATAAATACCTATTTTAAACAAAGAAAATATGGCAATAACTAAAAGTTTGATTATAACCCCGTAAAGGGTTATTTTCATTGATTTGCCGGCTTTATTTAAGGCTTGCAACATACTTATTAAAGGCCCTTCTAAATAAAATAATAAAAAGAAAGGACATAAAAATTTTATATATTCTACCCCAGCTGTTGTATTATAAATAAGTTGCAATAAATCTTTGGCATAGAAAAATAAAATAATATTAAAAGATAAACCTAAAATAAAAGAAATAAGTAACGCTTGTTTATAACGTCTTTTAACCATCTTCATATTTCTTTTTTCATAATATTTGCTTATTTCCGGAACTAAGGCAGAGGATAAAGCGGCGATGAAAAAAGAAGGTAACATTAAAAGAGGAATACTATAAGCATTATAAATACCATATTCTCTTACAATAAATTCGTTAGAATAACCCATTAAAAGTAAAATATTTGTTAATATAATGGGTTCAAAGAAAAAACCGATGTTACCTATAAAACGTGAGGAAACCGAAGGAATACTTATTTTTAAGACCTCTTTGACACTGCCCATATCCGGTTTGATATCTTGTTTTTTAATACAAAAGTTTTTAGGTAAGAAAAATAAAAAGACAATAATGGAAACAATTTCGGAAACAATGTTTAATAAAATTAAACCACTAACTGCAATAACAATACCATATTGCATAAGCCAAGGAATAATTAAGAAAATTAAACCAAGTTTTACTACTTGTTCTATGACATTAGATAAAGTGTGGGGAAACATTTTTTGTTTGCCAAAAAAATAGCCTCTTAAAATACTTGATAAACTAATAAATGGTAAAACTAAAGCCATAGATAAAAGTAATAAATGTGTATTACTTTCTTTTAATAAAACATTAGCAATAAAAGGAGAGGCAAAAAAGATAAAAATAATTAATAATAAATTTAAAATGAGCATTAAGGGAATAATGGAAAAAATGATTTTTTTACTACTTTTATTTTCCGCAACTAATTTAGAGATTGCTATAGGAAGACCTAACTGCGCAATAGTAATAAATAGTGAGTAAGTGGGCATAACAAGCATAAATAAACTAATGCCTTCTTGCCCAATAATGCGCGTGTAAACAATTTTAATTATAAAACCTAAAAGCTTAGTAACAAGACCCCCTAAAATTAAAATTAATGTTGATTTAATAAATTTATTTTTCATATATTCCCCTTTATTTGTATAATAAAATATATGAGAAAAAGCTTGATTTTATTTAAAAATCCGCCGAGATATTATATAATAAATAAGGGAAGTAAAAAGAAGGTGTTTGTTATAGATACTATTAAATTTTCAAGTATTAAAGAGCTTTATCAACGAGTAGAACCAGCTCTTTTATGTAAAACTGATGAACTGAAAAGAAAAGGATATAAATTTATCAAAAAAGAGGATGTATGGAATGCTTTAAAAAATAATAAATGGAATTCCGCTCAAAATTTATCGTTACATGATATAGTTGATGATATTTTAAATACTCCCGATGAATTTTTTACTAATTACTTTCAAACTGTTTTTAAAAATTTAAAAAGAGATATAAATTTAGAAGAGAATATACTTTAGAAGGTGAGGAACAATGCCAGAAGAAAACACTTTGATAAAATACGAAGACTTAATTAAAAAGATTAAAAAATATATAAAAGATGAAGAAGAACTTAAAAATATTGAAAAGGCTTATCAATTTGCTTTAGAAAAACATAAAGGCAAAAAAAGAATTTCGGGAGAAGATTTTATTAATCACCCTTTATGTGTAACCGATATTTTAGTTTCTTTAAATGTTGATAGTGTGACCATTATTTCGTCTCTATTACATGAAGTAATCAATCATGGTAATACCACAAAAGAAGAAATTGAAGAAGAATTTGGCACCGAAGTAGCTAATATCGTCAATACCATTAGTAAAATTAATAAATTAACTTTAAATGATGATAGTGAGTCATCAGCGATTTATTTAAGAAAAGTATTAGTAGGTCTTGCCGAAGATGTTCGTGTGTTGTTTATTAAATTAGCTGATCGTCTTCATAACATGCGCACGATATGGGCTTTATCACCAGAAGATCAAAAATTAAAAATTAGAGAAACAGAAACTGTTTTAATTCCTATTGCTCATCGTTTAGGAATTAACTCTTTAAAAAGTGAGCTCGAAAATTTATGTTTGAAATATTCGCGTCCTGATATATATCAAGATGTTTTGGATAAATTAAATGACTCTATTGAAGACTTAAATTCTTATCTATTAGAAATGAAAGAAAGTATTTCGGACATATTAACTGAACACGGAATTAAGTTTGAAATTAAAGGACGGGTTAAAAGCGTCCATAGTATATATAAAAAATTAGCAAAAGGTAAAAAGTTTAGTGATATCCATGATATTTTAGCTTTAAGAGTGTTTGTGGAAAAAGAAAGTGACTGTTATTTAGTAGTAGGTTTAATTCACGCTAAATATCGTCCGGTTCCGGGACGCTTTAAAGATTATATCGCCATGCCAAAAGAGAATATGTACCAAAGCTTACATACGACGGTTTTTGGTCGTAATGGCTATCACTTTGAAGTTCAAATAAGAACATATGAAATGGATGAAATAGCCGAAAAAGGTATGGCTGCTCATTGGACTTATAAAGAAAAAGGAACAGTTAAAATTCAAAAAATTATGGAACAAAAATTGGAGATGTTCCGTAACCTGATTGAATCAACTAATGCTTCTAGTGATACGGAATTTGAAGCTAAAGTTAATACCGAATTTTTATCACCAATGATATATGTCTTTACACCAAAAGGGGATGTGGTAGAATTACCAATTGATGCTACGCCCGTAGATTTTGCTTATCGAATTCACTCTGAGGTCGGAGATAAAATGGTTGGAGCCTTAGTGAATGAAAAAATAGTGCCTTTAAATTACGCTTTACAAGATGGGGATATTGTTAAAATTAATACCAATAATGCCTCAACGCCTTCTTTAGAATGGTTAAATTTTGTCAAAACAACACAAGCCAAAAATAAAATTAAATCATTTTTTTCTAAACAAGATCGTTTAAATTATATAACTAAAGGAAAAAATTTATTAGAAAAAGAAATAAGAAAGAAAAAGTTAGCTATTAGTGAGATTTTAAGTGATGAAAACATTACTAAAATCTTAACTGAATTAAAATTAAAAGATTTAGAAGATTTATATCTAGCTATTGGTTCACTGCGCTTTACACCAACGTATATTATTAATTTAATTAATCAAGATCGAAAAAGTGTTTCAGATGCTTTATTAGATAAAGTTTTACCAAAGACTTATAACACTAAAAATGATTATAAAGGTGATATAATTGTTTCTGGTACTAACGATATAAAAGTAACAATCGCGAAATGTTGTAAACCGGTTTTTGGGGATGAGATAGTTGGTTATGTAACAAGGGGAGAAGGAGTATCTGTTCATCGTAAAAATTGTAAAAATGTTAAAGATAATAAACGTTTAATTGCCGTTTCTTGGAATGAAGTAACCGATAAAACCTATTTAACGGATTTAAAAATTGAAAGTTTACCAAATAAAAATGCTTTATTAGAAATTATTACTAAAGCTTCTTTACGAAATGTTTATGTTGAAACAATTAAAAATAATGATTATGACACGCATTCGCTTTTTGAACTAACTTTAAAAATAAAACAAAAGGAAGATTTGGATAAGTTTATTACGGATTTAGAAATATTGCCTTATATTAAAGAAGTGACAAGGATTAGCCGATGAAAGTCGTTATTCAAAGAGTAAAAAAAGCCACGGTAAAAGTTGATAATAAATTAATCAATCAAATTGAACAAGGTTATTTATTACTGGTCGGTTTTACCCATAATGATACTATAGATCAAGTGGAGACATATGTTAAAAAGATTATTAATCTCCGAGTGTTTGCGGATGAGAATAATTTAATGAATAAAAGTATTTTAGATATAAAAGGAAGTATTTTATCGATATCTCAGTTTACATTATATGCCAATACTAAAAAGGGTAATCGACCCTCTTTTATCGACGCGCTAAATCCTCAAGATGCTAAGCATTTATATGAACAATTTAATGCTAAATTAAATGAATATGTTCCTACATATAGCGGAGTATTTGGTGCCGATATGCAGGTGGAACTTTTAAATGATGGACCAGTTACGATAATATTAGACAACTAAAAGTTAAAGAGCAATCTTTAATTTTTTTACAAATATTAAACTTAGTTGAACAGTCAACTTAAATAATTGAATAAGTTGCCAATATTTTAATTGACAAAATAATAAATTAAATATATTATAAGGCAATAAAATGTAAATAAGCTGGTTATAGGAGCAAATATGGAAAAAACAATTTTTTATTTAGAAAGTAAGAAATTTAAAGATGAAAAAGGCTATACCTGTTTTAAGGCTCAAGATATATATCAAATAATTTCTCATAAGTTGGAATATAAAGATTTTTTACAAATGATAAAATCTTTAATTGTTGATAGCTATGATTATGTAAAGATCCAGCAATTAGAAAAAAAAGATTACGTTTTGTCACTAACTGTTATAAGCAAATTATTTAGAATGCTGTGTGTAGATTCAGAATTACAAATATATATAAGCCTTTTAATAAAAAAAGAAAGACTAACAACGGAAATTATTGCTTTGCAATATCAGATAGACGATTTATTAAAAGCCCGTCAATATATTGCGGATACAGGCAAGTATAAAAATTGGGCTTTACACGCTAATATGACCAGTTGCAAGTTAGCTTTATCCTTAAAAAAAGCTAAAATAAATGAATATTACCATAAAGAAATGAGATGATTTGAATGTTAGAAAATAGAAAATTATTATATATCAATAATATTTTAATGGCTCTTTGTGAAAAATATAATTATGAATTTTTAATAGATTCCGCGCAATTAGGCAAAATAAAAGAGTCAAGAAAAGTGTATTATACAGATTTTCAAAATTTTAATATTGCAGTTTTGAATTGTAACAATGCTTTTATCATCGCCGAAGTTATTAGCTTAGTTTATAATACCCTCCAATTATTAGGTTTTAAAAAAACAAAATTAAATATCAATAAGAGTTTAATGGGACAATATTCCTTAGAAAAATTATCGGAATATTTAGAATTACTTGATATAACTTATAACTTAGATTCTAAAGAGAGTGATCAAGAAATACTTTGGGATATCCAAATATCTAACTATAAAAATAAACTAAGTATAGGTAAATATACAGATAATAAAATTTCGGGAGAACTAGATTTAAACCAGGTATTAGATATATTAACCAAAGAAGAAATTAAACTACCTTTAGACAACTCTATAGATGTATTTATTTGCTATCATAATGAGGAAGAGAAGGAGACAGCTTTATATTTAAGCCAAGATTTAAGAATTAATAGCTTTAGTTGTGATACCGATTATTTAGATAGTGATTTTGAAAAGCAACTGAAAAAGTCTTTAGAATTTAATAGTAAATATGTTATAATTTTAGATGATCAAGATATAAATAATTTTGTTGTTAATATCAAAGATAATAAGACTAATGAAGAACAAAAAATCCCAATAAATGATTTAGTTGATTATTTAGATATGAATATGTAATAGAAAAAGAGGTATATTTATGCAAACTATTAAAATAAAAGATTTAGAGCAATTTTATGATCAAGAAGTTTTAATTCAAGGGTTTGTTGAAAACATTCGCAATTTACAATATGTTATTTTTATGATTGTTAAAGATGAAACGGGCAAAGTGCAAGTAACAATTGAAAAAGAAAATAATGATGAGTTAGTTAAAATAGTAGAAGACTTAACTTTAGAAAGTACTATTAAAGTCATCGGAAAATGTTTAAATAGTCCTTCTGTTAAGTTAGGGGGAAAAGAAATTATTCCCAAAGAAATTGAAGTTACTAGTAAATCTTTAGAAGAATTGCCAATTAATATTAAAGATAAAGATAAAACTTTGCGAGAAACTAGATTAGATTATCGTTTTTTAGATTTAAGAAGAGAAGATAATAATTTACTTTTTAAAATCGAAACAACATTTGAACATGCTTTAAGAGAATACTGTATTAATAACGGTTTTATGGAAATTCATTCTCCAAAAATATCTGCTTCTGCTGCGGAAAGTGGAGCCGAGACTTTTAAATTAGATTATTTTGGCGAGCAAGCATGTCTTTCGCAATCTCCTCAATTTTATAAGCAAATGGCCATGGCTTCTGGCTTTGGTAAAGTTTTTGAAATTGGTCCGGCTTTTAGAGCGGAAAATTCTCATACTTCTTATCATGCGACCGAAATAAACATGGCTGATATTGAAATTTCTTTTATTGATAGTTTTGCAGATGTCATGGATATGGAAGAGGCCTGGTTAAAATATGCTTTTTCGAAAGTTTATGAAAAATATGGTGACCAAATTCAAAAAGAATTTAAAACGGAACTTTCTAATTTAGATGTTGCTTTTCCACGGATAACTTTTAAGGAAGCTAAAAAGATCTTAAAAGAAGAATATCATTTTGAAGGGGAAAGAACAGATGACTTTGAACGTAAAGAAGAAATGCTTTTATGTAAATATGCCAAAAAAAAATACAATAGTGATTTTATTTTCGTAACTAAGTATCCATTTGCTGCGCGTCCTTTTTATCACAATTTAGATGAAGAAGGTTTAACTAATAGTTATGATTTATTATATCGTGGGGTTGAAATAACTACCGGTGCCCAAAGAGAACATCGCGTAGATATCTTAGTTAACCAAATAAAAGAGAAAGGCATTGATCCTGAATCTTTAGAGTTTTATATTGAATTTTTCAAATATGGTTGTCCACCTCATGGCGGCTTTGCAATTGGAATTGCCCGTGTTTTAATGCAAATGTTAAATATTGATAATATTAGAGAAGCTACATTTATATATAGAGGTCCAACAAGATTAAAACCATAATAACAAATTAAAATAAAGGAGAAAATACTATGGACTTAAAAGATATATTTCAAGATAATTATTTAAATAAAGAAGTTACTTTAAAAGGCTGGATTAAAAATCATCGTCGTCAAAAAGAGTTTGGCTTTATTGATTTTAGTGATGGTACTTGTTTTAAAAGTATTCAATTAGTTTATGATAATTCTTTACCTAACTTTGAAGAAATTTCCCATTTATTAGTAGGAAGTGCTATAAAAATACAGGGAACCGTTATCGAAAGCCAAGGTAATCAAGATATTGAAATTAAAATCACTTCTTTAGAAGTTTTAGTAAAATCTTCTGAAGACAATCCAATTCAACCGAAAAGACATACTCGGGAATTTTTAAGAGAAGTATCTTATCTTCGCCCGCGTACTAATTTATTTAATGCGGTCTTTAGAGTACGTAGTACCGTTGCCGGAGCAATCCATAAATATTTTCAAGAGAAAGGCTATGTTTATGTTCATTCGCCAATTTTAACAGCTAATGATGGGGAAGGCGCCGGGGAAATGTTTAAGGTTACCACTTTTGATTTAGCTAACGTTCCGAAAACTGAAGAAGGTAATATTGATTATAAACAAGATTTCTTTGGGCAAAAAGTTGGCCTTACAGTTACGGGTCAGTTACAAGCGGAAGCTTATGCCTTAGCTTATAAAAAAGTATATACTTTTGGTCCTACTTTTCGAGCTGAGGTTTCGCATACGAAAAATCATGCTTCCGAATTTTGGATGATTGAACCAGAAATTGCTTTTTGTGATTTAGAGGGTTTAATGGATATAGAAGAAGATTTATTAAAATATTTAATCAAATATACTTTACAAAATTGTCCAGAAGAAATGGAATTATTTAATAAGTTTGTCGAGCCAGGTATTATTGAAAGATTAAAAAAAGTCTTAGATACCAAAGCTGTACGCATTACTCATGCCGAAGCTATTAAAATATTAAAAGAAAGTGGTCAAAAATTTGAATTTGAACCTAAAGATGGGGAAGATATTGCTACCGAACACGAAAAATATTTAACCGAAGAATATTTTAAAGCCCCAGTTTTTGTTAAAGATTGGCCTAAAGAAATAAAAGCCTTTTACATGCGTCTTAATGATGATCAAAAAACTGTTGCTGCTGTTGATTTATTAGTTCCTGGTAGTGGAGAATTAATGGGTGGTTCGCAAAGAGAAGAAAGACTAGATGTTTTACAAAAGAAAATGCAAGAATTAGGTGTTCCGGAAAAAGGCTTAGAATGGTACTTGAATTTAAGACGTTTTGGTGGGGGACTTTCGAGCGGTTTTGGAATGGGCTTTGAAAGATTAATTATTTATCTTACCGGTGTAGATAATATTCGTGATGTTATTCCATTCCCAAGAACCCCAAATAGTTGTGATTTTTAATATATTCAGGAGGATTTTATGGATAAGCAAAATTTAGAAAAACTAAAACAAAAACAACGAAAATTAGAAATAAAACTGGCTAAACTAGAAAAATCTAATTTATATTTATGGTATTTGCAAAATCAGAAAAAAAGAAGATATCAATTTGATTCTTTCATAGCTTATAAGCTATATCATCTCAAAATTCATTTAATTGAGCCAGTATATTATAAAACAAAATCTGATATAACTTCTTTAGAAAATGAAATAAATGCTTTAATATATTCTAAAACAAAGTAGGGTGAAGTTTATGAATTATTATAATAATTTAATAGAGTGTATATTATATTTAAAACATTATGAAAAAAACAAATTGTTTTTAGAAGCTTTTTATGAAGAATTAGCCACTGGTACAACACCAAGTTTAATTAAATATAATCCTGAATATACTTTACGTTATTTAAAATTTAAACAAGATTATTTAAGAGAACTGGCTACAGCAAAATCTTTAATTAATCAACAATATTACTTAAACGAAATTCAAAATAAACCCAAAGAAGAAAGTTTAAATATTGAACTTAAAATTAGTTATCAGTCAAGGAGTTTTTAATGGTTTTAGATAAATTGCAAGCCCAAATTGATGAAATTATGAATTATGAGTCTAACGGTCGTTTTATGACTATCAAGACTTGGCAAGAGCAAGGGGTTTCTCTTACTTACATTTTTAAACCGCAAGAAGAAGAAAAATATGCCTTGTGGCTTAAAAAATACTTGCAAGCGCAAAAGAAGTTTTTAGAGTTACTAAATTCTCATGTGGAACGCAAATTAAAATAGAAAGGATAATCATTATGAAATATATTCCGACCATTGGTTTAGAGTTACATTGTGAAATGAATACTAAATCAAAAGTTTTTTCGCCGGCTAGAAATGAATATAATGAAATTCCCAATCTTAATGTTAAACCTTTGGATATGGCTTTTCCGGGAACTTTGCCTGTTTTAAATAAAGAAGCCTTAAGAAAAGCGTTTAGAATGGCTCTAGCCTTAAATTGCCAAACGCCCGATATTTTACTATTTGATCGAAAAAACTATTACTATCCCGATTTACCTAAAGGCTATCAAATAACGCAAATGAAAAATCCGGTGGGAATTAATGGTTATTTAGATATTGATGTTAATGGTTGTGAAGAAAGAATATTTATTCACGATATTCATTTAGAAGAAGATACAGCCTCTCAAGATCACTATGATGATTATTCCTTATTAGACTATAATCGTTCTGGTGTTCCTTTAGTCGAAATTGTTACAGAGCCATGTATTCATTCGGCTGAGGCTGCTGTAAGTTATTTAGAAACTTTACGCAATACTTTTAAATATTGTGATATTTCCTTAGCTGATACTAAATTAGGCCAAATTAGATGTGACGTTAATGTTTCTTTGGCTCCTGAGAAAACTAATAAATTGGGAACTAAAGTAGAAATGAAAAATATTAATTCATTTGCTAATGTTGCCAAAGCTATTGATAGTGAAATTAAAAGACAAATGGATTTAATAAAGCAAAATAAACAAGCCGAAATTGTTCAAGAAACTAGACGTTATGATGAAGAGACAAATCAGACGATAAGTATGCGTAGTAAAGTAGACGCTATTGATTATAAATATTTTGCCGAAGCCAATATTCCTAAAATGACTATTTCTACTGCTTATATAGAAGAAATAAAAAAAGAAATCCCGGTATTACCTTACTATCGTTTTAAAAAGTATACTCAAGAATATCAGTTAACTACTAAAGAAGCTAATTTACTGATTAAAGAAAAAGAATTAGCAGATTATTTTGATAAATGTATTGCCATTGGTATTAATCCTAAATCAGCTGCCAATTGGATAATAGTTAATATTATTACAGAATTAAATAAAGAAGATATTAAAATAAGTGAATTTTATTTAACACCTGAGTTTTTAAAACAAATAATTTCGAAGATTGATGATAATACTATATCTTCTAAACAAGCTAAAGAAATTTTTAAAAAATCTATTGAGAATCATAAAGAGCCTCGAGAATTTATGACTAACGAAAATACGCAATTATCTAATGAAGAAGAACTTAAAAATATTATTGAAACTATTGTTGATAATAATCAAGAACAAGTGCAAGATTATCGCAACGGTCATGATAATTTATTTAAGTATTTTGTTGGTCAAGTAATGAAAGAAACTAAAGGTAAGGCAAATCCTGTATTAACAAATCAAATATTAAAAGAATATTTAGATAAATAACTTGTAGTTATATTTAAAATAGAAATGAAACGTTCGCCAATTTGGACGTTTTTTCATGTAAATAAAAAAGAGAGTAAGCCTCTCTTGATTTTGGTTATTTTTAAACGCAATCAACTGTAGTATCACTTAAGCATTTAATGCAGCAAACGCAACTTAAGTTCATTGTAAAGAAAGAATTTGTTGCTACATATGGCATAGAATTGCAGCAGCTTGGTTCTGGATTGTCAGCTAAAACTCTGAATGTTGCACAATTACCATCGATTTTTTCAACTCTAAATACACATGAGCAGCAATTATTACCATTATCACTAGCTTGAGGATTAGAACATGTTATTGAGCTATCTTTACAAACAGGCATTGTCCATGGTGTTCCATTTCCGCAGCAAGTATATAACATAACTGGTCTTGTATTGCAGATTAAACAATTTGGGCCACCACCTAGCATAGGACGATCACAAGAATCTAAACAATTTTCGGGACTTGCATTTTGTTGAAGAATTAAAATGACATTTAATATATCAGCTATGCAGTTTCCTTGATTATTAGATGTCGAATTATTATTACACATATTATTCACCCTTTCATGTATTCTCACTAATAATTTATGTGAAAAGAATAAAAGAGTGCCAGTATTATAATTTTATAATATAAGTTTCTTCGTGTTTTATTGTGTCACATACTTTAATTTTTAAGATTTTATCAATTAAAAGTGTATTTTGATTTGTCCATTTTTCGCCGATTATATTAAATAATATAAAGAAATAACAACAAATTTCAATTAAAATTGCATAAAGAGGATTAAGACCAAAGTAGATAAGAGGTAAATAAATATGGAGAAGTATGCCTTCTAGACATAAACTTCTAGCTATATTTTTAAAAATACTAGTATTTTCTAATCTGATATGAACAATTTTCTTACCGATAGTTTGACCTTTAAATAAAATTAAAGATAAAGCAAAATAACAAATGATTATTATAAATATTATTAAATAGTTTAAATACTTTTTAAAAAGCAACACTGGAAGAGCAATAATAATTAAATCTAATAGGTAACCGATAAAACGACGAGAAAAAGTAACATCTTTGCTTTGTCTTAAAACTTCTTCTTCTAACTCTAAAGTACTTGGTAGAAAATGGGCAAAGATGGGCGCAATACCAAATCCTAAAAATCCTCCTAATGTATTGGCTATTAAATCATTAACGTCAAACATACGATAGGGGCGAGGATACAAATAATAAAGCCCAGTAAGTTGGGTAATTTCTAAAAATAACGATAATAAAAATGTATAAAAAATAGTAGTAAACCATCCTTTATTAAAATAATATCTTAAGTAAATTCCAAAAGGGATAGTTAGTAATACATTAAATAATGGTTCAAAAATGCGATGGGAGGTAAATAAAGAAATATAAGTAGATGGGTCAGTTAAAATAAATTGTTTAGCATTTCTTAAATCACTTATAAATTCAAACAATTTTAAGTTATACCATCGTCCTTGATAGGCAGCTACATCTTTAATCTTTGGTAAAGGCAGAATAACTAAAAAATAAATACACAGTAAATAAAAAATAAAAGAAAATATAATTAAAACGCGCTTTTTGGTAATAGCTCCATATTTATGATATTCATAAATCATATAGGGAATTGTTACAATTAAGACTAGTAAAGGAAAAATAATAAAAGCACTAATTAAGGAGTGAAAATAAATATGCATAATACCACCTATAAAAAAAGATTTATTTTATAATAAATCCTCAATATATCTTTTTAAAGCTTTAGCATTTTTACCAAAAATTATTTTAAGTTGATTATCGACTTCCACAATGCCTTTAGCTCCCAATTTTTGAATACCATCTTTATCAGCTTTACTAACATCTTTCAAAATAACTTTAAAGCGGGACATATTACATTCGCAATTTATTATATTATCTTTACCACCAAGATATTGAATTAATTTATTAATTTCAATTCCAAAATCTTTTTTATTAATTTTAATTATAATTAAAGATATTATAATTAAAACTGCAATTATTATTAAATATTGCCATATAGAACCCATATCTTATCACCACTTTAATTATACAATAAAGAATATTATTAATGCAATATTATTCAGTGTCTTCTAAAAAGAATAACTATTTTTTTCTAATTATCTTATTAATATTATTAAAAATTTAATATAAAATAAGAAATCATCTAACTCAGCAATGATTTAGATGATTTTACAAAAACCTACGGCAACAACTAACATGTGCTTGTTAATTTGTTCCTTTTTTATTTTATGCAAATTTTCTTTGCATAAACACTATACCATATATTTTAATTTTAGACAAGAAAATGATTAAAATTTAAAATAGATGTTTTAGTCAAATAAATTTTTATACCAATTTATTGCAGCAATAACATATATTAATGTCTTAAAAATCAATAGTTTGACGTTAAAAAAGATTTATTATAAAATTATATTGCAATTTGGAGGAAGAAAATATGCAAAAATTAATTATGCTTAAATACGGAGAATTAACAACTAAAAAAGGTAACATTGGGTTATTTTTAAATACTTTAAAAGAAAATATTAAAATTTCTTTAAAAGACATAGAATGTGATATTCATTTTGATAAAGGACGAATGTTTATTGTTTCTCCTTCTAATGATTATGAAAAAATTATTAAGAGTCTTCAAAATGTTTTTGGTATTCATGAAATTGCGATTGTGTATGAATTAAAAGCTAATGAGATTGAAAAAATAGGTGATTCTTTATTAAAACTTCTAGAAAATTATGAATTTAAGACTTTTAAAGTAGTAACTAAAAGAAGTGATAAAAAATATCCTTTAACAAGTATGGAAATAAGTGCCAAAATAGGGGGAATTTTACTAAAAAATATTAAAGATATTAAAGTAGATATTCATAATCCTGATATATATGTAAATGTCGAAATAAGAAATAATGCCACGTATCTATATTTTGAAACAATCAAAGGAATAGGGGGCTATCCCGTTGGAGTATTAGGTAAAGGTCTGCTTATGTTAAGTGGGGGAATTGATTCACCTGTGGCCGGTTATATGGCCATTAAAAGAGGAGTCAAATTAGAGGCCGTTTATTTTGAAAGTCCACCTCACACGAGTGTTGAGGCTAAAAATAAAGTAATAGCTTTAGCTCAAAAATTAGCTGTTTATAATAATAACATAAAATTACATGTTATTAATTTTACCGAAATTCAAGAAGCGATATATAAAAACATTCCGCATGAATATTTGATTACGATAATGCGCAGGATGATGTATCGAATTAGTGCTAAGATAGCAGCCAATATTAATGGCAAAATTTTAGTTAATGGAGAAAGTATTGGCCAAGTAGCTTCGCAAACTTTAACTTCTATGCGAGTTATCAATGAAGTAGTCAAAATACCAGTCATAAGACCACTTGCTTGTTTTGATAAATTAGAAATTATTGAAATTGCTAAAAAAATTGAAACATATGAAACTAGTATCTTACCTTATGAAGATTGTTGTACAATATTTGTACCGGAACATCCTGTTATTAATCCAGATTTAAAACTTTGTTATGAATATGAAAAGCTAATACCTTATGAAGATTTAATAAATAAAGCTCTAAAAGAACAAGAAATCATAAAAATTGGTCCTGAAAAAGCCAATGATTTTGAGGATATTTTATAAAATAAAAAGATGCCTAATTGCATCTTTTTTCATAACTTTCGCATATAGTCGCACTTTTATCTTTGTTATTGTTTTTAGTTCCTACTAAAATTTTGGCTAAAGTACAACGATTATCACTCGCATTATGGTAAGTGCAATCTGCCACATTACAATCGATACATTGATTAAAATAAGGATCTTTGCCTTCCATGTTATCACCATTATTAGTATGTATAATAATAGGAAATTTATGCATCATAATAATAGGTGAAGAATATGAAATATATTGATTATCATTATAAACAGTCAGCTTTAGAATATAAGGATGAATTAGAACGTCAAAGATTTGAATTAACAAATGAATACGGATATAACTTTGATTGTGAGACTAAAAGATATATAAATGATGAAAGTTTATTTATGCATCCTAAAAATCTTGTCAATAAAGATTTTATTAACTTAAAAAGATAGCGAAATTATCTTTTTTTTTGTATAATAAAAAGCGAGGTGGAAAAAATGAAAATATTATCTGTTAATGCGGGGAGCTCATCATTAAAATTTACTTTGATTGAACTTCCTAGTCAAGAAGAATTAATAAGTGGATTATTTGAAAAAATTGGAATAGGAAATAGTTTTTATACTATTAAAGTAAATGGCGAAAAATTAAAAAGAGAAGTTGATTTAAAAGATCACTCTGTAGCTGTTAAATATTTAATTGAAGAATTAATTAATAATAAAGTAGTCGATTCTTTAGAAGATATTGATGGAGTTGGTCATCGTATTGTTCACGGTGCTGATAAATATAGTCAAAGTGTTTTATTAAATGAAGAGATTATCAAAGATATTGAATCATTTAATGAACTAGCACCATTACATAATCCTGCTAATTTAGTAGGTGTAAGGGCCTTTATGGAAAATATGCCTAATACACCAATGGTTGGTGTATTTGATACGGCTTTTCATCAAACTATGAAAGAAGAAGAATTTATTTATCCGTTACCATATGAATGGTATGCAAAATATGGCGTAAGAAAATATGGCTTTCATGGAACATCACATCGTTTTATTAATAAAACAATTAGTGAATATTTAAAAAAGGATAATTTAAAAGTTATTTCTTGTCATATTGGTAATGGTGCCTCTTTAGCAGCGATAGATGGTGGTAAAGTAGTAGATACTTCTATGGGATTTACCCCAACACCAGGAGTTATGATGGGAACTCGTTCTGGTGATATCGATGTCAGTATCATCCCTTATATTATGAATAAAGAAAATAAAACTATTGATGAAGTCATGAATGATATTAATAAAAAATCCGGATTACTGGGAATAAGTGGCGTAAGTAGTGACGCGCGTGATATTGAATTAGCTATTTCTGAAGGTAATGAAAATGCGAAATTAGCCTTTAATATGTTTAGTCAAAAAGTGGCTAATTATATTGCTATGTATAATAATATTTTAGGTGGGGCAGACGTTATCTGCTTTACTGCGGGTATTGGCGAAAAAGGTCCAGATTTTAGAGCCGAAATTTTAAAAAGAGTAGCTAGTTTAGGAATAAAAGTTGATGAACAAATAAATAAAGATACATTTGGTAAATTTGGTTTAATCAGTACGAATGACTCTCGTATTCCCGTTTATGTGGTACCAACTAATGAAGAATTAATGATTGCTCAAGATACTTATGATTTAATAAATTAAAAGGAAGTGGTTTTATCAAACCAATAATCAAAAAAATTCGAAAAAAAATAAAGGAATATCAGGAAATTTATATTGCTCGACATATTGGTCCTGATCCTGATGCTATAGCAAGCCAAATTGCTTTAAGAGATTCTTTAAGAAAAACTTATCCTAGTAAGAAAGTTTATGCTGTGGGACTAAGTGTCTCTAAATTCCGTTATTTTGGTGATTTGGATAAAGAAAAATTGGAAGATAAAGATTTATCTAAAGCTTTGTTGATAGTTTTAGATGTTCCTAATATTGCTCGAGTAGATGTTCCTAATTTTCAAAATTTTGCTGAAGTATTAAAAATAGATCATCATCCCTATGAAGATAAAATGGGCGAAGTAGAGTGGGTAGATGAAACCTCTAGTTCTACTTGCCAAATGATAATTGAACTTATTTTTGAAGCAAAATTTAGATTAACCGAAACAGTAGCTAAAAATTTGTTTTTAGGTGTTGTTTCCGATAGTGATCGTTTCCTTTTATCGTATACATCAACTAAAACATTTGCTTTAATTAAAAAACTAATTGATAAAGTAAACTTAGATTTTACTAAATTATACCCTTTATTATACGAAAGACCATTAGATGAAATTCGTTTTCATGGTTATTTATCGCAAAATTTAAAGGTTACTAAAAACGGATTTGGCTATTTACAGTTAGATAATGAAATAATTAAAGAATATAATGTTGATAATGCTACAGCTTCTAATATGATTAATGATTTTAACTTTATTAAAGAAGTGTTAGTTTGGTCATTTATTACGTTTGATGAAAGAACAGGAATTTATAAAGTAAATATTCGTAGCCGTGGGCCTGTAATTAATGAAATTGCTTCCAAATATGGCGGCGGGGGGCATAAGTTTGCTAGTGGCGTCCGCACTGAATCTAAAGAAGATATTGATAAATTAATTACAGATTTAGATACTGCTTGTAAAGAATATAAAAAATAGTAAATTTTAATTATATTTTTATAAATTATTATATGTCGTTATTACCGTTATTTATAGGTGTATACGACATTTTTATTTTTAGGGTAAGTCATAATGAATATAATTTTTTGATTTCGGTGATATTTTTAGAATCTAGGCCTATATATTAATAATTCTTATCTTTCAAATATACACTTACAAATAAAAGATTTTTAGTAATAATTATTATTTTTTTTTTTACAAAATTAGTACTAAAATAAAAAAAAATACAGATAATAATAAATGTTATATTGTTTTCTAAAAAGTTTATATTTTATTTACATAAATTAAATTCAGTTTAATAAAAACTTGACGCTTTTTTATTTACGTTATAAAATGATAATAGAGCATAGTGAGGAAAAATAGGGTGTATTAAAATGAATAAAAAATATTTATCTAGCTTTTTAAAACATCAAACTATAACAATTGTTATTAGTTTAATATTAGTTATTCTTATAACTGGTTCAGTTTCTCATGCCTATTTTACTGCTTCTGTAAAAGGAACCCCCACTTCAGTCAAAGCAACAAGCGGTAATCTTAATATTACTTTTGAATCATCATCTAGTAATACTAGTAATAAAATATATATTCAGGCGGATTCTGATGGTCAAAAAAATAATAATTATTATACACTTACAGTCAAAAATGCAGGCACAGTAGCAGCTGCATATGATATTGTAGTTAGCACAACCGATACTAACGGTGTTAATGCGTCAGATATAAAATATCAATTAACTAAAACAAATGGTTCGTCAAGTAGTACATCAGGTACATTAACCAGTAGTAGCCATATAAAACATGTTACTTCAATCTCACCAAGTAGTACAGATACTTATAGTTTAAAAGTTTGGGTATCATCTTTGATGACAGTATCTAATCAAGAAAGCGCTTTGAGTGGTAGTAAAAAAGTTAATTTACAAGTACAAGTTGTATCTAAAGCATCAGCTGTTTCTTCTCAATTGAGTAGTATTTCTTAATGAATATTAAGATAATTTAAAAATTTTTAAAATTTAGAGTTCAGATTGAGCTCTTTTTTCTTTTGACAATAAGACATGGGGGGGGGTATAATTGAAACAGATAAGATAAAAATAGGAGAGATACCCCCATGAAAGAAAAGAGAATAGAAAAAGAAATAAAGAAAGCCCAAAAAAAAGGAATATATAATCCCAAATTAAAATTAGGAATAGTAGCACTAATATTAGTAATAGGAACAGTAATAGGAGTATCGTATGCATATTATACAGGAACAGCAAATAATACATTAACAATATCCGGAACAGTAAGTAAAAGAATAAATATTAGAGTAGAAGCAGGCGAGCATGGAGCAGTAGAATCTATGGATATTGCGACCAAGCAAACAGATTATGGAACATCAGCAAAATTTAAACTAACACCAGCCGAAGGATACCAATATAAAGAAGTAACATGTACAGACAGTAATAAAGTCACACCAATTTACGATAGAAGTAATAATACCTTAACAATAACACCAAAAACAATAAATAATGTAAGTTGTACAGTAATATTTACCAAGGTAGTAAAATTAGTAGATGAAATTAAGAAAGCCAATACGATAAGAATAGCAACTCCAGGTGAAAATTTAGTGTGGAATGGATTATATAAAAGAACAACTAACAATAAAAATAGTTATTATTTTCGTGGAGCAGCAGAAAATAATTATGTTAAATTTGGACTAGGTACTACAATTGATTCACCTAATCATCCAACAGATTTAATCTGGCGAATAGTAGAAATAAATGAAGATGAGAATATATTGCTTGTTTTAAATACTTTATTAAATGATAAAATATATTATGAAAATGGAGACTTTATTGATTCAATTGAACATAATGCATTAAATGACTGGTATAATAAATATCTTTATGATAGTAAAAACATTATTAAAAAAAATTACATCTATAATTCTTCTTCCTCCAAAACTGATTTAGAGGATTTTTATACTATTAATACCATTAATTCATATATAGGCCTATTAACCATAAATGAAGTAATGGATGCTGGATTATTAGAAAAAAATATGCAAAGTTATTTACAACTTAAAAATAGTAACCCTTGGTGGACAATGTCCTGTTATAGAGGAACTTACGTTGATCCAGATATTGGTGTGATAGACACTTATTATAAATATTATATTTCTAAAAATGACTACGCAATGTATGACTGGAATAGTGCGTTTGCGTATTTACGACCAGTAATTGTCTTAAATTCAAATGTATATGCTTATGGAAGTGGAATAAAGGATAATCCATATGTAATATTTTAAAATGTCAAGTACCCCGTAACAAGATTATCGGGGCTTGTACCCTTGATTTAATTTTCAAAATTTCATAATGTTTCACAAAATTCATATTGAAAATTAAATCGTGTCAAGTAATTTTTAAATATTTGGCAAAATTTAAAAATTTGCAGAATATTTAATTCAAAAATTAAAAATTTGCTTAAACAAAAAAGGAATTATTGCAGAAATATAATTGCAAAAATTCCTTTTTTGTCTTTTGCTATTAAAATTTATATATGTTAATTTTTAATTGGATATATCAGGTTACTCTTGGCTAGTGCTTTCCTAAAAATAGGAAGGTGATAATTATGAGAGAGAAAAATTTCTATCAAATAATTATAGTGACTCTTTTAATAGCAACACTGCTACTAATAATGTATTAGAAGCAAAATAACAACTAAGATAAAACATAAAAGGTAATGGTTGATACACAAAAAGAGCACCGAATGCCACAGGGGGTCAAACGGTGCTTTCCACAACAGGAAAGCACTAGGCCTAAAAAGGCTTGGTGTATCCATCTAAATTGTAATATAATCTTTTATTTAAAGTCAAGAAAATTTGACAACATTAATCAATCTCGCTAAACTTATATTAAAGGTTAGGAGTATTTTTATGATTGGTAATAGTTGGGATGATAAATTAAAAATAGTTTGGGAAAGTGAAGGCTTTAAAAGATTTTTAAATATAATAAAAAAAGAATATGATACAAAAACTATTTTTCCTCCTAAAAATTATGTTTTTGAAGCTTTAAAAAGAACACCATATGAAAATGTTAAAGTCGTTATTATGGGTCAAGATCCTTATCATGGCGAGCATGAGGCACACGGTCTTTCTTTTTCAGTACAAAAAGGCATTAAGCTTCCTCCCTCTTTGCGAAATATTTATAAAGAGCTAGAAGATGATTTGGGTTGTAAACCTTGTCCTGATGGGGATTTGACTAAATGGGCAGATGAAGGAGTTTTACTTTTGAATGCCGTTTTGACAGTGGAAAAAGATAAAGCAGCCTCCCACAGAGGATTAGGTTGGGAAAGATTAACAGACTATATTATTAAAGTATTAAATGCCAAAGAGGAACCTATTGTTTTTATTTTATGGGGAAATTTTGCCAAAGAAAAAAAGAAGTATATTACTAATCCTAAACACTTGATTTTAGAATCAGCTCATCCTTCTCCCTTTTCGGCAAGTTACGGTTTTTTTGGTAGTCGTCCATTTTCTAAGACTAATGACTTTTTAAAAAGCCAAGGTTTAAAACCAATTGATTGGGACTTAAATTAAAAATTCTCCCCATTTTTAAGTAAGTTATCATTTATTTCTAGAGTATTATAATACTCTTTTTTTGCAATATGATGAATTTTACCGATTATATTAATAGGGAATTTATTAAGTAAACCATTTAAATCAGTGGCGTATTTATCATAATAACTTTTGGATGCTTCAATAATCTCGTTGCTTTCTTCAAAATCATTTAAAATATCTTGGAAACCGCGATTTTCATCCAATTCAGGATAATCTTCATGTAATTTTAAAATGGTATTGTAGGCTTCGGTAATTTTATCATCTAATTCCACATTAGAAGCTTTTTTTACTTTTAATGATTCGATTTCTTTAAATAGTTCAATATCGATGTCGATATTCTTTTTTATTAAATGGGAAGTTCTTACAACATAATCATAACGTTTTTTTAAATGATCATTAATTATTTTATCTGCTTCATTTATTTTAATATTTAAATGTTGCAGACGATTATATATTAGTTTATATAAAATTCCTAAAATTCCTAAGATGACCACAATAATTAATAATATAACAAGAAATTTTACCATTAAAATCACATCCAATTCTTCTAATTTAATTATAACAAATATTTAATTAAAAAGGAATTTATAATATAATGAAAGTGGTGAATATATGCAAATTAAAAAAATTGAAGTAGGCGATTTAGCCACAAATTGTTATTTAGTTAAGATAGATCAAGGCTTAGTTATAATTGATCCTGGGGATGAAGCAGCCAAAATTATAAGGGAAGTTGGTAAAGAAAAAGTACGCACTATTTTAGTGACTCATAGCCATTTTGATCATATTGGGGCTTTAAAGGAACTTTTAAATTATTATAATGTCCACTTAAATGCTTATGATATGATTCCTAACTTACAAATTATTAATACGCCAGGTCATACTAGTGATTCTAAAACTTTTTATTTTGCGCAAGATAAAGTGATGTTTTGTGGAGACTTTCTTTTTAAAGATACTTTTGGCCGAACTGATTTAGAAACCGGTAGTAATCAAGATATGATTAAAAGCCTTGAAAATATTTTAGAGTATCCCAATGATATTTCTTTATATCCAGGCCATGGCGAAGTCACTAATTTAGGAAGAGAAAAACGTCATTTTAAAGATTACTTAAATTATTTAAATTCTTAAATAATTTGCTTGCTAAACGGTTTAACTTGTGCTAATATCTTAGTTGCAGTTATATATTTTTATATAAGTGCCAAGTGGGAGGGAATGCGGATTTGCCCTATACCACTTTCGCGAAATAAATACAAGGAGGTGTTTTTCGTGGCAAAAGAAGCCGTAAAGAAAATTAAACTACAAATTCCTGCCGGTAAAGCAACCCCTGCGCCACCTGTTGGTACAGTGTTAGGACCTGCTGGAATTAATTTAGGAGAATTTTGTACAAGATTTAATGATGCAACTAAAGATAAAATGGGCGATATCGTTCCTGTCGAAATCTCTGTTTATGAAGATAGAACATTTGATTTTGTTTTAAAAACTCCACCAGCTGGATTCTTAATTAAGAAAGCTGCTAAAATTCAAAAAGGTTCCCAAAAAGGAGCAAACCACGTTGTGGCTACTATTTCTCAAGCTGATCTTAAAGCCATTGCCGAAACTAAGTTACCAGATTTAAATGCTTACGATGTTGAAGCAGCAATGAAGATTATTGAAGGAACTGCTCGTAATATGGGTGTTGCTGTTGAGGGCTTAAATGATACTGAATTGAAAGCTCAAGAAAAAGAAGCGGAAGCTCATGAAGCAGAAATGGCTAAACGTGATGCTGAACTTGAAAAGATGGAACAAGATGCAACTAGTGAATTAGGTGAAGTTGAAGTAATTACTGAAAAAGAAGAACAAACTGAAGAAGAATAATATAAATAACAAATCCGCTAATAAACCACAGTTAGGAGGGAAATAATGAAAAAACATGGCAAAAAGTATGTGGAAGCTTCTAAAAATGTAGATAGAAATAAATTATATGATTTTAAAGAAGCGATTAAACTAGTTAAAAGTACGAGTACAACTAAATTTGATAGCACTATTGAAGTAGCTTTCAAATTAAATGTTGATACTAAAAAAGCTGATCAACAATTAAGAGGCTCTTTAGTTTTACCACAAGGAACTGGTAAAACTCAAAAAGTATTAGTAATTGCCAAAGGCGATGCCGCTAGTGCTGCCAAAGAAGCTGGAGCTGATTATGTTGGGGATACAGATATGATTGAAAAAATCGAAAAAGAAAACTGGTTTGACTTTGATGTAATCGTAGCTACTCCGGAAATGATGCCAACATTAGGAAAATTGGGACGTATTTTAGGACCTAAAGGCTTAATGCCAAATCCTAAAACCGGAACAGTTACCATGAATACTGCTAAAGCTGTTGAAGATATTAAAAAAGGTATGATTGAATATAAAACTGATACTTTTGGTAATATCCATAGCATTTTAGGTAAATCATCATTTACGGAAAAAGCTTTAGAAGAAAATTTAGTATATATTTATAATACTATCGTTAAAGCAAAACCACAAACTATCAAAGGAACTTTTATTGAAAATATTAGTATTTCTAGTACAATGGGTCCTGGTATTAAAATTGATAAAAATTCTTTTGACAATTAACAATTTATAACCTATAATAATTTTGTAAAAACGAAGTTACCATTGACAGTAGGGGCGCAAGCTTAATAATCCTACCGAGGAAAACTTACTTTAGACTTAAATGTTTAAATTTTAAGCTTTCCTTGTAATGGGAAAGTTTTTAAATATATAAAGGAGGAA
Source organism: uncultured Bacilli bacterium (assembly GCA_947626055.1). GTDB lineage: Bacteria > Bacillota_I > Bacilli_A > RF39 > UBA660 > HGM10766. The sequence goes on along the minus strand of CANQQP010000003.1, from coordinate 28,485 downwards.
ACAATGGCAAGCACAGAAAAACTTAAAGTCAAAAATGAAATAGTTAAAAAGATAACTGATAGTATAAAAGATAGCGAAGCTGTTATTTTAGTTAGCTATCAAGGTTTAACTGTTGCTGATTTAAGTGAACTAAGAACAAATCTAAGAAATTCTAATAGTGAACTTCGTATCTATAAAAACACTCTTGTTAAACGTGCTTTAGATGATTTGAAGATTGATCTTGATGAATTCTTAGAAGGACCAAATGCAATTGTATTTGGTAAAGAATTACTTGAACCAATTAAAGAAATTTCGAAGTTTGCTAAAGAACATGACAAACTAGAAATTCGTGTTGGTATCATAAGTGGTAAAGTTGCTGATTTAGATATAATCAATGAATATGCATCTATTCCATCTATGGAAGGCTTGCTTACTATGCTAGCAAGAGGTATGATGGAACATGTTAGCAATTTAGCAATCGGACTTAATTTATATGCCGAGAAATTAGAAGAAAAATAAGAAAGGAAGAGAAATAATATGGCAAAAATTGAAAACAAAGATATAATTGAAGCTTTAAAAGAAAAGACTATTCTTGAAGTAAAAGAATTAGTTGATATGATGAAAGAAGAATTTGGAGTTGATCCATCTGCTGTTGCTGTAGCTGCTGCTCCAGCTGGAGCTACTGAAGATGCGGGAAGCTCTACTAAAACTGTAGTTTTAAAAGATGCTGGTGCTGCTAAGATTGCTGTTATCAAAGTTATCCGTGAAATTACTGGTTTAGGATTAGTTGAAGCTAAAGGTTTAGCAGATAATGGTGGAAACATTAAAGAAAACGTTAGCGCTGATGAAGCTAATGAAATTAAAGCTAAATTAGAAGAAGCCGGAGCTACTGTAGAATTAGCTTAATTATTCAAACGCAATTTAATTTGCGTTTTTTTCTTGTAAGAAATAGTTAATATAATATATAATAATATTATTGAAAGTAAAGTGAAGATAAATGGTGAAAAAAATATTGTTAACATTATTTATTGTCGTGCTTGTTGGGTGGCTCAGCTTATTAGTAGTAGATTATCTAAATGTCAAACAGAATAAAGATCCGAAATTTTGCCTTAAAACAGAAACGATAGAACATTCAGAACATAGAAAAACAAAAATATGCATAGGAATCGGTTATAAAGTCCAACATTATTATAATGATGAACAATTAACGGCTGCGGAGATTGGCCCATTTTTTATCGCTGATCGATATGCCGAATAGGAGTGATAACATGAAACAAAAACAAAAAGGTTGGGGTCTTGCTACGATGATAGTATTTATGTCTATTTTGTTAGCGTTTTTACTTTTAACAGTAATAATGGTGTATAATTTTAACCGTTATAAAGATACGGTAATAGATTCCCAAAATAATAAAGAACAGCAAGAACCAAATATTAATAATACGACTATTCAAAAAAATCTTCGTAAATATCGTTCCTATGAAAGTCGCATTAAACAAGATGCTATTACCTACGTTTATACTTATTATATTGATTTAAATAGTGGAGAAGCGAAAATAACTGTTGAAGATATGGTTAAGGAAAAGATCATGGATAATTTAATTGATCCGGAAGATGATAGTGTTTGTACTGGTTATGCTCTAGTCAAAGTCGAAGATGGTAAAATTATTAGCACGCCTTATTTAAAGTGTGATAATTATATCAGTGCCGGGTATGAGGGTTAATTATGACAAATAGTTCCATGCGCCAGATGCGTCGTTTAAGTATTGTTTGGGGTCTTATGCTTTTTTTAATCGTTGGGCTTTTAACGACTTTTGGTATAATTTATAATAATAAGAATAAACTTTATACGGATATGGAAAAATCTTTAGTTGCGGCTTCCAAAAAATATGTCGATCAAAGTTTTTCTTATCCTGAAGAGGGCAAAGAATTACAAATTACTTATGCGACTTTAAAAGATAGTGGTTTTATTAAAAAAATAGCTGTTAATAAAAAAGAATGTGACGGTTATGTTATAGTGAAGAAAAAATCCGGAGCTTATAACTATAAAGGCTATGTTAAATGTCCGGAATATCAAACCAAAAATTATGCAAAATAACTGTTGACAACAAAATAATAAAAATGGTATATTATTAATGATTTTTTAAACAGGTTCTACTTAGGTAGAACCTCGTTTAAGGGAATTTAGGATACACCAGGATGTGTGTATATGGAAGGAGGATATTATGCCAACTATTAATCAACTTGTTAAAAAAGGAAGAAAAGACAAAACATCAAAGAGTAAAAGTCCCGCTTTAAATAAAGGATTCAATAGTATGACTCGTCGTGAAACGGAGACCAAAAGTCCCCAAAAAAGAGGAGTATGTACACGTGTTGGAACTAGAACACCAAAGAAACCTAACTCAGCACTTCGTAAATTTGCGCGTGTTAGACTTTCTAATGGACGTGAAGTAGATACTTATATTCCAGGTGAAGGACACAACTTACAAGAACATAGTGTTGTATTAGTACGTGGAGGCCGTGTTAAGGATTTAATCGGTGTTCGTTATCACATTGTTCGTGGAACTCTTGATACTCAAGGTGTTCAAAATAGAAAACAAGGTCGTAGTAAATATGGTACAAAAAGACCTAAATAGAAAAAATAGTTAAGGAGGATTAAAATATGCGTAAAAGACGTGCAATAAAAAGAGATGTTTTACCAGATCCTATATATAATTCTAAAGTAGTTACTAAACTTGTTAATCAAATTATGCAAAAAGGTAAAAAAGGAACTGCTCAAAATATATTATATGGAGCTTTTGATATGGTTAAAGAAAAAACTGGTAAAGATCCAATGGAAGTATACAATGAAGCACTGGAAAATATTAAACCAGCTTTAGAAGTTAAGTCTCGCCGTGTGGGCGGATCCAACTATCAAGTACCAATCGAAGTTAATGATGAACGTGCTCAAACTTTAGCCTTACGTTGGCTTGTTAATTATGCTAAGTTAAGAAATGGTAAAGGAATGGCTGAGAAATTAGCAAACGAGATTATTGATGCAGCAAATGGAACAGGTGGAGCTGTTAAAAAACGTGAAGATACTCACAAAATGGCTGAAGCCAATAAAGCATTTGCTCATTATAGATGGTAGGAGAAATATATGGCAAGAGACGTTAGTTTAGATAAATTAAGAAATATCGGTATTATGGCTCACATTGATGCCGGAAAAACAACATTTACCGAAAGAGTTTTATACCATACAGGTATAACTCATAAAATTGGTGAAACTCACGATGGTGAGTCCCAAATGGACTGGATGGAGCAAGAAAAAGAACGTGGTATTACAATCACTTCAGCTGCGACCACAGCCCATTGGAAAGGATATCGTTTTAATATTATTGATACCCCAGGCCATGTTGACTTTACAATTGAAGTTCAACGTTCCCTAAGAGTATTAGACGGATCTATTTGTTTACTTGATGCTAATGCCGGAGTTGAACCGCAAAGTGAAACTGTATGGCGTCAGGCTGATGACTTTAAAGTTCCGCGTATGATTTTCTGTAATAAAATGGATAAATTAGGAGCTGACTTTGAGTTATGTTTAGATTCAATTGATAAAAGATTAAATGTCGTAGCTAAACCAATTGAATGGCCAATTGGAGCTGAAAGCGAATTTAATGGGGTAGTAGATATCATTACCCGTAAAGCTTATCATTTTGATGGTGGGGAAGCTGAAGATTATGTCGAAATCGAAATTCCGGAAGATTTAAAAGATTTAATTGAGGAAAAAAGAGTTGACTTAATTGAAACTGTCGCTGAATATGACGATGAATTAATGGAAAAATACTTAGAAGGTGAAGAAGTAAGTATTGATCTAATTAAAAGAGCGATTCGTAACGGTACTTTAGCAGCTAAGTTCTTCCCAGTTATGTGTGGTAGTGCCCTATCTAACATGGGTGTAAAATTAGCTTTAGATGCTGTTATTGATTACTTACCAAGCCCTACTGATGTAGAAGCTATTGAATGTATTGATAAAGATGGTAAAGATATATTACGTCATCCATCTGATGATGAACCATTTATGGCTATGGCTTTCAAAATCATGACTGATCCATTTGTTGGAAGACTTTCATTCTTTAGAGTTTATTCTGGTAAACTTACAAGTGGTTCTTATGTTTTAAATTCTACTAAGAATGAAAAAGAAAGAATTGGTCGTATTCTACAAATGCATGCTAATCAAAGAAAAGAGATTAGTGAAGTATATTGTGGGGAAATCGCTGCTGCTGTTGGTTTAAAAAATACTACAACAGCTGATACTCTTTGTGATGAAAAACATTTTGCAATCATGAAAGGTATGGAATTCCCAGATCCAGTTATTGATTTAGCTATAGAACCAAAGAGTAAAAATGACCAAGATAAAATGGCTTTAGCTTTACAAAAATTAGCGGAAGAAGATCCAACATTTAGATATAAAACTGATCATGAAACTGGTCAAACTGTTATATCTGGTATGGGTGAGTTACACTTAGAGGTATTAGTAAGACGTATGAAAGATGAATTCAAAGTTGAAGCTAATATTGGTAAACCCCAAGTTGCTTACCGTGAAACAATTACCCAAACAGCTGAATGTGAAGGTAAATATATTAAACAATCTGGTGGACGTGGACAATATGGACATGTATGGATTAAATTTGAACCAAATAAAGATAAAGGTTATGAATTTGTTGATGAAATCGTTGGTGGTGTAGTTCCTCGTGAATATATTCCGGTAACTGATAAAGGCTTACAAGAAGCGATGGCTGGTGGTATATTAGCAGGCTATCCAATGGTTGATATTAAAGCGACTTTATATGATGGTTCATACCATGATGTCGATTCATCAGAAATGGCTTTCAAAATCGCCGCCAGTATGGCTTTAAAAGAAGCTAAAAATAAATGTAAACCAGTTCTTCTAGAACCAATTATGAAAGTTGATGTAGTTGTTCCCGAAGAATATATGGGTAACGTTATGGGTGATTTAACAAGTCGTCGTGGTCGTCCACTTGGTCAAGAATCTCGTGGTAATGCCCTACAAATATCGGCAATGGTTCCGCTATCTGAAATGTTTGGCTATGCGACGAGCTTACGTTCTAATACCCAAGGTAGAGGTAACTTCACAATGACTAATGATCATTATGAAGAAGTACCAAAATCCATTGCTGAAGAAATCATCAAGAAAAACAGTGTAAACTAAAATAATCCTTGAATTTTATTCAAGTATTAGATAAAATATTAATAGACATTTAAAAGGAGGAAAAAAAATGGCAAAAGAAAAATTCGATCGTTCAAAAGAACACGTTAATATTGGTACTATTGGTCACGTAGACCATGGTAAAACAACTTTAACAGCAGCTATTACTAAATTATTTAGTAAAGAATATGTTGCATATGAAAATATCGACAAAGCACCAGAAGAAAGAGAAAGAGGTATTACAATTAATACTGCTCACGTTGAGTATGAAACTGAAAAACGTCATTATGCTCACGTAGACTGCCCAGGCCATGCTGACTATGTTAAAAACATGATTACAGGTGCTGCGCAAATGGATGGAGCAATCCTTGTTGTATCAGCAGCAGATGGACCTATGCCTCAAACAAGAGAACATATTTTACTTTCTCGTCAAGTTGGTGTTCCTAAAATTGTTGTTTATATGAACAAATGTGATCAAGTTGATGATCCAGAATTACTTGATTTAGTAGAAATGGAAATTCGTGAATTATTAGGTGAATATGACTTTGATGCAAATTGCCCTATTATTAGAGGCTCTGCTTTAAAAGCTCTTGAAGGAGATCCTGAAGCTGAACAATCTATTCGTGATTTAATTGCTGCAGTTGATGATTATATTGATACTCCACAAAGAGATACTGATAAACCATTCTTAATGAGTATCGAAGATGTATTTACAATCTCAGGACGTGGTACTGTTGTTACAGGACGTGTTGAACGTGGTAGATTAAATCTTAATGACGAAGTAGAAATCGTTGGTCTAAAAGACACTCAAAAAACTGTTGTTACAGGAATTGAAATGTTTAGAAAATCATTAGATTATGCTGAAGCAGGAGATAATGCTGGTGCATTACTTCGTGGTATTGCTCGTGAAGATGTTGAACGTGGACAAGTTCTTGCTAAACCAGGAAGTGTTACACCTCATCATAAATTCAAAGCAAGTGTTTATGTATTATCTAAAGAAGAAGGCGGACGTCATACTCCATTCTTCTCAAATTACAGACCACAATTCTATTTCCGTACTACAGACGTAACAGGAGTTATCGAACTTCCAGCTGGTGTTGAAATGGTTATGCCAGGTGATAACGTAGATATGACTGTTGAATTAATTGCTCCAGTAGCTCTTGAAAATGGTACTAAATTCTCTATCCGTGAAGGTGGACGTACTGTTGGTGCTGGTGTAGTATCAGAAATTATTGAATAATAATTATTAAAGAGTTCAAAATTGAACTCTTTTTTTATATTCTAAATAGTTTATTTTCTATTACTTTTTGCCATTATTGCGTATTGCACATAGCCTTACGAATATGATAAAATAAAATTATCATAATAATAATGGAGGCCATCCATGAAAGAAAAGAGAATAGAAAAAGAAATAAAGAAAGCGCAGAAAAAAGGAATATATAATCCAAAACTAAAATTAGGAATAGTAGCACTAATATTAGTAATAGGAACAGTAATAGGAGTATCGTATGCGTATTATACATCCAATCCTAGTACAGTATTAAACATAAATGCAACAGTAAGTAAGAAGATAACAATAGAAGTATATAGTAATGGAAATGGGAAAGTAGATTCCATGGAGTACGCCACAGCTCAAACTGATTATAATAGTGCTTCAACATTTAAACTAACACCAGATACAGGATACCAATATAAAAGTATAAGTTGCAAAGATACTTCTAATCAAAATGTAACAAGCAAGGTTAGTGTATCATTTTCAAACAACACTTTGAGAATAACACCAAGAACAATAAATGATGTAACATGTACTGTAGAATATGAACGAGTAAGGACATTAGAAGAGATAAAAGCTGATATAATACGAACAGCAAAATCCACATCACCAACTTCTGATAATTTTAAAACTGGCTGCCCATTAAATGATGGTGATGCATGTAGTGGAGTATACAAAATGAGTGACTATCAAAATACTAGTGGATCTTTAAATTATACTACTCCAGGAGGAACAAGTTATTACTTCCGAGGAGAAGCAAAAGATAACTATGTTAAATTTGCTAATAATAATTGGCGAATAGTGAGAGTCAATGGAGATGGGACGATAAGATTAGTATTAAATGGGGATATAGGGACAAGTGCATTTAACAGTACAGGTAATTCAAGAATATATGCAGGTTACACATACTATAATAACCCACCCTGTACAAACAGCAATCCGTGCCGAAGTATAGAAATAGCAACAAATGTCGAAGAAAGTATAGAAACAACAAATCATGGGGGAACAAATAGTACCATAAAGAAAAAATTAGAAGCATGGTATTATGATAATTTAAGAAATTATGATAGATATATAACATATGGAATATATTGTAATGATACGTCTTTTGGAAGTGGAAGTGAAGGAACCGATATATATTACGGAGCATACGAAAGAGGAATGTATAACAGTAGTAAACCAGTTACCCCTATACTAACGTGCCCAGATCCAACAGCAGGTAACAATCCGTTATCGGATACATCTAATGGAAATCATACATATGGAGGAGTATATAAATTAAAGATAGGATTACTAAGTGCCGATGAAATAGTGCTAGCGGGATTTAAGCCAACTACTAATAGTCCATATCCAACAACCTCCAATTATCTATATACAGGTTCTTCTTATAGGTGGTTCTGGAGCTTGTCGCCTTACTATTCATATTTGACTTATGCTCGCGGCTTTTACGGCTACCTGAGTTATCGTGACTTGAACGTCGACGATGTCAATACTGCAAACGGTGTGCGTCCAGTTATCAATCTAAGCACTAGTGGACTAAAAGCCACCGGAGAAGGGACAAAAGATAAGCCATTTGTAATAAGCCAATAGGCTTATTACAAGAGTGTAAACAAAAACGAAGAGATGTCCAAACAATGCTTTAGTCAAAGTTTGGTCCGAATAAACAAAATAAAAAAGGTATAAACAGAAGTTTATATAGGGATAAATATAAAACAGTGCGTGCTTTTTCTCGTCGCCTAACAATTCAAATACTAATAATGCTAACGGCTTTAACGGTACTCTAACAATGGTGAAAACCATTGTTTTTACAATGTAAAACAACATATTACCAAGTTGTAAGAAATATAAATATATGATATTCTATATTTATTCAAAAGAAAGAAGCATTTATATGAGATTAAAGCCTTGGGTTAAAATATTATTCTTTTTCTTAATTATTGGGACTTTTTTTTACTTTGTTCCTGGAATTTATAATTATTTTAAAGATTTTAAAATTGTTAAAGATGTTAAAGAAAAGATTGAATCTATTGATATATTAAATAAAGGGAAAGAAGAAAAAGAAAAGAAATATCAAGCTTGTTTAAATGCTCCTTATAATAATGAAATTGATGTAAGTGAATTAGATACATATATAAACAATAATTATCGAATGAGTGTTAAATATGTAGATCTTAAAACCGGATTTACTTATGCATATAAAGCAGATAATGCTTTATATGCTGCTAGTACCATTAAGTTATTAGACGCTTTGTATATTTATACCAAAGCTGCTAATAATGAGTTAAGTTTAGATGAAACAATGACTTATAGTGCAAACTTGCGTGAAGGGGCTAGTAAAGGAATGAGTCAACATAATTATGGGGAAGAGATAAGTTTAAGAACTTTAGTTAAATATGCTATTATTTATAGCGATAATACGGCGCATAGGATGCTTTTAAATTATATTGGCTTTAATACTCTTAAAAGCTATGGTAATTCTTTAGGTGCTACCCATACTTTAGTTGGTGGGGATAATTTTGGAGAAATAAGCGCCGATGATGCCATTATTTATTTACAAAATATTTATGATTTTATGGAAAATAATCAAGAGTTAGGTAGTGAGTTAAAAAGCTTTATGTTAGAAGCCGAGGAAAATGCCTTAAAATATCCGGGCTTAGATGTTGATGTTGGTCATAAATATGGGGAGTATAACGAATATTTTCATGATATTGGGATTGTTTATGATGAAAATCCTTACTTAGTAGCTATTTTAACTACGCATGGTCATAATGATTATATAAAGATTGTTAATGATATTTCGAAAAGAATTAATGATTTACATCAAGAATTTAAAAATTATCGTTTGGAGACATGTAAAAACCTAAAGAATTAACTTTAGGCTTTTTTGTCAAATATTTGATGTAATTTACCGGTAAGTAATAAATTATTATAAGCTTTATCATTAATAATTAAATCTAATTCACCAATATATTCATAAAATAGTGGTTTAAAACCTAATTTAAATTCATTTAAACCATGATAAGGATTATTAGGAGTAAAGTCCCCGGCAAGACCATTTAAATCTAAATAATCGTAATTATCTTTATAATAATTGATTAAAGCATTATGTAAAAAATAATTAGCATTTAGATGACGATATCTCTTTTCGTAGCCGCTATAAACTATCGTGGCGGTGTCTTTTGTTTTAATAACTAAAGCGCCGGCGATATATTCTTGTAATTCGTTATCAGTATACTTGGATGAGGCGGCCATGATTTCATTTTTATAAGTAACGAGTAATTTATCCGAAAGCATTTTCTGACGCAGATTTTTTTCGGTAGGATTTTGTTTTAATTTTTCATTATAAATATTATTTTTTTCAAGTTCTTTTTCATAAGCATTTTTGGCATTAGCCATAAATTGTTCATAATCAACTTTGACTAAAAATAAGTCCATTAGATTATCACTAGCAAAAGCTTTATATAAATCATTATAATGTTTAAAATTAAAGTTATTTTGTTTTTCTAAAAATTTATAAATAATCTCTAAATCTTCTCGAGTTCCTTGTATTAATTCCAGACCTTTTTTTATTGAATTGTTAATTTTATTACGGGTGTTTTTATTTAAGTTAGAAAATTCATATTTTTTTAAATCAATATAGCCATCAAAACGGGGTAAGGAAGATTCAAAATATAAGTTATCTTTTAGTTTTTTATAGCCTAACTCTTCAAAAATATTTTTATAATTAGTAGCTTCTTGATAAGTTAGAGCTTTGGTAGTAGGATCGTATTTTCGCATTATTAATAAAGGATCAATTTTTAAGAAAACTATTTTTTTCTTTTTTAAATATTTTTTTAATTCCTTCGTAAAATTTTGTAATAGATTTAAATTTTGGTAGTCCATTAAAAAGCCGCGGGGAGCATAAGCATATTTACTTGTAAATGTAATATTTTTATAAATCATTAAAGTGGCTGCTACTAATTGATTATTTTCATAATAACCAAGATAATCATAATCAAAGTCATCTTCACTTTTAAAAATTGCATAATTGGGAGTTTGATAAAAACTAGCTAAGGGATGATCTTGAGCAAAATCTTGAAATTCAAACATTGTTATCTCTTTTAACATACGAATCCTCCTTCATAAATTAGAGTATAATAACATAAGTAATAGTAAAAATCAATTGTCAAACTAACGAAAATTATTTATAATAAAACCAGGAGATGGAAAGATGAAATCAAAAATTAATAAATTAATATATGGCTCATGGTTTTCGGCTTTATTATTTTTAGCTTTTGGAATATTTTTATTTATTAAACCGAAAATGGCCAATTCCTTAATTGGATATTTTGTCGGAGGATTAATCCTTGTATCCGGAGTAGTTTCTCTTATCAATTATTTTACAGTTAAAAAAGAAGTAAAATACATTAGTTTTGAATTAATATATGGAATTATTACTCTTATTGCGGGGATTGCTATTATATTTAATCCTTTATCAATTAGTTCAATTGTGACAATCGGTTTAGGAATTTGGATGATTATTAATGGTATCATGAAAATTAATTCGGGAATATTTTTAAAAAAATATAAAGAGGAAACTTGGACATTGCTTTTATTTATTGGGATTTTAACTTTATTATCGGGAGCTTTATTAATATTTAATCCTTTTAAAAGTACCATGGTTATGACCCAAGTAGTTGGTATCTTTGTCATAGTTTATGCGATATTAGATATCATGCATTGGTTACTTGTAAAAAAACGTTCTAAAGAAATAATTGAGTTTATTAAATAAACTCTTTTTTTGTGCTAATTATTGAATAAAGATTTAAATTAGAGTATACTAAGAATATAGATAAAAGGGTGATTAAATGGCAGTAATTAAAGATATTAGAGCAAGAGAAATATTAGATTCTCGCGGCAATCCCACTGTGGAAGCCGATGTTATTTTAGATAATGGATTAAAAGCGACAGCTTCAGTTCCTTCGGGTGCTTCTACGGGATCTAAAGAAGCTTTAGAATTAAGAGATTTAGATAAAAATAGATATCAAGGTAAAGGAGTTTTAAAAGCTGTTAATAATATTAACACCATAATAAAACCGGCTTTAGTAGGGCAAGAATTATATCAAGCGAAGATTGATCAGACTCTAATTAATTTAGATGGAACTAAATATAAAAGTAATTTAGGTGCTAATGCAATCTTAGCTGTTTCTTTAGCTTGTTTAAAAGCGGGAGCTTTAAATGAAAATAAAGAATTATATGAATATGTTTCAACGGGTCAAGTAACTTTACCAATTCCGATGATGAATGTCATTAATGGTGGTAAACACGCCGATTCCGGTTTAGAAATTCAAGAATTTATGATTGTGCCCGTTGTTAAAAGTTTTAAAGAACGTTTGCGTGCGGGGGCGGAGATATTTGCAACATTAAAAAAACTGCTAAAAGAAAAAGGACAAATTACTTCTGTTGGTGATGAAGGTGGCTTTGCACCTCAGTTAAATACTAACTTAGAAGCCCTAGACTTAATAACTAAAGCGATTATTGAAAGTGGCTATGCTCCTAAAAGAGATGTTTTTATTGCTCTAGATGTTGCTGCGAGTGAAATCTATGATAAAACGACGAATAAATATCATATTGATAAAAGAGAATTAACACCGGAAGAATTAATGATATACTATCAAAAACTAGTTAGTGAGTATCCTATTATTTCGATTGAAGATGCTTTTAATGAAGATGACTTTGCTCACTTAAGTGAACTTACGAGATTAATGCAAAATAAGATTTTACTTGTAGGGGATGATTATTTTGTTACGAATAAAGAATATTTACAAAAAGCGATAAATGAAAAAGCGGGGAATGCGATTTTATTAAAAGCTAATCAAGTTGGAACTATTACCGAAATGATTGAGACTATAATGCTGGCGAAGAAAAATAATTATCAAATGATTATTTCCCATCGTAGTGGCGAAACAGAAGATACCTTTATTGCTGATTTAGCAGTGGGATTAAGTATTCCTTACATTAAAACCGGTTCTTTATGTCGCGGTGAACGCATTGCTAAATATAATCGTTTATTACGTATCGAAGAAAATTTGACATCCGAAAATAAATAACTTATAATACGTCCTATATTAAATTCCTAATATAGGATTTTTTTAGGGGGCAAAATTTATGAATGAAAAAAATTTAATTGTAAAAAATTTACAAAGACCAAAAGTAAGTTTGGAAGTTAAAAAAGCAACATGGCCAATAGCCATAAAAATATTTACGTTTTATGAAAAGATATTAGCTAGTGAGCAAATTATTGATAAAGAACATATTGATAGATGTCATAAACAATTTAAAGAGCTTTTATTTAATGTTAAACCGGAAATATTATGTGATAATATAGCTTATGGTTTAGCAAAATACATTCAATTATATAGTAGTATTCAATTTAAAATATTAAAACAAGATAAAAAAATAAATTTTTTAGCTCTTAATTCCTATAGCCAAAAAACTTATTTGGAGCAGATTAATAAAAAAATTGATAAAGAAAAAAGCCAGTTAATTATGCTTTGTGGTGATGAGATATTGGCTGAGTATTGTGACAATGCTCTAAAAGCTTGCTTAAAATATGAGATTAATCACCAAAATATCGTAAGAATATTAAATCAATATGTAAAAATTAAAGAAAAGGTTGTAAGTCTTAAACCGGAAGAAAAAAATTTTAAAGAACAAGGGTTACGTAGCATCCTGCATTTAATTATTAATAGTAATCTTTCTTTTGAAGAAATTTGTGAACTATATCAAGTCAACATAAATACTTTAAAAAGTATGATTAAAAGGGGAAAAGCTCTAGATTATCCTTTATTTGAGCAAGCTAAATGTAAGTTAGAAGAAAAAAGAAACGAAAGTGTCCAAGCATATAGTGCTGTTGCCGAAAAGATCCTTACTTATTGTCAGAATGGTATTAACTATGATAATCAAAATATTAATTTTACAATTTTAGATTATTATTGTATAACTTTAGAAAGCCCTAATATGATTTGGTATAAAGCATCTTTGAAATATAGAAAAAATAATTGGAATTATTCATCTTTAACTGAAAATTATGAAAGTCCTACAGTTGCTTTAGATGTTTTTAAAAGTTATAAAAGAACAGTTGATGGCATTGTCATTAATCAAGATATGATTGATGATGTTTATGAATTTCTTGTCCAAAATGAAATACCAGTGACATTTAAATCTTTAGATGCTGCTTTAACACGTTATGTTAGAGGCATTCCTATTTTACCTTTAAAAAATAAAAATTTAACATTAGTTTTAAACAAAGCTTGATAATTTTGAAGACGTATGATAAATTATAAATACGAGAAATGGATGTGAATAACATGTTAGAAACAATATTATTAATAATATCAGTAATATTAATTGCGATTGTCTTATTACAAAGTAATAAAGCTAGTGATGCGGGCCAAATTATCTCAGGAGGTAATGCGACCTTATTTCAAAAACAAAAAGAACGTGGTGTAGAACTTTTAATTACTAGATTAACTATGGCTCTAGGTCTTGCCTTTTTTGTTATAGCGTTTATCTTATTTTTAAAATAATAAAGGAAGTGTTAACCAACTTCCTTTTTTAATGCATGAAAAAAATTATAGTGCTAAAATAATAATGAGGGATCTTATATGAAAGAGGAAATAATAGAAGCATTAAAAGACATTCACAAAGCTTTAGACCCAATCGAAATCAATGATATGTTGGGATTTAAAACGACCGTAGAGTATCAAGAATTAACTGAAGAATTAGAAAATCTTGTGCAAGAATGTCTTCTTTATAAAACTAAGAAAGATAAATATATTCTTTTAGAAAATTGTCCAGGTATTAAAGTAGGGAAAGTCGCTATTAATAAAAAAGGTTTTGGTTTTTTAATATTAGATAAAGAAGATGATATTTATATTGATGCGAAGAATTTAAACGGAGCCATTGATGGAGATATTGTTTTAATTGAAGTTATTAACAAGGCTTTGAAAAAAGAAGGTAGAGTCTTAAGAATAATTAAAAGAGAATTAAAAAATTTAGTGGGAGAAATAATTAAAACTGAAGAGGGCTTAGGTTTTAAGTTAGATGAAACTAAAAAGGAAATAACCGTTATTTTAGATCCAGATTCCCTTCATAATTGTGTAGAAGGACACAAAGTCTTAGTCGAAATTACCAAAGATTTAGGTCATAATAAATATGCCGGTAAAGTCTTAAGTATCCTTGGTCATAAAGATGATCCAGGTATCGATATTTTAAGCATTGCTTATAAACATGAAATCTATGATAAGTATACGCCTGAAGTCTTAGCCGAGGTCGAAAAGTTACCCGATGAAGTCGATCCCAAAGATCTTGTGGGGCGTCGCGATTTAACTGGCGAAGTTATATTTACGATTGATGGCAAAGACACTAAAGATATTGATGATGCTATTTCCTTAAAGAAAAAAGGCGATTTATATGTTTTAGGTGTTCACATTGCTGATGTTTCGCATTATGTTAAAGAAAATACAGCTTTAGGAGATGATGCTTATAATAGAGGGACATCTTCTTATTTAGCTGACACCGTAATTCCCATGTTGCCTCATAAACTTTCTAATGGTATTTGCTCCTTAAATGAAGGGGTTATTAGATTAGCTATGTCTTGTGTTATGGAATATGATAATCAAGGAAAACTTTTAAATTATGATATTTTTGAAAGTTATATTAAATCCGCCAAAAAGATGAATTACGATGATGTTAATTCCATTTTAATTGATCATGTAACCCCTGCTGGTTATGAAGAATTTAAAGATACTTTACTAGCAATGAACGAATTTGCTCATATTTTAAGAAAAAAGAAAAATGAGCGTGGTTACATCAATTTTGAAGCTGAGGAAGCGAAAATTATTCAAGATGAAACTGGGAAAGCTATCGATATTAAAAAAAGGGAGCAAAAAGAAGGGGAAAACTTAATTGAAGACTTTATGATTGCTGCCAATGAATGTGTGGCTACCCATATTTATAATATGAATTTACCATTTATCTATCGTGTTCATGATAAACCTAATAGTGATAAAATTGATGAATTTTTAACTTTAGTTCATTTATTAGGATATAAAATTGGAGGCAAAATAAATGACCTAACCCCCAAAGGTATGCAACTAATTTTAAACCAACTTAAAGATAAAAAAGAATTTCCTATCTTATCATCTATTCTTTTAAGAAGTATGAAAAAAGCAATTTATAGTAAAGATAATATTGGCCATTTTGGTCTAGCTAGTCCTACTTATACCCATTTTACTTCTCCTATTAGGCGTTTTCCGGACTTAACGGTTCATCGCTTATTAAAAAAATATTTAATTGAAAAAGATATGAGTATGACGACCATTGCCAACTTAGAATCATCCTTAGTCGAAATTGCCGAGCATTCTTCGGAAAGAGAACGAGCAGCGGTGGATGCCGAAAGAGAAGTAAACGATATGAAAATGGCCGAATATATGGAAGATCATATTGGACAGGAATATGAGGGCTTTATCAATACGATTACTAATTTTGGCATGTTTGTCGAGTTACCTAATTTAGTCGAAGGCTTAGTTCACGTTAAATCTTTAAAAGGCGACTACTTCAATTATGTTCCGGAACTTTTAGCGATGGTCGGAAAGTCTACCAAAAAAACTTATCGTTTAGGAGATACAATTAGAGTAAAATGTATCGGAGCTAGTAAAGAAGCTTCCCAAGTTGATTTTGAAATAGTAGAGGACAAACAAGATGGAAATAAAAAATAAAAAAGCTTATTTTGACTATGAAATCATTAAAGAGTACGAAGCCGGGATTGAACTTAAAGGTACGGAAATCAAAGCGATTCGTAATGGCTCTGTAAATCTTAAAGATAGTTTTGCTCGCCTTAAAAACGAAGAAGTATATGTTATTAACATGTACATTGCTAAATATGAACAAGGTAATATCTTTAATCATGAAGAAAGAAGAGAAAGAAAACTGCTTTTGCATAAAAAAGAAATTAAAAAAATCAAGGAAGCTATTACGCAAGATGGATATAGTTTAATTCCTTTAAAACTTTATTTCAAAAAAAATTATGCGAAATTATTAATTGGCGTAGCTAAAGGAAAAAAGCTTTACGATAAAAGAGAAAGTTTAAAGAAAAAAGATCTAGAAAGAGAACAAAGACGAAATCTTGAGAATTATTAAAAAATATTAAATTGCTTTTAATATTTTTTTTATGGACTTTAAGAGACCAATTTGATAAACTTGTTATAGTAGAAAGTGTGTTACTCATGAAGAAAAGAAAAAAGAAGAAAAAGATATTTATTACCATAATTGCTATTTTATTGTTATGCTTAGTTGGTTTTTTTGCGTATTTCTATCTTTTTAAAAATGATGAAATCATTAATAAAGTTAAAAAAGTAAAAGAACCTGTGAAGAAATTAAATATTATCAATGAAGATTCTAATGAAAGACCAATTGCCGTTATGATTAATAATCATAATCAAGCGCGTCCATACCATAGTGGCTTAGATGATGCATACTTAGTTTACGAAATCGTAGTTGAAGGTGGTATAACCCGCATGATGGCGGTGTTCAAAGATCAAAATACCGAAAAAATTGGTTCTGTTCGTAGTGCACGTCATTATTTTTTAGATTATGCTTTAGAAAATGATGCGGTCTATGTCCATTGGGGTTGGTCTCCTCAAGCGCAAAGTGATATCAAAACTTTAGGGGTTAATAACCTAAATGGATTAACTTACGAAGGTACGTATTTCTTTCGTGATAAAAGTTTAAGAGTATCTAGTGAACATACTGGTTATACATCTATGGAACTTATTAAAAAAGCCATTTCCCATTTAGAATATCGCAG
Organism: uncultured Bacilli bacterium; assembly: GCA_947626055.1. Taxonomy (GTDB): domain Bacteria; phylum Bacillota_I; class Bacilli_A; order RF39; family UBA660; genus HGM10766. The sequence goes on along the minus strand of CANQQP010000003.1, from coordinate 11,178 downwards.
TACTTCCAAGCAGTCTACCTTATTAAATTACAATGTTGATAACATTGACTTAAGTTCTAAAGAAACGGCCCAAGTTGCTAATAACATTGAAATTCCTTATTCTAACTATGCCAAGACTAGTTATGTTTATGATGCAGAAAATAAAGTTTATAAAAGATATGTCAATGGGGAAGAACATGTCGATTATGTGACGAAAAAACAATACACAGCTAAAAATATAATTACTTATAAATTAGCTAATCAAACTATTGATGATAAAGGTAGACAAGATATAGATACTGTAGGTAGTGGTAGTGGTTACTACATTACTAATGGTTATGCCATCCCTATTACTTGGGAAAAATCATCTCGTAGTAGTAAAACTATTTATAAAGATGAAAATGGGCAAGAAATCAAAGTTAATGATGGTAATACCTATATTCAAATTCAACCGGAAAATCAAGAGTTAAGTATTTCTTAAAATAAAAAAGAATAAAATTAACTAGGAGGTATGTATGGAAGTATTTATAAATTTTCTTATTGATAATTACATTTGGTTCTTAGTTATATCAGGGGTTCTATTATTTGCTTTAATAGGTTATCTTGTCGATACTAGTAAATTACCAAAAGAACCTAAGGATAAAGAGGTAGTACCTAAAGAGCCTAAACCTAAAAAAGAAAAAAAGAAAAAAGAGAAGAAAGATAAAAAAGGTAAAAAAGAAGATATAATAGAAGATAATACGCCAACTGTCGAAGAGGCGATGAGACAAGAGCAAGAACAACAAACCGAAAAATTAGAAGTTAATAACAAGGAAGTTGTGAGTGCACCTATTGAAATAACTCCTAATAATGATGGATATGATATGCCTTTAATGAAAGATGAGAATAATGAAAATAAGTAAGCTAGGTAACTAGCTTTTAAAATGCCGTAAAAAAACAATTTAGCGGTAGCAAAAAGTAATATAATTTGGTATACTTTAAATAGTAGATAAAAGGGAGTGAATTTATGACATTAACAACTTTATGGTCGATTATTACAAAAATACTTGATATTTCTATTGTCTGGTTAATGTTTTATTTTATTTTAAAAAATGTAAAAAATAATATAAAAATGGTTTTAATTGTTAAGGGTGTAATTTTAATATTAGTTATTAAACTAATTAGTTCCCTTTTAGATTTATATACTGTTGGTTTATTACTAGAATATGTTCTATCTTGGGGACCGTTAGCTTTAATTATTATTTTTCAACCCGAAATTCGTAATGTCTTAGAATCGATTGGTCGTACTAATTTATTAGGACGTCATAAAATTTTAACTGTTGATGAAAGAGAACGCGTTGTTTATGAAATCATGGACGCTATTGAATATTTAAAGAAAAATCGTATTGGCGCTTTAATTGTTATTGAAAGAGATATTTCTTTACAAGAATATATTGATCCAGCTACAAAGATTTATGCTGATGTTTCTAGTGCTTTACTAGGAACAATATTCTTCCCTAATAATCCGTTACATGATGGTGGTGTCATTATTCAAGGGGATAGAATAACTTGTGCAGGATCAGTATTTAAAACGAGTATGGATCCTACTTTAAGTAAACGTCTAGGTACGCGTCATAGAGCGGCGTTAGGAGTGGCCGAAGAAACTGATGCCATTGCTTTAATTGTTTCTGAAGAAACTGGTCGCATCAGTATTGCTGTTGATGGTAATATGAAATATAATTTAACTTTAGATGATTTCAAAATGACTTTAATTGATGAATTAAAACCAAAAACCGAAATGTTCTATGATGCTGATGAAGATGATGATGAAGAAAGTGCAGGTGAGGAAAATGCATAAAGTAATTGAAGTAATCAAAGCTTTCTTCCATTTAATCTATGCGGGATTAGATAAAGTACTCATAACTCCGATAAGTAGAGTAGTTTATCGTTTAAATAAAAGATTAAAAAGTAGTAATAATAAATTAGATAAAATTCTTAATAAACCATTTACTTTAATTTATTTATCTCTAATCTTTGCGGTGGCTATTTTCTTCTTAGTTGACTCGCGGGTTATTACTTTGGTGCAAACTGAAGCAGAAGTTTTAGCCGATCAACCGGTTGTTGCCGAATATAATAAAGAAGCCTATGTTGTTGAAGGTATTCCCGAAACTGTCGATGTTACCTTAATCGGTCGAAAAAGCGATTTATATTTAGCAAAACAATTAGGAGAACATGAAGTAAAATTGGATTTAACTAAATATGGAGTTGGAGAACATCGTGTCCGTTTAACTTATAATCAATCCATTGACTCTTTAAATTATAAATTAGATCCATCGACCGTTTTAGTCGTAATAAAAGAAAAGATAAGTACTTTAAAAACTGTTTCTTACGATTTACTAAATGAAGATAAGCTTGATCAAAAATTAAGTGTGGCAAGTGTCACTTTAGATCGTACCGAAGTCGTTATAAAAGGCGCTGAAGATACTCTTTCTAAAGTAGCCACAGTTCGGGCTTTAATTGATTTAAGTAAAGATGAATTTAAAGAAAAAGGTGACTACACCATTGATAATGTGCCTTTAGTAGCTTACGATGCTGAAGGAAAAATTGTTAAAAACGTAGAAATCGTTCCCGAAAAAGTTACGGCTGTTGTTAAGTTAGAATCTTATTCAACAGAAGTACCATTACGAGTTTTAACTACTGGTACTCCAAAAACTGGTCGGGCTATTTCCGAAATTAATAGTAGTGTTTCGAAAGTAACAATCTATGGTGAGCAAAGTGCTTTAGAAAATATTACTTATGTACCTGTTACAATTGATGTAAATAGTTTAAGTGATGAAAAAACTTACAATGTAACAATTAATAAACCAAACGGAGTTCGATCAATGAGTGCTTCAACAGCAACGATAACTGTTAAGTTTGGTGAAGAGACGCAAAAAACTATTGATGGTATCAATGTTCAATGGCGCAATCTGTCATCTAACTACAATGTTAATGCTAAATCGCGTGATGACGCGCAGATATCTGTTATTGCCAAAGGTACAAGTGAAAATCTGGAAGCATTAGATCCAGCCTCTATTACAGCCTATGTTGACTTAAGTGGCTATGGTGAAGGCGAACATCAAGTAACAGTTACTGTCGAAGGAACAGATCCAAAAGTTCAATATATTTCCAATAAACAGATTACTATTATTGTATCTGCCAAATAAAAATAGACAACTAGGTTTCTAGTTGTCTATTCGCTTTCTAGATGCATAAATAAAATACCTATATTAATTGCGGCACAAATACCAATAAGTACATATATGACATTTGCTAATACCGAATCGGCACCAAATACAGCTGAGACAAGATTAAAATCAAATAAACCAACTAAGGCCCAGTTTAAGCCCCCAACAATATTTAATGCTAAGGCAATTTTTTGTATTGTTTCCATAATCATCCTCATTTCTATTTTTATTATGTTCCTCTTTTTAGTTAATATACATGAATAATTAAATTTATTAAAAATATACTTAACTAGAAAAGGAAAGTGATGTAATGAAAAAAATAATATTCTTAAGTATGTTTGTTCTTCTTTTAGTTAGTGGTTGTGGAAAATTCGATATTTCAAAAGCGAAAGAGGAATTTAAAGACAAAGTAAACTCATCTAAAGGTTACGAACTTAAGGGTACTATGGAAATTTATAATAACGAAGATACTTTTAAGTATGATATAACGGTTAATTATCAAAAAGATGATAACTATAAAGTTAGTATGATCAATCAAAATAATGACCACGAGCAAATTATTTTAAAAGATGAAGGTAATGTTTATGTCGTTACGCCAAGTTTAAATAAAAGTTTTAAATTTGAAAGTCAATGGCCTGCCAATAGTTCTCAATCCTATATTTTAGAATCCTTAGTTAATGATGTCGTAAATGATGATAAAGCCACATTAAAAGAAGAAAAAGGCAAATATATCATATCTTGTTTAGTCAACTATCCTCATAATAAAGCGTTAGTTAATCAAGAATTAACTTTCGATAAAGATATGAATTTAGAAAAAGTTATGGTGTATGATACAAATAAAAATGTCAAAATAAAAGTAACTATTAAAAATATTGATTATAAAGCAAAATATAAAGATGATTATTTTAAATTAAATACTTTAATTGATGAAACAGAAGAAAAACAAGAAGTTGAAAAAGAAACTACCGCTTTAGAAGAAGCTATCTATCCTTTATATGTTCCTGCCAATACCTATTTAAAAAGTGAAGATAAAATAACAGATGAACAAACTGATAGAACCATCTTAACCTTTAAAGGCGACAAATCATTTATTTTAGTCGAAGAAGCAGCGACAGCCTCTAAAGAATTTGAAATAATTCCTGTAGCTGGAGATCCTTTATTACTTACCGATTCTGTTGCGGCCTTATCAAATAATTCCTTAACTTGGACATCTGATAATGTAGAATATTATTTAACAAGTAGTAATTTGGCTAGTGATGAACTTATGACCATCGCGCAATCATTAGGAAATGTTGCTTTAGAAAAGTAGCATTTCTTTTTATTTTACAATCCTCTTTTTATATTGTAAAATAATAATAGAATGAGAGGGCGAGTTATGGCAAAAAGAAGTTTTGATGCGGAAAAAGAATTACAAAAATTGCAAAAGTATTTAGGAAGTTTAAAAGTAGGAATATCGATAATTATTGGAATATGTATCCTAACTATTGGCATAATTCTTACCTACTCTGTAGTTAAACTTGCCAGTAAAAACTCTCCGGAAGAGCAAAAAATTAAAATTAGTTTAGTTGTTAATAACGGATATACAGCTAAAGCTGAGGTTCAAGCGAGTTATAATGCCTTAACTAGTATTACGATAGAGCCTAATAATGGCTATGTTTATGACAATTTAAGTTGTACGAATAATCAAAAAGCTTCTTTTGAAAGTGGCCAAAATCATTTAACTATAAGAGCTACTAAAAATACGGAGTGTACAATTAATTTTAAATTAAATGAATTAGGCTTAGCCACTAAGATAAGTAATGAACAAATAGCGACGAAAAATAAAGGGCTATATGTTACTACTGATGATTTAGGAGAGTCTTTATACTATAAAGGCAATGTGGATAATAACTATGTTTCTTTTGCTAATATTTTATGGCGTGTTGTGCGTATTAATGGGGATCAAACTATCAGATTAATTACTAATGAAACAATTGGGCAATCTATTTATAGTATAACTGATTCCAATAGTGCCGATAGTATTCAAAATTATCTAAATGATTTTTATACTAAAAATTTAAAAGATTACGAAAAATATCTCGAGGCAGGATTGTTCTGTAATAATTCGAATGAAAATGGCACTGATAGTTTAAATTGTTCCTCAACTAATGTTAATTTAAAAATTGGCTTACTGACTAAAGATGAAGTAGAATTAAGTAAAATAAATAATCAAGAAACTTATCTAGATATGACTAAAACTTGGTGGACCATGTCTTCTAAGTCCGAAAATTCTGTTTATATCAATAATGGAGCTGATTATAAAATTGGTTCTAACTTAGATGTTTATCCTGTAATTAATTTAAAAAAGGATACTCCTTTAATTGCGGGGGATGGGACTCTTAATAATCCGTATAAAATAAATTAAGTTCTTTAATTCTAGCAACAAAATAGGAAGTATGTTATCATATATTTAAGTAGGTGATAAAGATGAAGAACATTGTTATCTTCGGCGGGGGAAGTGGACTTTCTCAACTACTAAAAGGCTTAAAGTTGTTTCCTGTAAATGTAACAGCAGTTGTAAGTGTTGCTGATAATGGTCGTAGTACAGGCGACCTACGGAAAGAGTTTGATATTCCAGCGGTCGGTGACATTTCGAAAGTGCTTTTATCCATGGCTAATACTGATGCTGATAATACGGAACTATTAAATTATCGTTTTGCTAAAAATTCTAAATTAGCGAACCATTCGATTAAAAATTTATTATTAACAGCTTTACTAGATATTAAGGGTGATTTTGCCCATTCCATTCCTATTTTGTGTAAATTGTTTAATATTCAGGGTACAGTATTACCTTTAACTGAAGAAGCAGTGGATTTAATCGGCAAAACTGAATATGGTGAATATATCATTGGTGAAAGCCAAATTACGGAAGCTAAAACGAAAATTGATGAGATATTTTATGATAAAAAATTTAAAATTAATCCCGAAATCTTTAAAGCTTTAAATAAAGCCGATTTAATTATTTTTTCTTGTGGAAGTTTATATACAAGTGTTATGCCCCATATTGTTTTAGAAGAAATCCAAAAGGCGATAAATGCTTCCCATGCTAAAACTTTATACGTCTGTAATCTGGTTACTCAACCAGGTGAAACCGATAATTTTAAAGTCAGTGATCATATTAAGGTTTTTCAAAAATATTTAGGAGAGGGTGGACTAGATGCAATTATTGCTAATAATAGTAAAATGTCCGCTTATTTAGTCAAAAAATATGCTACGGAAGAGCAAAAAGATCCTGTAATCTTAGATAAAAAGACAGTCGAAAAAATGGGAGTAAAATTAATTGAAGATAAAATATATAAAATAGAAGATAATGTTTTAAGACATGATAGTTTAAAAACGGCTTATCTAATATTTTCTTATTTAATGGATGAATTAGTATGACTTTTACGACTCGAATTAAAGAAGAAATTTCGAAACTTCCATTTGACTATGTAACTGTTAGAAGTGAATTATCGGCTTTTATTAGATATGATGGTAAATATGATAAAGAAAAAATCGAATTGGTTATGGAAAATGCTTCCGTGGCGCGAAGAATGTACAAAATAATCAAAAATCTCTATCATGTCAATATATATGTTACCGTGCGTATTCAAAAAAGATTTAGGACAAAGCAAATATATATATTAGAAATAAAAGATCAAGTACCCTTTATTTTAGAAGATCTTTGTATATTTAAGAATAATAAAAAAATAGCTCCTGAGGAGTATTTATTAGAAAACAAAGAAGATAAAATTGCTTTTATTCAAGGGTTATTTTTAGCATGTGGTAGCGTCAACGATCCTAAAGTAAGTGGCTATCATATGGAATTTGTTGTGCATGCAAAAAAAGATGCCATATATTTTAGTAAGATTTTAAAAGAATTAGATATTCCAACGAAAATATTAAAAAGAAATAATCGGTATATGATTTATCTTAAAAGTGCAGAGAATATAAGTGATATTATTAAAATGTTTAATGCTATTAATTCTTTATTTTATTTTGAAGATATTAGAATATATCGCGATCATAAAAATATGGTTAATCGTTTAAATAATTGTGAGTTAGCCAATCAAGAAAAGACTATTAAAACCGGAATGGTTCAGATAGAAAATATTAATTATTTAAAAGAACATAATTTAATAGATCTTCTAGATGAACGAACTAAAGATGTTATAAAATATCGCGAAAAATATCCCGATGTCTCTTTTTTAGAACTTGCGGAAATAATTAGTAGTGAAACTGGTAAACCTATTGGTAAATCAGGGGTTAATCATTGTTTTATTAAAATGCGTGATTTAGTAAAAAGACATCAAGCCAAAGCCTCACAAAATGACATCAATTAAGCCGTAGTCTAAAGCACTTTGGGCATCCATATAATTATCTCTTTCGGTATCATTTTTAATTGTTTTTAAATCTTGGCCAGTTAAAGTAGCGAGCATATGATTTAACTTATCTTTTAATTTAATGATTCTTTCGGCTGCTATCTGGATTTCGGTTGCTTGCCCTTGGGCTCCTCCTAAAGGTTGATGAATCATGATTTCTGAATTTTTTAAAGCACAGCGTTTACCTTTAGTTCCACTAGCACATAAGAAAGCTGCCATCGATGCGGCCATGCCAATCACAATTGTTTTAACATCACTCTTAATAAAATTAATTGTATCATAAATACTAAAACCGGCGGTTACACTACCACCCGGACTATTTATATATAAACAAATTTCTTCATTATTTAAAGAATCTAAATATAAAAGTTCAGAAACAATAATACTGGCACTTTCATCAGTAATTTCACCCGTTAAGAAAACGATTCGATCTTTTAGCATGCGCGAATATAAATCATAACTGCGTTCACTATTAAAATTACGTTCAACGACATATGGAATTAAATTCAAAATAATCACCTAATATTAATTTAGTAATATTTCTCGGATTTATAACTAAAAGAAACCAACAAAATATTACAAAAAAATGAATTGTCAAAAAAAGATATATTTGATAAAATTATAAGAGAATAAAGAGGCGTTATATGAAGGATAAAATCAAAGTCTATTTTGAAAATCAAAAATTATATATAAATCCCAATCTTGATTTAACAGAATTTATTGCGGAAAATAATTCACGTGAATATCCAGTGATTGGAGTAAAAATAAATAATGAAATCGTTAGTTATGACGAAAAGCTTAAAGATAATTCAAAAATTGAATTTTTATATGCTAATGATTTAGATGGTAATAAAATTTATAAAAGTGGATTAAAACATATTTTAATCGTCGCTATTAATGAATTATATGGTAAAAGTACCCAAGTTTTTTTTGAACATTCAATTGATAAAGGTATCTGTTTTACAATAAGACATGACTGTATTTTAGATGATGAGGATTTAAAGAAAATAAAAAGAAAAATGAAGCAAATAATTAATGCTGATTTGCCTTTTAAAAAAATAAACGTTACTAAAAAGGATGCTATAAATTATTATCAAAATGTTAACGAATTAGAAAAAGCGCGAATTATTCAGGGTGTCTTAGATAAATTTGTTGTAATGTATAAGTTGAAAGATAATTACAATTATTTTTATACCGAAATGCCTTATTCTACTAAATGTATAAATAAATTTGATATTGTTTATCTAGGTACTAATAAATTTGTTTTACTATTTCCGGTAATATCTGCCGATTATGAAATACCTAAATACAATCATTATCCTTTAAATATGCGTGCTTTTTCGGAATATAAAAAATGGATATCATCTTTAAATATTTCCTATGTAGCTGATGTTAATAAGATGGTTTCGCATAATACGATTGCTGATTTTATTAGAACTAATGAGTTATATTTACAAAAGAATATTTTGAAAGAAGCAGAAAAAATTTATACTAGAGAAAATGTTAAGTTAGTATTAATGGCCGGGCCTTCTTCTTCCGGTAAAACTACGACTAGTAGGAAACTAGCTTTAGCTTTAAAAGCCTATGGATTAAAGATATTTACTATTTCTTTAGATGATTATTATTTAAATCAATCACAGATGCCTCGTGATGTTGTCAAAAACCATGATTTTGAATCTATTAAACTTTTAGATACTAAATTATTAAATAAACATTTAACAAAATTAGTAAATCATGAAAAAGTCATTTTACCAAAATATAATTTTAGTCTTGGAGTAAAGGAATATAATTCTCCTGCGGTCTCCATTGATGATAAAACAATTATTATTTTGGAAGGAAATCACGCTCTAAATCCCACTTTATTAGAAAATTTAGCGAGTAATAATATTTATAAAATATATGTTTCGCCTTTTTCACCACTAGCTATTGATAGACATAATCATCTTTCTACTATAGATTTGCGTTTGATTCGCCGAATAGTTAGAGATAATCAGTTTCGTTCTGTAAATGTTGAGGAAACCTTAAAAAGTTGGCAATTAGTACGTAAAGGCGAAGAGGAATTTATATTTCCTTTTATGAAAGATGTTGATAGTGTCCTAAATACAAGTTTAATATATGAAATAGGAGTATTAAAAGTATATGTAGAACCATTACTTTATTCGGTTCCTGTATCATCGGATATGTATGAAGAAGCTAAAAGATTAATTGAATTTTTAAAAATCTTTTATCCTATTCCTTCCGAGTATGTTGAGAAAAGTTCGTTATTAAGAGAATTTATTGGTGGAAGTATATTTAAATAAAAGAAAGAAGGTATATTTATGAAAGTAGGAATTAATGGTTTTGGGAGAATTGGCCGACTAGCATTTCGAGAAATGTTAGAAGATGATAAGTTAGAGGTAGTAGCAATTAATGATTTGACTAGCGCCGAAGATCTTGCTTATTTATTAAAATATGATACTAATCATCGTCGTTATTTAGACGAGGAAATCAAATTTGATGAGAAAAATATTATTTATAAAGGTAAAAAAATTAGAGTTTTTTCCGAAAAGGATCCCGCTTGCATTCCTTGGGATACATTAGGAGTTGAAACAGTTTTAGAATGTACTGGTCTATTTACGAGTTTAGAAAAGGCGCTAAAACATATTGAAGCAGGGGCTAAAAAAGTAGTGATTTCGGCTCCAGCCAAAGGGGATTTGAAAACAGTTGTTTATAATGTTAATGATGACATTTTAACTGGTAAAGAACAAGTAATTTCCGCTGCTTCATGTACTACTAATTGTCTGGCACCAGTCTTAAAAATTATAGAAGATAATATAGGAATTGAAAAAGGTTTTATGAGCACTATTCATGCTTATACTAACGATCAGGCAACTTTAGATGTTGCTCATAAAAAAGGTATATATGCAAGGCGCGGAAGAGCAGCAGCTATGAATATAGTTCCGGCTACCACTGGAGCTGCTAGTGCTATTGGCTTAGTTATTCCAAGCTTATTGGGCAAACTTGATGGAAATGCATATAGAGTTCCTGTAAGTGATGGATCTGTTATTGATGTTACTTTAGAACTTAAGAGAAATGTTACAAAAGAAGAAATTAATAATTTATTTAAGAAAAATCAAAATGAAACTTTAAAGTATACAGAAGATCCAATTGTATCGAGTGATATAATTGGTATGAAATGTGGAGCTTTAGTAGATGGATTAATGACCAACGTAGTTGAAGTAGATGGTAAACAACTAGTTAAAATCGTTGCTTGGTATGATAATGAAATGGGTTATACTGCCCAAATGATAAGGACTGTTAAAAAATTTTAATAGTCTTTTTTCATAATGGGATTAAGAAAAAATAAAAAGCCTAATTTTAATAAGACTTTTTTCATTTATTGATGGCTGAAGCGAAGTTTTTGTTGAATTTATAACTTTTTATGTTATAATATATAAGTAATTACAAATGCGGGTGTAGTTTAATGGTAGAGCTTCAGCCTTCCAAGCTGATAACGTGGGTTCGATTCCCATCACCCGCTCCAGATTGATAGGAAACTCGGAAAATTCTTCGAGTAGTAATATACATTAACTAGAAGTACGTTCTAGTTTTTT
>CANQQP010000002.1 GCA_947626055.1 uncultured Bacilli bacterium | reverse complement strand
CCACCAAATGGTGGCAGCCAGTAACAGGCCTTATAGGCCATTGAGAAAATCCACCTCTTTTAGGGGTGGATTTTTAAAAAAAATTTTTGAAGATATTATATTAAAAATTTATCTTTTGATATTTTTTTCTACATTTATCGACAACTCTTTGTGATATAAGAGAAACATCTTTTATCACGAGGGGGCATATTATGAATGATTATGAGATAAATGAAAATACTTTAGCAATAATTCCACGAGCTAATAAAAGTCAAGTTTATGAAAAAAAGAATATTTTTATTGTTAATAAAACTGTGCATTCCATTATAGAAGAAAGTTGTAAATATTTTGGTAGTACTCTAGAAGGAAGAAAATTAGGAACAACCTTTTTAACAGGTATAACGCACAAAGCACCAATTATTATTGAGGAGAGTAAGGAGATTATCTTTTTTCCTACCGCGTCTCCTCGTTTAAATACCTGTTCATGGATTTCCTTAAATAATTTAGAAAAGTATGAAAAGAAAGATAATAAAATGAAACTTATATTTAATAATCATGCCGAAATTTTTATAGATATTTCTTATGAAATAATAAATAATCAAGTATTAAGAGCAACAAGATTAGAGTCTATTTTGCGAAAAAGGAAACAAAGTTAAAAAGTTCGGTATTTTTTCTAAAAATAATTTAAATTAGGCTTATTTTATGATATAATTATTAATAGGTATAGGAGTACACAAATACCTGTTATTTTAATATATAAACACAAAAGAGGCCAATATGCAGATTAAAGATTTAAAACTTATCAATTTTCGTAACTATGAAAGAGCAAATTTACAATTTAATGACCATCTTAATTTAATTATTGGTAAAAATGGGATGGGAAAAACAAATTTAGTTGAAGCGATTTATGTCTTGGCTTTAACTAAATCGTTTCGAACAAATAATGATTCTATTCTAATTAAAAAAAATCAAGAAAATTTAAAAATTGCTGCTCAAATAAAAGATGAAATAAACACCAAAGAATATGAATTATTATTAACAAAAGAAGGAAAAAAGGTAAAAATAAATCGAACTGACATTTCCAGGTTGAGTGATTATATATCAAAAATAAATGTAATTTTATTTAGTCCTAATGATTTAAAAATTATTAAAGATACACCAAGTATACGCAGAAAAATGCTCAATATTGAAATATCACAGCTAGATAATGTTTACTTAAAATATCTGCAAGACTACAATAAATTAATTAAACAAAGAAATGCTTATCTTAAAACAATGTTTAATAGTAGTAATAATATTTCGAAAGAATATTTGGCTGTTTTAACAAATAAATTAATTGACATTGGTTTCGAAATATATGAAAAAAGAAAAGAATATATTAAGAAAATTAATGATAATATAGCTGATTTATTTTTTAAAATAGCTAATTTAAAAGGCTTAGAAATTTATTATGAAACAGATTATGAGGGAGTTACAAAAAAAGGACTAGAAGAATTATATACTAAAAGTTTGGATAAAGATATACTCTTTGGTCAGACTCATTTAGGAATTCATCATGATGATATTGTTTTTAAATTAAATGATCATAATTTAAAGGAGTATGGTTCGGAAGGACAACAAAAAAATGCCATAATTGCTTTTAAATTAGCTGAGATTCCAATTTTTTATAAAAAGAGAAAAGAATATCCAATTCTAATTTTAGATGATTTGTTTAGTGAGTTAGATAATGAAAAAGCTAATAATATTCTAAAGTTATTAAATGGAAAAGTACAAACATTTATTACAACTACGGAACTGGATAATATCAATGAAAAATATTTACAAGATATTAAAATTTTTACTATTAAAGATGAACAAATAGAGGAGGTTACTTATGAAAAATGAATATAATGATGAGAACATACAAGTATTAGAAGGATTGGAAGCTGTTCGTAAACGTCCGGGAATGTATATCGGTACAACTAGTGTTGTGGGTTTACATCATTTAGTTTGGGAAATTGTTGATAATTCGGTTGATGAATCTTTAGCGGGATTTTGTGATGATATTGAAGTAATCATTGGCAAAGGTAATACAATAACTGTTAAAGACGACGGGCGAGGAATGCCTACCGGAATTAATAAAAAAACAGGTTTATCCACAGTTGAGACGATTTTTACTGTCTTACATGCGGGCGGTAAATTTGGTGGCGGTGGCTACAAAGTTAGTGGTGGATTACATGGTGTAGGAGCCAGTGTTGTTAATGCTTTATCAGAGTGGCTTGAAGTTTATGTTTATCGTGATGGGGAAGTTCATTATCAAAGATTTGAACATGGAGGAAAACCAGTAGAACCTTTAAAAGTTATTGATAAATGTGCGCAGGATCGGACAGGAACAACTGTTATATTTAAACCAGATCCTGCCATCTTTCAAGAAACTACTGTGTTTGACTTTAATATATTAGCTAATAGATTACAACAAATTGCTTTTTTGAATAAGGGCTTACAGATTAAATTAATCGATGAAAGAGAAGAAAATAAGCAATCAGCTTTCCTTTATAATGGGGGAATAATCGAGTATGTCAAAATGTTAAATAAAAATAAAGAACCAATTCATGATGACATCGTTTATATTGAAGGAAAAGAAGATGATATTATTATTGAAGTAGCAATGCAATATAATGATTCTTACAATTCTTCAATTTTCTCCTTTGTTAATAATATCAATACTGGAGATGGCGGAACTCATGAAGATGGCGTTAAAAGAGCTTTAACGAGGATTATCAATAATTATGCCAAGAAAGCTAAATTGTTAAAAGAAAATGATGAGAGCTTAACTGGCGATGATGTTCGTGAAGGCTTAACAATGATTATTTCTTGTAAACATCCAGATCCCCAATTTGAAGGTCAAACAAAAGGAAAATTGGGTAGTGCAGAAGTCCGTAAAATAGCAGATGATATATTTAGTGAAGGATTTGAAAGATTTTTAATGGAAAATCCGGAAGAGGCTAAGATAATTATTGATAAAGCAACTGTTGCTTCGCGTGCAAGATTAGCTGCCAAAAAGGCCCGTGAAATCACTAGACGTAAAACACCTATGGATGCTTTTAATACAATTGGTAAATTATCTGATTGTACAAGTAGAGATGCTACAGAGTCTGAAATCTTTATTGTCGAAGGGGATTCGGCAGGAGGTTCGGCGAAAGATGCACGTATGCCAAAAACCCAAGCTATTTTACCTTTAAGAGGAAAAATATTAAATGTCGAAAAGGCTCGTTTAGATAAGGCTTTAAATAATGAAGAAATAAGAACAATAATTACGGCTTTTGGAACAGGGATTGGTGCTGATTTCGATATTTCTAAATTAAGATATCATAAAATTGTCATTATGACCGATGCCGATGTCGATGGAGAGCATATTCGAATATTACTTTTAACTTTATTTTATCGTTTCTTTAGACCAATTGTGGAAGGTGGCTATGTTTATGCTGCTCAACCACCACTATATAAAGTAGTTTATGGTAAAAATATTAAGTATGTTTTAACAGATGAAGAATTAGCGGAGTATCGTGCAACATTACCTGCTAATGCAAAAGTTACGGTAAATCGTTTTAAAGGTCTAGGAGAAATGGATGCTATCGACCTAAGAGAAACAACAATGCATATTGAAAACCGTGTTTTAAAAAGAATAACAGTAGAAGATGCGATTGCTGCTGATCAGGTATTTACAGACTTAATGGGTGAAAATGTATTACCTAGAAAAACTTATATTGAAGAAAATGGTCAGTTTGTCGAAAACTTAGACGTTTAGGAGGTTTTAAGAATGGATAAGATAATAGAAAATGATATTGAAAAAGAGGTAAAAATCTGTTTTCTAAATTATTCCATGAGTGTTATCGTGGCTCGTGCTTTACCAGATTTGCGTGATGGTTTAAAACCTGTTCATCGTCGAATTTTATATTCTATGTATGAAGCCGGTTATACTCCAGATAAACCTCATCGTAAAAGTGCCAGAATTGTCGGAGATGTAATGGGAAAATACCATCCTCATGGAGACTCTTCTATTTATGATGCAATGGTAAGAATGGCTCAAAACTTTAGTTTTAGACATATGCTTGTTGATGGCCATGGAAACTTTGGTAACTTAGATGGTGATGGGGCAGCGGCTTATCGTTATACCGAAGCTCGTCTTTCAAAACTATCTTTGGAAATGGTTAGAGATATTAATAAGAATACTGTTGACTTCGCACCTAACTTCGATGAAACCGAAGAAGAACCAGAAATATTACCGAGTAGATTTCCTAATATTTTAGTTAATGGTACGATGGGTATAGCTGTTGGTATGGCTACTAATATTCCTCCTCATAATTTAGGAGAAGTTATAGATGGTTGTGTAGCTTATATTGATAATCCGGATATTGATACTGATGGTTTGATGGAATATATAAAAGGACCAGATTTTCCAACAGGAGCTGTAATACTTGGTAATAGCGGTATTAAGAAAGCTTATGAAACAGGTCGGGGAAGTATAACTATTCGCGGAAAAGTCGAAATTGATGAAAGTGGTAATAAAACGCGAATAATAGTAAACGAGCTTCCTTATCAAGTAAATAAAGCGGAATTTCAGTCACGTATTGGCCAATTAGTAAGAGATAAAATAATTGACGGAATTACAGATATTCACGAAGAATCAAATTTGGAAAATCCTGTTCGTGTTGTCATTTATCTGCGTAAAGATGCCAATGCTAATGTTGTATTAAATAACTTATATAAACATACGCAATTACAAACATCTTATGGAATTAATTTATTAATGCTAGATCAAAAAAGACCAAAAGTATTATCTTTAAAAGAAATTATTTCTAAATATATTGATTATCAAAAAGAAATTATAATTCGTCGTACAAAATTTGATTTGGAAAAAGCAGAAGCTAGAGTTCATATTTTAGAGGGATTAAAGATTGCTTTGGATAACTTGGATGAAGTTATTAAGATAATTAGAGGTTCCAAAACAGACGTGGAAGCGAAAGAACAATTAATTTCTCGCTTTGGTTTAGATGATATCCAAGCGGATGCCATCCTAGAAATGCGTTTGCGTCGTTTAACTGGATTAGAACGTGACAAAATCGAAAAAGAATTAGCAGACTTATTAACAAGTATTGCTGATTATCGAGCTATTTTAGCTAGTGAGCAAAGAGTATTAGATATAATTAAAGAAGAATTAATTGAAATTAAAAATAAATATGCTGATGATAGACGAACTGATATTGATATGACGGCTATTGAATTTATTGAGGACGAATCCTTAATTCCTGAAGAAAATATTATGGTTGCTTTAACTAGCAAAGGTTATATTAAACGAACACCAGTCGACATTTTCCGCTCTCAAAATCGTGGTGGAGTGGGTGTAAAAGGAATATCAACCAATGATGAAGATTTCGTTGAACACTTGATTAACTTATCAACACATGATTATATTTTATTCTTTACTAATAAAGGTAAAGTATATCGTTTAAAAGGTTATGAAATACCAGAATTTAGTCGTCAATCTAAAGGACTACCAATAATTAATCTATTGCAAATAGAGAAAGATGAGATGATAAATTCAGTTATTACGATAAATTCTAATGAAGATGTAAGTTATTTATTGTTTGTAACCAAAAACGGATTAGTAAAGAAAACTAAGCTAGAAGAATTCTCAAAAATTAGAAATACTGGTAAGATTTGTATTAACTTAAAAGATACTGATGAATTGATATCAGTTAAAAAGACCAATGGTAGTGCCTCAATCTTATTAGGGTCTAATTTAGGTAGAATGGTTAAATTTAATGAATCTGAAGTAAGAGTTATGGGCCGTACTGCTAGTGGTGTAAGAGGAATTAATTTAAATGGTGGTAGATGTATAGGAGCTGAAATTGCTTCCGATGATAAAGAAGTATTAATTGTTACTGAAAAAGGCTATGGTAAGAAAACAAAGATTTCTGAATATCGTCAAACTAAGCGAGGAAGTAAAGGAGTAAAAGCCTTAAATATCACTGATAAAAATGGTACTATTGCTTCATTTAAGTTAGTAGAAGAAAACAAAGATTTAATGATTGTAACAAATAGCGGTATAATTATGCGTATGCCTTTAGACCAAATATCTACTTTAGGTCGTGTAACTCAAGGAATAAGATTAATAAATTTAAAAGACAATCAAACAGTAGCTACAATAAGTTTGGTAGATAAAAACGAAGAAGACGATGATGTTTCACGTGAAACATCAGAAACTCAAAGCGATAAATAAAACAATGTTTCACGTGAAACATTGTATAAAAAAGTTGTGAATTAATTTTAAATTTGTTAATATACTTTTGTGCAACAAATATATTGTAAATTGGTCAGGATCGGAAGATAGCAGCCACATCAATCCCTATTTGTGTGCACTTTTTTGTTTAGGAGTATATTTTATGAATGAAAAATATATGCAAATGTGCTTAGAACTTGCATTAAAAAATCAAAAAAAAGAAGAACTACCAATTGCAGCTATATTGGTACAAAAAGATAAAATTATTAGTAAGTGTGTGAACAATAAAAATGTGACCCACAATGTTTTGGGCCATGCCGAAATATTATGTATTAAAAAAGCAAATAAAAAATTAAAAAGATGGAATTTAAATGATTGCCAGCTTTACGTAACACTTAAACCTTGTGAAATGTGTGAAATAATTATAAGAGAAGCCCATATCCTAGAAACTTATTATTTGATTGAAAGATTAGAAAATAAAAAAACTTACTCTAAAAGTAATTTTATAGAGATTCCTGGGATGAAAAAAATAAAAGAAGAATATAAAAATAAATTGAAAAAATTCTTTGAAAATAGAAGATAAACGACTGTAAGTATGCTATAATTATAAGTGTGGAAACAGGTGATGACAACATGGATTATAAAGTACTTTATCGTAAATATAGACCACTATCTTTTGATGATGTAACAGGTCAAAAAACAGTAGTAAATACTTTAAAAAATGCTATAGTACAAAATAAAATATCTCATGCATACATATTCACAGGACCAAGAGGAACAGGAAAAACTTCGCTGGCAAAAATTTTTGCTCGAAGTATTAATTGTGAGAATAATCAACAAGGCAATCCTTGTTTAAACTGTAATTCGTGCAAAACTTTTAATGATAATCCAGATATAATTGAAATTGATGCCGCATCCAATAATGGGGTAGATGAAATAAGAGAATTAATAAATAATATTAAGTTATTACCAAGTAATTCTAAATATAAAGTTTATATTATTGATGAAGTACATATGTTATCACAAAGTGCTTTTAATGCTTTATTATTAACATTAGAAGAACCACCTGCTCATGTAGTTTTTATTTTAGCAACTACGGACATTCAAAACGTTCCTATTACTATATTATCTCGAACTCAACGTTTTGATTTTTCTAGAATTTCTGTAGAAGATATATGTAATAGATTAACGTACGTTTGTTCACAAGAAAAAATAAAAATTACTCCTGAAGCAATTACAGAAGTTGCCTATTTGGCTGAAGGAGGATTGCGGGATGCTTTAAGTATTTTAGATCAAATTGCATCTTTGGCCACCGATGAGATAACAATTGAAACAGTAATAAATACTTTTGGCACAATTTCCAATATAAAAATTAAGAAATTTATAGATATAGTAGAAAGTAATGATATAAAAGTAACAATAGAAATGCTGCAAGAATTTAAGAATTCTGGTATTGATAGCAAAGTATTTATTAATAAACTGATTAATGAATTAAAAGAATTAGCTATTAATATTAAATTGAATGCTGTAAAAGAAAAAAGATTAACATTTGAAAAAATAAAAAATTTAATATTGGAATTAACTAATTTATTAGCTAATAAATCGATTAGTATTGACCCATATATTATTGTGGAAATGATAGTCTTAAGTTATATGAATGCTAATATGGAAAAAAACAATGAAAAAGAAGCTGAATATTTCCTGGGAAATAATAAAAAAACAGAAATAAGCCAACAAAATAATCGGGAAATAAAGATAAAAGCCGAAAAACAGAAAGATTTGATAGAGAAATTTAAAAAAATAAGAGTTAATAATTGTTTGGCAGAAGCTAGTAAGCAAATTTTAAATACCGCCAAACTTAATTGGCAAAGTTTTTTAGAAAAAGTAAAACTAGTGGATAATAATATATATTTAAATGTTTGTGATACAGATATCGTTGCAGCGTCAGAGGGATATGTTATAATAGAAACATTAACAGACAGTTCGGCAGGATTAATAAATAATCAAACCGCAATAATTGAAAAATTTATAGGTAACCAATTGCAATTAAAATGGAAAATAATTGCCGTCTCTAAAGAAGAATGGAGAAATATAAAAGCTAAATATATCGAAGATATCAAAAAACAAATAAAATATGATATAAAAGAAGAAATTATATTAGAATCTCTAGAAAAAGACGAATTAGAAAATTTAGCAAATAATATTTTTTCAGAAGATAAGATTGAAATAGTAAAGGAATAGGTGAGAAAAATGAATATGCAAAGTCTTATGGCCCAAGCTCAAAAAATGCAAAAGGATTTAATGAAAAAAAAGGAAGAAATAAATAATCAAACGTTTGTAGGAAAATCCGAGTTAGTAGAAGTAGTTTTTAATGGAAAAAAAGAATTAGTTTCGATTAAAATAGATAAAGAACAAAAATATGAAGCTGATGATTTGGAAATTTTAGAAGATATGATAAGTATAGCAATAAAAGATGCTCTTGCTAAAGTTGATAAAGAAGTAAATGAAAAAATGGGAGCCGCTGCTGGTCCTCTTAATGGGTTATTCTAATGATATATCCAGCAGATTTAAGTGAAGCCATTGAAAATTTTAAAAAGATACCTGGTATTGGTGAAAAAAGTGCCGAAAGACAAGTGTTAGCAATATTAAAGCTACCAGAAGAGGATGTAATAAATTTTGCCAATAGTTTATTAGCTATAAAGAAAAATTTACATCCCTGTCAGATATGTGGGCACTTAGCTACTAATGATATTTGTGATATATGTGCTGATTCGGAAAGAGATAAAAAATTAATTTGCATATTAGAAGATTTTAAAAGTGTGTTTGCTTTTGAAAAATCGGGAAATTATAATGGCACATATCATGTGCTAAATGGGTTAATTTCTCCTATCGATGGAATTGGACCTGAAGACATTAACATTGCCAGTTTAATTAAGCGAGTTGATGAGTTGGGAGAATGTGAAATTATAGTGGCTCTAAAAGCTAGTGTTGAAGGAGAAGCAACAACAATGTTTATTCAAAAATTATTAAAAGATAAACAAATTAAGATTTCTCGTTTACCATATGGTATTCCGATGGGAGCAGAAATTGATTATTTAGACCCTTTATCGTTAGATAAAGCCCTAAAAGATCGCAAAGTTATATCAGAAAATTTATTTCCTGGGAAATAAAGTAATAAAATAAATCTTTTTATCATAATTTTTAACAGGGAGAAAATTATGATAAAAAAAATAGTAACTATAATTAGAAAAATTTGTACATCAATATTAGTAATTTATGGATTAAATTTAATTTTGTCGGCAGCAAACATTTTTATTCCTATTAATTTAATCAATGTAGGCGTTGTTTCTACTTTAGGTTTTCCAGGTTTATTTTCTTTGGTTTTAATGTTTTTTATAACAAAGTAGAGGTAATGGTTGTGATAATTAGTAAAAAAATAAATGAATTAGTAACAAAATATCATGAGAATAAACTTTCCCATGCTTTTTTGCTTGTAACAAATGATATAAACAAATGCAATAAAGATATTGTAGAGTTTATTAAAGAGATAAGTTGTTTAAATAAATATCAAGATGCTTGTCAAGATTGCAACTTATGTTATCAAATTGAAAACGACGTAATTCCCAATATAAAAAAAATATATCCTGATGGACAACAAATTAAAAAAAATCAAATATTAGAATTAAAAGAACAATTTAAAACAAAGCCCTTATATATTTCCAATAATATTTATATTATAAACAATGCGGAGAAGTTAAATGGGGCGGCTGCTAATACAATGTTAAAATTTTTAGAAGAACCAGAAAACAATATTTTAGGATTTTTTGTAACAACTAATAAAGAGGCAATGTTAGAAACAATCAAAAGTCGTTGCCAAATAATTTATAATCCTTATGACAATGAAGACATAACTGAAATTTTAAATCTTACGGATCAGCAGTTAAAAGAGTTTACAACTACTGCTAAAGAGTATTTGTTTAAATTAATCAATAAAACGGAAAATGGTATTTATCTAAATAAAAAGTGCATATTAAGTGTCTTCATGGAAAGAGAGCGAATTATTAATTTTTTTAACTACTTATATTGGCAGATAAGTGAAGTAATTAATAAAACAAATCAAAATGATTTAGAAATTCTGAAAAATATTCCATTTGCTAAGCTATTAAAAATCCAGAAAGCTATTTTTAACGTCTTGGAAAGTAGTTCATTTAATGTTAATATAGAATTATTACTGGATAACTTTGCTTTAGAAATGGAGGAGTTATGATGCAAACCTATGGAATAGTTTTCAAAGAAAAGGGAAAAATTTATTATTTTAATTATGATAAAGACGACTTGGAACCTAAACAAGAAGTTATAGTAGAAACTGAAAATGGAGAACAATTTGGTTGGGTTGAAAAAAAAATTCAAGAAGAATTAAATTTAATGAATATAAAAGATATTATAAGAAAAGCTACCGAAGATGACAAAAAAAGAAACAAGAAAAATCAAGCTGATGCAGCCAGGGCATTAAATGATGCGAAAAGAATAGCTAATGAGCTAGATTTAAGTATGAATTTCATAGATGCTTCTTTTAACTTTGAAAGAAAACAATTATTATTTCATTTTACGGCGGATGAAAGAATTGATTTTCGGCAATTAGCCAAGTCATTAGCAAACATTTACAAAACTCGTATTGAACTTCGTCAGGTAGGAATTAGAGACAAGGCAAAGGCTATTGGAGGAATTGGTCAATGTGGGCGTTGCTTATGTTGTAAAAACTTTTTAGATCATGTCGGCAATATTTCTATTAACATGGTTAAAAACCAAAATATAGCTATTAATCCTTCTAAGATAAATGGACAGTGTGGTAGATTACTTTGCTGTCTAACTTATGAAGATGAAGAGTATACTAGATGTCAAAAAGGTATGCCTCAAGTAGGCGATATTGTCAAAACTGACTATGGAGAAGGTAAAGTTACTAGTGTCGATATATTAAATCGGATGTATAAAGTTGACATCAATGGAACGCGTTATGAAATAAAGGTGAATTGTGAAAACTGTCCAAAATGATTTATACGATTATGGAATGAAAATATTTCAATTAGAAGAAGGCTTTAAATTTTCTTTAGATTCCTTACTATTAGCAGAATTTATTAAACCTCATAATGACAAGCAGAAAATTTTGGATTTATGTACAGGAAATGCTGCTGTTCCTTTAGTTTTAACAACTAAATATAATAATAAAATCACCGGAATAGAATTACAAAAAGAAATATATAATTTAGCTTTAAAATCTATAATTTGTAATCATAAAGAAGATCAAATTATGCTTATAAATGATAACGTTAAAAATTTATTGAATTATTTTGATTATGAAAGTATAGATATTATTTCTTGCAATCCTCCTTATTTTAAACATCAATCTTCTTCAATCATTAATGAAGAAAAAATAAAAGCTATAGCTCGTCACGAAATTACTATTACATTAGCAGAATTAATTACGATTAGTGGTAAACTACTAAAGAATAATGGCGATTTTTATTTAATTCATCGAGCGGAAAGATTAGAAGAAATAACAAACATTTTAAGTTCTCAACATTTAACTATAAAAGAAGTAGTACCTATTTATACATCTAATAACAAAAATGCCAGTTTAATTTTGGTGCATTGTATTAAAAATGCCAATAAAGGTTTAAAAATTTTACCAGCCATATATACAAATGAACTTAAAACTTTTAAAAATTTATTTTAAACTAAATAATTGTGTGATAGAATAGAGCCAATTGGGAGGGTTGTAGATGCTAAATTCTAAAGTAGAAATTGATGAAAACTGTATAATATCCTTGGCTTTGCTATACAATTATATTGCTAATGATAAACTTTATTTATATGCTAATGATGTAAGTGACTTTATTAATTATATGAACAACTTATTAACATATTATAAAAACAACTATATTATTAAAAAAACAAATGGCAATAATGAAAATTTTGGTTTTTCTGTTATTGATGATGGTACAATGAAATGTTATTTGCTAGAAAGCTTAGAAAAAGTAAAAGAAGTTTATAAGTTCGTTATACCAACTGAGATAGTAGCTGCTTCTTTAAAAGGGTTTCAGGAAAATAAAGATTTAGAAAATCCTCTTTTAACCATAAATGTAGATGGTAATAAATTAATCTTAGAAAAAATATAAATAGGGTGAAGACTTATGAAAAAAAGAAGTTATACTCAAGAAGAAAATTTATATTTAATTCCTACACCGATTGGCAATTTAGATGATATTACGATTAGAAGTTTGAATTTACTGAAAAAAGTAGATATTCTTTTATGTGAAGATACCAGAGTTACAGGCAGTCTTTTAAAAAAATACAACATTAAAACTAAGTTATTAAGTTGTCATGAATATAATGAAGATGAAGTAAAATTCAAAGTAGTTCAGTATCTTCAGGAAGGGAAAAAAATTGGTTTGGTGACTGACCAAGGCACTCCTATTATTAGCGATCCAGGCTTTAAAGTAGTGGAAGAAGTAATTAAAAATGATTTAGCAGTGGTAGCTTTACCAGGAGCAACCGCTTTTGTCCCTGCTTTAATTGCCTCAGGAATTTCACCGTCAAAATTTTTGTTTTATGGTTTCTTAAATGCAAAATCAAGTAAACAGTGTCAAGAATTAAATAGTTTAAAATATTTTCCCTATACATTAATTTTTTATGAATCGCCTCATAGAATTAAAACTACCTTGCAAAATATTTATCAGATTTTAGGTAATCGTCAAATTGCTTTAGTTAGAGAATTATCAAAAATTCATGAAGAATTTTATCGAGGACCGATAAAAGATATTATCGAAGAAGTTGAAGAACTCAAAGGCGAAATAGTTTTAATAGTTGAGGGAAATCAAAAAAAGATAAACTATCAAAATATTGATATAATAGAACACATAAAATTATATTTGGATGATGGAATAGATGAAAAAGAAGCTATTAAAAAGGTGGCAAAAGAACGAAATATAGCAAAATCAATAATTTATAAAGAATATCATCAACACAAAAAATAAGGGTTGAAAGAAAAAAGGTGAGAGTTGTGAAATTAATTGTCGGTCTAGGGAATCCAGGACAAGAATATGAAAATACCAGGCATAATATTGGATTCATGGTTTTAGATACGTATTTAGGCAAAGTAAAATGGAAGAGTAAAAATAATGCGTTTTATTATGAAACAAATATAAATGGGGAAAAATATCTTTTCTTAAAACCTTTAACTTTTATGAACTTATCAGGACAAGCTGTTAGAAGTTATATAGATTATTATAACATTGATATTGCTGATATTTTGATAATTCATGATGACTTAGATTTACCGGTAGGAACAATTAGATTAAAACAAGATAGTAGTGCGGGGGGCCATAATGGTATAAAATCTATCATCAGTCATTTAGGTACTCAAAACTTTAAAAGATTAAAAATTGGCATATCCAATAATAAAAATTTAGATACTAAGGATTATGTTTTAGGAAAATTTTCCAAAAATGAAATAGATAGTTTAAATAAAATCTTAGAAGATACTCATAATATAATTGAAGATTTTTCGCAAATGTCTTTTATTGATTTAATGAGTAAATATAATAAACGAGGCAATATATGAACTTTCTAGAAAACATTATAAACTTAGAAGATAATATAAATATAACGGGTTTAACTTTTGAGTTAAATGTTTTTTACGTGTTAGCAAAGTTTTCCAAAAGCCAAGAAAATATTTTAGTAGTGACTAATAGTTTATATGAAGCTAATCAGTTTTATAATAGCCTTTCCACTTATACAGAAGATGTTTTTCTTTTTCCTATGGACGATTTTTTAACTTCAGTGGCATTAGCTGTATCACCTGATTTAAAGGTAAAAAGATTGGAAACTTTAGAAAAAATTGCGTCTGGGAAGAAAAAAATTGTAATTACAAACTTAATGGGTTATTTAAAATTTTTACCAAATCAGGATGAGACTAAAAAGTATCTTTCCAAAATTAAAGTTGGAGATAAAATAAAAAGGGAAGAAATTATTTCAACTTTAGCCGACTTAGGATACAAAAAAGATTCTCTCGTTACAACAACAGGGGAGTATGCAGTAAGAGGCTATATTATTGATGTATTTTTGTTAGAAGAAGAACATCCCTTTCGAATCGAAATGTTTGGTGATGAGATAGAATCAATCCGCTATTTTAATGAAGAAACGCAAATTTCCATTGCTAAAAAAACAGAAATCAATTTAAGACCTTTTGCCGAAATAAAAACCAAGAGTAACTCTTCTTTATATAACTACTTAAAAAGCCCTTTAGTTATCTTTTATAATATGGATCAAATTAAAGCGGGCTATGAAAAATTAGAAAAAGATATGTTTGAATATAAACTGTCTACAAATGTTGAAGCTAATTATAAATACATGTATGAATTAAACGAAATTAACCCTGAACAAATAAACTATATAAGCACTTTTAATAATAAGATAGCAAAAATAAAAACTTATAACTATGAAACTCAAGATATAACTAATTTTAATAGTGACTTTGCCAAATTAAAAGATTTTGTTTTGGGAATTAAAAGCCAAAATAAAAAGGTCATTTTCTTTTTAAGCCGTAAAGAACAAATTTGGAAAATTAATGAATTACTAGAAGAAAATATAAAAACAATCCAAAATATAGCTGAAGCAAAACCAGGAACTATTAGTGTCATTAAGAAAAAAATAAATAAAGGATTTAGAATACTTGATTATATTGTCATTAGTGAATTTGATATTGAGAATATTTCGCGCAAAAAGATAAATTATAAAAATACTTATAAACTAGGAAGTAAAATAAATAGTTTTAATGATATCAAAAAAGGGGACTATGTTGTGCATGCTGCCCATGGCATAGGGATTTATAATGGCGTAGTAACTTTAAATAAAAACGGTATTCAAAAAGATTACTTGCAAATAAATTATAAAGATAATGATAAAATTTATATTCCTGTGGAAAAAATAAATACGATATATAAATATGCTAATAAAGAAGATGCTCATCCTAAAATAAATAAACTAAATTCGGTGGCATGGCAAAAAACAAAGCAAACCTTAAAAAGGAAAGTAAAAGATATTTCGGCAGAATTAATGCACTTATATGCGGAAAGAAAAAAAATAAAAAAAGATAAGTATTATGATTTTCCCGAAGAAAGTATATTTGCTTCGGAGTTTACCTATGAAGAAACAAAGGATCAATTAAAAGCTATTCATAATGTCAACGATGATTTGCGCAGTGAAAATCCTATGGATCGGCTTTTATGTGGAGATGTGGGTTATGGAAAAACCGAAGTAGCTTTGCGCGGAATGTTTAAGACAATTCTAAATGGTTACCAAGTTCTGTATTTATGTCCAACAACAATTTTATCAAAGCAACAATATAATACGGCTTTAGAAAGATTTAAAAATTTTGGAATAAATATTGGGTTATTAAATCGTTTTACGCCTAAAAAAGAACAAGCAAGAATACTAAATGCTTTGCAAGATGGAACTATTGATTTAGTTTTTGGAACACATAGATTATTAAGTGATGATGTAGTCTGTAAAAAATTAGGTTTATTAGTAGTCGATGAAGAACAACGCTTTGGCGTTACTCATAAAGAAAAGATTAAAACTTTAAAAAAAGATGTTAATGTCCTAACATTATCGGCAACTCCGATTCCTAGAACTTTAAAATTGGCTTTGTCAGGTCTGCGTGATTTATCAATTATCGATACGCCGCCAGTTAATCGTTATCCCATTCAAACTTATGTAGTAGCCGAAGAAGACGTTTTAATTCAAGATGCTATTTATAAAGAATTATCACGGGGTGGCCAAGTATTTATGCTCTATAATCGCGTGGAAAATATTGAAAGTCAAGTAGAGAAAATTAAACAATTAGTCCCCGAAGCACGAATAAATTATGCCCATGGCCAAATGAAAAAAGAACAATTGGAAGATATAATGGATAGCTTTATCAATTATGAATTTGATGTATTAGTTTGTACGACAATTATTGAAACTGGTATTGATATTCCTAATGCAAATACTTTGATTATTATTGATGCTGACCGTTTTGGCTTAGCCCAACTTTATCAAATAAGAGGTCGTGTAGGGCGAAGTGATAAAATTGCCTATGCTTATTTTATGTATAATAAAGGCAAAGTTTTAAATGATGATGCAGTGAAAAGATTGCAAGCTATTAAAGAATTTACCGAGTTAGGTAGTGGTTATAAAATAGCCATGCGCGATTTAGCAATTCGAGGAGCTGGCGATATTTTAGGTAGTGAACAAGCGGGTTTTGTCGACACGGTGGGAATAGACTTGTTTATGAAAATGATTGAAGAAGAAATTGCTAGCTTAAACGGAGAGGCAAAACCAGAAGAGCCAGAAAATGCTAAGGCTTTAATTGAAGTAGATACCCATATTAGTGATCACTATGTATCTGATGAAGAAATTAAAATTGAAATTCATAAAAAAATTAACGAAATTGATAGTCTAAGTAAATTAAAAGAAGTAAAAGCTGAACTAGAAGATCGCTTTGGAAAAATACCAGAGACTATGGAAATATATATGTATGAAGAATGGTTTGAAAAACTAGCTTTAAGCTTAAAAGTCGTAAAAGTTGTGCAAAATGCTAAAGAGATAGAAATTGAAATTCCTGAAGACGTTTCCAACAAATTAGCTGGGGATAAATTATTTTTAACTGTTTATAATATTAATCCCAAATTTTCGTTAAGATATGTGGCCAAAAAAATCTATGTAAAATTACCTATTAAAGGACTGAAAAAACACTTTATTTATTATTTAATCAATTTACTAGAATACATTCGCAATGAAGTTAGTGTGTAAGTTTGTTAGTTGTATTAAAAGAAAATTTTGCTTATAATATAGTCATAATTAGGGAGGAATTAAAATGTTGGATAAATATAGTTTAAATAGAGAAGAAAATATTTTCTTGGCTAAAAAAGAATTAGTGGCAAATATTTATAACAGTGCTAAATTGGAAGGCATTAATACAACTTTTCCCGATACTAAAACACTTTTAGATGGTGTAAATGTGCCGACTATGAAGCTAGATGAAATCAATTGTATTTTAAATTTACGAGATGCTTGGAATTTTATCTTAGAAACTATTGATAACGAAATTAACCTAGAGTATATTTGTAAAGTTAATTCCTATGTTTCGAGAAATGAATCATTAGAATGGGGTAAACTTAGAACCGGCAAAGTAGGCATAAAAGGAGTAGATTATGTGCCTGAACTTCCCAAAGAGGCAAACGTAAAAAAAGAGATATCTACTTATTTAGAGGAGTCTCATAATACCAAAAAAGCTATTGATCTAATGCTTTATTTAATGAGAGAACAAATATTTTGGGATGGAAATAAAAGAACTAGCATGTTGATTGCAAATAAAATAATGATTGAAAATGGGTGTGGAATAATTAGTATTAACGAAGATAAGATTAATGAATTTAATAAATTGTTAACTAATTTTTATAATACTAATGAAAAACAAGAAATAGAAAACTTTATTTATAATAACTGTATATATGGTATAGATAAAGAGTAACGAAATTTTAGTAAAAGCATTAAATACTAGTATTATTTGTCGAATTTTCTCCACAATATAAATAGAAGTGGAGGCTTTTGTTTTGAAATCAACAGGAGTAATAAGAAGAATTGATGAATTAGGACGTATTGTTATTCCCAAAGAAATTCGTCGCAACTTAAAAATTAGAGATGGCGAGAATATGGAAATTTTTATAGATTTGGATGCAATTATATTAAAAAAATATTCTAAATTAGATGATATGCTGTCGTTTAGCGATAAAATTAGTAAGATGATTAATGAGATTACAAGTTACAACATCGCTATTACCGATAGAGAAAAAATAATTGCTAGTTATGGAAAAGAAGACTTTCTTAATTTGAAAGGCGAAGCAATAAGTGAAAAACTAATAGATTTAATAGATACTAGAAGCTCATTAAATGATCGAAATGAGAAAACTATTAAAATTACTCAAGACACGATGTTAGAAAATTATTTTTTAATATTTCCTTTAATTAGTAGTGCTGATTGTATTGGCTTAGTTATCATTCATTCTTCAGAAGATTTGGGTGATAAAGCCCAAATGGTGGCCAAGATAGTAAATTTTTTAATTTGTGAACAAGTAGATATTGATTCTTAAATTTGCTAAAATAAATATGGTGATTTTATGTTAACAGATACGCATTGCCATATTTTTTTTAGTGATTATGAGAATATTGACCAAGTCTTACAAAATGCGCGTGAGAATAATGTTGGGCGCATTATTAATAATGCGACTGATAAAAGTAGTATTTTAGAATTATTAGAAATGCTTAAAGAATATGATAACATGTATGGAGCATTGGGTATTCATCCTGAATTTGCTGATACTTATAAAGAAGAAGATTTAAATTTAATAGAAAACAATTTAAGTAATCCCCAAGTTATTGCGATCGGGGAAATAGGCCTTGACTATCATTATTCTAATGAAAATAAAGAACAGCAAATCGCTTTATTTGAACAACAACTAAAAATGGCGGAGAAATATAATATACCCGTTATTATTCATAACCGACAGGCAACTGATGATATATTAAAATCTATTAAAAAATTTAAGGTTAAAGGGGTTATTCATTGTTTTAATGGCAGTATCGAAACGGCCAAAGAATATTTAAAATTAGGATATAAATTAGGTATTAATGGGGTAGTAACCTTTAAAAACTGTAATTTAAAAGAGACTTTAAAAAAATTAACGCTTGATGATTTGGTTTTAGAAACAGATAGTCCCTATCTTACTCCTGCACCTTTTCGGGGTCAAAAAAACGAACCAAAGTATATCAAAAATATTGCGGAATTTGTAGCTAATATCTATGATGTACCTGTAAGTCAAGTAGAAAAAATTACCAACGCGAATATTAGGCATATTTTTGACATTTAATGTAGTATATGATAAAATTTTTATTGTAACAGGAGGTTGTTATATGACACATTGCCTAATCAGAAAAGTTAACATCGTAGTAAAAATAGTTGTTATATTTTTGTT
This sequence comes from uncultured Bacilli bacterium, assembly GCA_947626055.1. Lineage (GTDB taxonomy): Bacteria > Bacillota_I > Bacilli_A > RF39 > UBA660 > HGM10766. The sequence continues at coordinate 37,303 of CANQQP010000002.1, read as the reverse complement.
GGTAATGATATTAGAAAGTCAAACAAATAATGTAATTTTAAATGCTCAAAATAGTAATTTAAATAAACAGGTAGATGTAAAATCTTTAGCGATTTTAGATATAGCGCAGGCAAGCGAAGAAGAACGTAGTTTTGTGCAAGCACTTAATGAACAAATTACAACAGAGAATATAATTGAAGAAGAAAACCCAATAGAAAGTTATACAAGTAAACTAACCGGGTATGTGTATAATTGTCCAAAATGCTCAGGACGTTTAGCTTGTGATCCGAGTATTGATTTATCTAAAGGAAATATAACTTATGATGATGTCTCTTATGGAAAAGTTCGGATTGTTGCTGCATCTAAGAATTTGAAGTGCGGCTCAATTGTTTCTATAAATGCAAGCAAAATATCTGATGAACCAATTATTGCGATTGTATTAGATCGAGGTATGACAGGACATAAATTAGATTTATTGATGCCTAGTGATGCTGCCGCCCGAAAATATGTGGGTAATACACCCATAACATACGATGTCTTAAGAGATGGTTATTAAAAATCCTATTGAGGATTTTTTTTGTGTCTAATTTCAAAATATAATATTGTTCTTATAAAAAAAAGTTTATATAATAAATATAGAAATGGTAGTGGTATTAATGGAAAAAGCTTGGCATAATTTTAAAGGAGAAAATTGGAAAAAAAATATTGATATTGCTGATTTTATAAAAGAAAATTATACTGAATACACAGGAGATGAAAATTTTTTAGCAGCTCCTACAAAGAAAACACAAGCAGTTTGGAAAGTTTGTGATGAAGCTTTAAAAGTGGAACTTGATAAAGGTATTTATGATGTTGAAGTAAACGAAGTGTCAGGAATAAATAATTTCAAGCCAGGATATATTTGTCCCGAAGATGATGTTATAGTAGGCTTGCAAACCGATGGATTACTAAAGAGGATTGTCAATCCTTTTGGTGGTATGCGTATGGTCAAATCAGCTTTAGCTGCCTATGGTTATGAACTTAATAAAGATATCGATAAATATTTTAATAAATATCGTAAAACGCATAATGATGGCGTGTTTGATGCATATACAACCGACATTAGAAAAGCTCGTCATTGTGGTCTTTTAACGGGTCTTCCAGATGCCTATGGTCGAGGCCGCATTATTGGTGATTATCGACGTATTGCTTTATATGGAATTGACTTTTTAGTGGAAGAAAAACAAAAAGATTTACTCGCTTTAGAAAAAGAAGAACTAACAGAATATATTATTCGTTTACGAGAAGAAGTAAGTATGCAAATAAAAGCTTTGCAAGATATCAAAGATATGGCTCAAAGTTATGGTTTTGATATTTCCAAACCAGCTACTAATGCTCAAGAAGCAACCCAGTGGTTATATTTTGGCTACTTAGCTGCTATTAAAGAAAATAATGGAGCAGCTATGAGTTTAGGCCGAACATCTACATTTTTAGATATTTATATTGAAAGAGATTTAAAAGAAGGTCTATTAACTGAAGAAGATGCTCAAGAAATAATTGATAATTTTATTATTAAGTTACGTATGGCCCGTCATTTAAGAACACCAGAATATAATGAACTTTTTGCTGGCGATCCTACGTGGGTTACGGAAAGCATTGGCGGAATGCTTGATGAAAAAAATTCATTAGTTACTAAAAATTCTTTTAGATATTTACATACTTTAACTAATCTGGAAAGTTCCCCCGAACCTAATATGACTGTACTATGGAGTGATAAACTTCCTGAGAATTTTAAAAAGTATTGTGCTAAAATGTCTATTAACACAGATGCTATTCAATATGAAAATGATGAGTTAATGCGTCCTATTCATGGTTATGATTATGCAATTGCTTGTTGTGTTTCCGCGATGACAGTTGGTAAACAAATGCAATTTTTCGGAGCACGTTGTAACTTAGCTAAAGCTTTGCTTTATGCCATAAATGGTGGAGTTGACGAAGTTAAAGGCGACCAAGTTATTGAAGGCTTTGAAAAAATGACCGATGAATATTTAGATTATGACAAAGTAATGAAGGTTTATGATAAAATGCTTGATAAAGTTGCAAAAATATATGTTGATGCGATGAACATCATTCACTTTATGCATGATAAATATGCTTATGAAGCAGGACAAATGGCTTTACACGATACTGACCCTGAAAAATTAATGGCCTTTGGAATAGCAGGCTTTTCCGTAGCAATTGATTCTTTATCAGCTATTAAATATGCGAAAGTTAAACCAATTCGTAATGAAGAGGGCATTGCGATTGATTTTGAAATAGAAGGTGAGTTTCCCAAATATGGAAATGACGATGATCGTGTAGATGATATTGGTAAGGATCTAGCTAAACGTTTCTTTAATAAGCTCGCGCAATATAAACTTTATAAAAATGCTAAACATACTTTATCAATTTTAACTATTACTTCGAATGTTGTGTATGGTAAGAAGACGGGATCTACTCCCGATGGTCGAAAAGCTGGAGAACCTTTTGCGCCCGGAGCTAACCCAATGCATGGAAGAGATGCTAGTGGAGCTTTAGCTTCATTAAATTCGGTAGCAAAAATACCTTACACTGATGTTTGTGAAGACGGAATATCAAATACTTTCTCTATTATTCCTAATAGCTTGGGACATACAGAGGAAGAAAGAAAAGAAAACTTAGTAAATATTATGGATGGATACTTTAAACAAGGAGCTCATCATTTAAATGTTAACGTTTTAAATCGCGAGACTTTAGAAGATGCGATGGAAAACCCCGATAAATATCCTAATTTAACTATTAGAGTGTCTGGCTATGCGGTAAGGTTTATTCGTCTATCAAGAGCTCATCAATTGGAAGTTATTAGTCGAACTTTCCATGGAAGTATCTAATGCAAGGTTATATTTCAAGCGTTGAACCAATGGGTTTAGTAGATGGTCCAGGATTACGATATGTTGTATTTATGCAAGGTTGTAAATTAAGGTGCTTATATTGTCATAATCCGGAAACTAGGCAAATGGGCAAAGGCCAGATGATAACAACAGATGAACTTCTAAATAAAATATTAAGATATAAAAATTATTATATTAAGGGTGGCGTAACTTTCAGTGGGGGCGAGCCTTTAATCCAAAAAGATTTCTTAATTGATATCTTGAAGAAGTGCAAAGCCAGTAATTTGCATACAGCTCTTGATACGGCGGGAGTCGGGGCGGGTGATTATGAAGAAATACTTAAATATGTTGATTTAGTTATTTTAGATGTTAAAGCGACAGAGGGAAAAAGTTATCAACAAATAACCAGCTCAAATATGGATGAATTTACTAAATTTTTAACTGCAGCTAAAAAATTAAATAAAGATTTTTGGATAAGAAGTGTTATTGTGCCGGGTTTAAATGATAATAAAGAATATATTCTGTCCTTAAAAGAATATATTTCTAAAATACCTAATGTTTTAAAAGTGGAACTACTTCCTTATCATTTATATGGAATAGATAAATATAAAGAACTTAACTTAAAATATCCATTGGACAAAGTGCCGCCAATGGATTTAGATAAATTAAAAGAATTGGAAAATATTTATGAGAAAATATAATAAATATATATATCGTGGAGAAAACTGGGATATCGTATTTTGCGATTGGAAACAACATTTTTTAGGATATTGTATAATTAGTAATCCCAAACAGCAATTAAGTGATCTAACATCTCAAGAATGGCAAGAATTAGGAAGGCTAGAAAAAGAATTAGAAAGAGTAATGAAGAAGTTATTTAACACTACTATGTTTAATTTTTGTTGCCTTATGAATAATGCTTATCGTGATAATGAACCTGCACACGTGCATTTTCATTTTATTCCAAGATATAAAAATACTATTAAGATTTTTAATAAGACTTTTATAGATAAACATTTTGGGTATAATTTTTACAAATGGAATAATGATAAATTGAATAAACAGAAAGATATTTTTACAAAAGAAGAGAAAGAAATAATATTTAATCTAATCAAAAAGGAATTTTCTATTAAATTAGATATAAATGTAAAATAAGAGGCGAATAAAAGCCTTTTTTACTTGAGTAATAGACTATTTAAGTAGAGAAAATGGTATGACATTTGATTATAAGTCCACAAAATCTCGTGGCAATTTATTTTTATTTGAGTTAAAAAAACGTGAAAATTTAAAAGTTTTTTCAGTATACTAAAAAAACTTTACAAGTGTCAGATTAAAGTGTATAATACTAATGGAGGTAGGAAATATGCTAGAAAGAAAAGAACCTCTCGATTTTTTGCTAAAATTAAAAGAGAAAAAAATAATTAAGGTAATTACAGGTATAAGGAGATGTGGTAAGTCTACTCTTTTTAAAATTTTTCAGGAATATTTACTAAAAAACAATGTGAAAAAAGAGCAAATCATAAATATAAATTTTGAAGATCCCGAATATTTACAATATAAAGATTGGTTGGAATTATATAATTATTTAGATAAAAAAATAGCTAAGAATAAAATGAATTATATATTTTTAGATGAAATTCAAGTTTTAGAAAATTTTGAAAAATTAGTGGATGGATTTTATATTAAAGATAATGTGGATATATACATAACGGGCTCAAATTCATATTTACTTTCGAGTGAACTTGCCACTTTTTTAACGGGAAGATATATGCAAATTCATATGTTACCATTATCATTTAAAGAGTTTATGACGGCTTTTAATTATGCTAATGAATTAAAAGCATATCAAAAGTATATTGAAATTGGGGGTTTTCCTTATTTAATTAATCTAGATGACGATCCAAGTTTAATAAGAAATTATTTAGATGGAATTTATAATACCGTCTTATTAAAAGATGTTGTAGGTAAAAATAATATCAAAGATGTCATGGTGTTAGAAAGCTTAGTCAAATTTATTTTTGATAATATTGGAAATCTTACTTCAACTAATAAAATCAATAATGTATTAAATACTAGTAATCGTAAGTGTACTGTTAATACCATTGATAATTATTTAAACTATTTAATTAATAGCTTTATTATTTATAAAGTATCTCGTTATGATATTAAAGAAAAAAAATATTTAAAAACATTAGATAAATACTATGTTAATGATTTAGGGTTGAGAAACTTTATATTAGGTAATACTAATAATTTAGAAAGTATATTGGAAAACGTCATCTTTTTGGAATTAAAAAGAAGAGGTTACGAAATATATGTTGGGAAATACGAAAATAAAGAAATAGATTTTGTTGTAAAAAATGAAGATGGTATTAAATATATTCAAGTGGCTTTATCTCTTCGAGATGAAAAAACTTTAAAAAAAGAATTAGAAGCTTTACAAGCTGTTAAAGATAATTATCCAAAATATATTATAAATTTAGATTATGATAAAACAAATTATGAAGGAATTAAACAAATAAATGCTTTAGAATTTTTATTGGGAACAGATGATATAAAATAAAAAATTTATTTTGAAATAAACGAAAAGTAGAGTATGATAGAATTAGAGAAAATAGTCTAATTTTTGGTAGTTCTTAAATGAATAGAAAGGAATTATGATCATTATGAATGACAAATATGGCTATAGTGATGTTCATTCTAATATTAATGATATAGTCAAAGAGACTGCGATTGCTATGGGCATTACGAATGCTAATGAAATTAATAATTTAATTAATCATTTTAATACATTAGATATAAATCAAGCAATATCAGAAATATCTGTTCAACTAGCGAAAATTCAAAATGTTGAACTTCAGGCTAAGTTAAATGAAATAAAAGATTATGTCACTCTTTGGCAAAAAGAATCTGTATCTAAGCAAAATGAAAAAAGTTTTATTCCGCTTATGAATCAAGAATACTTAAATTCTCTAGGACTATCACCAAAACAAATAACTAACTTAAAAGAATTATCTAAACGGGCAATTACTGAAAACTTATATACTAATACTCCTGATTTTCAACATGATTTAAAACATGTTGAAAGAGTAATGCTTTATGCTCAGTTAATTGCAAATAAAATGCAAAAGCAAGGTTTAAATGTTAATGAAAATAAATTGCTCATGGCGGCGTTATATCATGACATTGGCAAAACTATTGGTGCTTCTAATAAAGAGCATGGTAAAGTGGGAATGTTGGAATTTAAGAATAAAATGCAAGGTAAAATTGATAATGTAACTTTAGAGCAACTTTCTTTAATTATTGGTAATCATAGTGAAGAAAATAATAAACTTGATTTTCAAAATACAAGTCTTAATTTAGAAGAACAAGAAGAAGCTCAGCTTTTATGCAACATTTTAAAAGATGCCGATGCTTTAGATCGAAACAGACTTAACTATCCGCCACCTATTGGAAATTGTGATATTAATTATTTAAGAACAGATGCTGCTAAAGAGATATTGCCACTTACTGATGACTTGCTTTTAGAATATCAAAAAGCACAAATACGAGATAAAGAAAGAGAAACAGGTCAAAATATTTTTAATGATTATGATAAATTAAATAATTGGCTAGAAAATTATACGAGTGGTAAGCAGGATTATATTTATCATGCTTCATTAACACCAGCTATAGAAAAATTGGAACCCAAAGAAAGCACCCAAGCAGGTAGTTATGTTTATGGTGATGTTGATCCTATAAAGTGTAGTATGATGGCAGCATTTCGTTTGTCACTTCTAATTGATAGAAGTGGTTCTAAACATGAGTTAACAGAAGTTTTTCCCAATGCTATTGATACAGCAATAAATAATAAATTAATAACTCTTTATCGATTACCTAAAGAAGAGTTTCAACCTTATAAAGAAACTGTTACCTCGGCTCCAAACGGGGAGTGGGTTAGTAAAAATAGTGTAAGACCAGTCGAAGAAGTTACAATGCTTGCTTCAGAATATTTTAAATATTTAGAAAATAATCATTTGATTAAAGTAGATTATGATCATTCAGAAAAGAAACAAATGAGTGGTATTTTAGACTCTATGAATATGTATTTATGGGGCCTTAAAAACAACGATAATATGCAAAATGCCAATAATAAGTATCAACAGATGCTAGCAACAGTTAAATATTATGCGCCAGATAAAGTTTTTGCTGTCGGTAATATTAAAGCGAAAGCTGATGAAATAATAGATAAACATTTAAAAGAATGGCAAAACAACAATATTTCTGTTAACTTTAATGATGAAAAAAATTTTTTGGCACCTATTGTTAATGAGTATAACGATTATAAACATCAACAAAAAGAAAAGCTTTTTAAACAAGAAAAAAGGGAAAAGGAAACAGGCAATAAAAAATATCAGTTGAAAGATGCTAAAGATTATCGATCTAAAAAACAAAATCTACTTAATATAAAGAAAAACTTATTAATGCAGAAACAACAATCTTTATCAAATAAAACTAGTTTAACATACAAACGAACAATGAATGGGTTTATTAATATTTTCTTGCCAATAATAATAGTGTGTGCCATTGTAATAGGCGGGATAATATTAGGCATAAGCTTAGTTTAAATAAGAAAGAGGTTAGATTTAAATGAAAAATTATGATTATTTATATTATTTTCATAAATCCCCTGTAACTGATTATAAGGATATTGAAAATATTTTTAATGAGGGATTAAAAAGTTGGCATGGATATTCTATGGGCTCTACGTTGTGGCCAGTGTCTGAAGATGTTATGAACTCTATGACTCTTGAAGAAGCTGCCAAAAGTTATTGTGGAGATGATAACACTTGTTTTATTATTAAAATTCCTAAAAAATATATAGCTACATATTATCATCGTGATGGGACGGTTGACTGTCCGATACCTATTTTTAAACAAACTGATAAAACAATTTATAATGATTCAAAAACAGTTACTATGTTAACTCCTCATTTAATTAGGGGAGTATATGTCGGTCAAAATAACACTTTTATTAACAATCCTAATTATACACCTATTTATAATCCTAATGGTCTACAATATGCCGATGAGCAAATAGATTATTTTTATAGTGCAAAAGCTTTAAGATGGGTTCAATATGCACAGGATAGAAGAAAGTTTTCATATGATCAATTAAAGAAAATTGACGAGCAACGTAAAACATATGATGCACACATGCAGGCTTATGCAAATGTCTATCCTCATAAAACTCCATATCCTTTTAGTGGAAATCTTTATAATGAACAAAATACGCGTAGTTCGAGAAGATAAGAAATTTCTAAATACAGGGAAAGGATTTATTAATGAATTATATTTATAGCATTAAAGGTAAAATTAACTATATTATAAATTTAAAATTCGAGTTAGTTTCTGTTTTACAAGCAATTGGTATCCCCAAGGCGGAATGGCTTTATAAAGATACAGACTATTTTAATATGCTAGCTCAAGAAATTGATTTAACAAACAAGGAAGTAAATAAATTCATAGAATACTTAAAAAATCATTTATACTTTTCTGCATTAGCGGAAATAATGAATTCTGTAAATGATAATGAATATGATTTACAATATTTGGCTAAAGAATGTAACAAAGATATAGGAACTTTAAAAATAGCAATTGATTTAATGGAAAACTTTTTTAATACTTTAAATATGCCATATTTATATGCAAAATACCAGAATTTTTATTTAAAGAATTTAGGTAAAATATGTGAGTATTATGACAAGTTTAATCTAAATACAATATGCGATTTTTATAATAATTATGAAAACACTCTTAATTTCAATGTTAGTTTTATATCAGGAAATTTTGGAACAAGGTACAAAAACAATTTATTTTGTACCATTAAATTTCCAATGGAAAAATTAAATTGTATTTTAAAAAAAGAAAAAATTAGTTTTATTTTTCATGAATTCTCGCATCCCTTTGTAAAAAAAATAATCGATAGATATTCAAATCAATTAAATTTTGTTAATAAACATGAAGACCTAGTATATAATGATAAATTATATCAATATCACACACCTTTTGGCTTATTTGAAGAAGTTATTGTTAGGAGCAATGAATGTTATTTGGCTGTAGATGATTTGGAATTAGAGAAGCTGCAGATATATATAAATAAACAAAAGAAATTAAATATATTTTACTTTCAAGATTTAGTGAACTTATTGTTTCAAAAATATTCGTTATATAATAATTATGAAATATTTTTTCTAAAAGAGATAATACCATTTTATCAACAAATTGTTTCTAATGATATAAAGTAGTAGTTTTAATTCAAATATAATAAAACCTAGGAGATAGTTATGATTCAGGAAATTAATAATAATTTAATAAAAGCCAGTGACTTAATAAATAATAAGAAGTTTGACGAAGCTGAAAACATATTAAAAGAATATATTCAGCAAGTGCAACCATTAATAAAAAAATCAAAGGACGAAATTAGTCTTTGTTTTAATAATGTTGCTGAATTTTACCTTTATACCCAATTGCATAAACCGGCTAAAAATGTGGCTTGGGTTAGTTATAAAATAGACGTTGCTTATCAGTGGCTTGCTTATATAGCTAATGAAAAAACAGAATATAAAAAGGCTTTAGCTTATGTGGAAAAGGGACTAAGTTATAATCCTATGAATACGGATTTAATTTTTGAAGAGTGTGAAACATATAAGCTCCAAAAGGATTGGCCTAAATTATATGCTACGACTAAAAAAGTTTATCCTTTAATAATTACAGCTCGAGATGTAGCTAAATACTATCGAGCTTTAGGGTATTACTATATTGAACAAGAAATTTTTGAAGTAGCATATGCTTTATATATGTTTAGTTTAGAGTATGAAGAAAGTAATAATGCTAAAAGTGAACTTAATTTTATTCGGCAAACTATCAATAATCATTCTTTTAAAATGACTTTACCCGATGCCATTAATATCTTTTTAAAAAACAATATAGATATCGGCGCGCCGAAAAAAAATATCGATTTATTAAAACGGTTACTGCATGAGGAAAATTTAGTACAAAATAATATAGATGTGAAGTATGATATTGAAGAAGACATTTTTGCTTTAACTAAAGATGATACTTACTTGCATAGCTTTTGGATAAATATCGATGAAGGCAAAAAAGATATTACGGAAGATATAACTCTTAAAATAGTTAATAATCATAAACTACTAGAAGAGTTTCCTAATAAAAAAGAAAAACGTCGAATAGAATATGTGTTAGAAGATAAAAATAATACTTATAAAGGATATACAATTATTGATTCTAAAGATTTAGTTGTAGAAGAAGGTATGGCTAAAAATAGTCCGTACATAGTAAAAGTATATGGGGTATTTTTGTCACCAAAATCAGAAAATAGCTTTATTGAATTTAAAATAGCGAGTAAAGATTAAAAAATTAGCACTCTATTATTGACAAGTGCTAATTTTTAGTATTATAATTTAATTAGCAAATGCATTAAATGAGTGCTAGGAGGATTATATGAAAAAAGAATTTAAAGCTGAATCAAAAAGACTAATGGAGTTAATGATTAATTCGATCTATACTAATAAAGAAATATTTTTAAGGGAAGTTATTTCCAATGCATCTGATGCGATAGATAAATTACATTATAAATCATTAACAGATCGAAAAATTAAGGTGAAAAAAGATGACTTTGCCATTTTCATCGATATTGATAAAGAAAATAGAACTTTAACAATATCTGATAATGGTATTGGTATGACCAAAGAGGAACTCGAAACCAATTTGGGAACAATTGCCAAAAGTGGTTCTTTTGATTTTAAAAATGATAATAAGAAAAAAGAAAATATTGATATAATTGGCCAATTTGGAGTCGGATTTTACTCGGCTTTTATGGTAGCATCCAAAGTTGAAGTTATTTCAAAAGCGTTTGGTAGTGAAGAGGCTTATAGCTGGGTATCATCTGGGATTGATGGATATAGTATAAAAAAATGTTCCAAAGAAAATTATGGAACGGATATTGTTTTAACAATTAAAGATGATGATAAAGAATATGATAAATATTTAGAAGAATATAATATCAAAAGTCTAATTAAAAAATATTCTGATTACATTACATATCCTATTAAGATGGAAGTTACTAAAACTAAAGAAAAAGAAGGTCAAGAAAACGAATTTGAAGAATATAAAGAAATTGAAGTTATTAATAGTTTAGTACCTTTGTGGAAAAGAAATAAAAAAGATATTAAACAAGAAGACTATGATACTTTCTATTCTGATAAATTTTTTGATTATGAAAAACCTCTTACCCAAATTCATACAGCTGCCGAAGGAACAATTGAATATAATTCATTAATTTATATTCCTTCACATGCTGCCTACGATTATTATTCAAAAGATTATGAAAAGGGATTACAATTATACTCTAATGGCGTGTTAATTATGGAAAAATGTGCGGATTTAGTACCTGATTATTTCAGCTTTGTTAAAGGGGTTGTAGACTCTCCAGATTTATCATTAAATATTTCGCGAGAAACTTTGCAACAAAATCGTGTCTTAAAAACGATTGCTACAAATATTGAAAAACGCATTAAATCAGAGTTACTGGAAATGCAGGCTAAAAAAGAAGTCGATTATTTAAAATTTTGGGAAGCATTTGGAATGCAAATAAAAGTGGGAGTTTATAATGATTTCGGAATGAATAAAGATAAATTGCAAGATTTATTAATGTTTTATTCATCAAAAGAAGAAAAATTAATTACTTTAGCCGACTATGTAAAACGGAATAAAGATTATAAAGATATATATTATGCTTGCGGAAATACGACGGAGCAAATTGCTATGTTACCGCAAGTTGAAGCCGTGGTAGCCAAAGGTAAAGAAGTATTATATTGTACCGATTATGTCGATGAATTTGTTTTAAAAACTTTAATGAAATATGAAGATAAAGACTTTAAAAATGTTTGTTCTGATAATATAGATTTAGATAGCGAAGAAGAAAAAGAAGCTTTGAAGAAATTAAATGAAAAATCTAAGGAAATGTTAGATTTAATTAAGGATACTATTGCCGTAAAAGAAGTAAAGTTTACTAATAAATTAAAGAATCATCCTGTATGTTTAACATCAGTTGGCGAAATATCGGTAGAAATGGAAAAAGTAATGAATGCTATGCCAACTCAAGAGAATATTAATGCGGAAAAGATATTAGAAATAAATGAAAACCATCCTATAGCCAAAAAGATTCAAGATTTATATAAGAAAGATAAAGAACAATTAAAGGATTATAGTAAAGTTTTATATGCACAGGCAAGGTTAATAGAAGGATTGCCTATTGAAAATCCTACCGAAATTACAAATTTAATTTGTGAAATGATTGCCAAATAAAGTTACAGAAATGTAGCTTTTTTTAGTGCTTGTTATAATTCAAAGAAAATTTTAAATAAATTGCTAAAGAAAATTGATTAATTATGTTTTATAATATTGTTGGTGATCGATGTGGATAATTTTAAACATAAAAAAAGCCTAGGACAAAATTTTTTGAAAGATGAAACAATTCTTAACAATATAGTAAATGCAATTGACTTAAAAGAAAGTGATCTAGTAATAGAAATAGGCCCGGGACAAGGAGCTTTAACTAAAAAAATACAAGACAAAAAAGTTAATTTAATTTGTTATGAAATTGACGAAAGAACTAAACCATATTTAGAAAAAATTAGAGAAAGTAAAACTAATATAATTTATAACGATATTTTACAAGTTGATATTAAAGAAGATATTAAAGATTATAAATATGAAAATTTATATATAATTGCTAATTTACCATATTATATTACAACGCCGATTATAAAAAAAATCATTGATTCTAACTTAAATGTTAAGGCAATGCTTTTAATGGTACAAAAGGAAGTAGCCGAGCGCTTTTGCGCGAAACCAGGTTCTAAAAATTATGGATCTTTAACGATTTATTTGAATTACTTTTATGAAATTGAAAAAACTTTTGATGTACCTAGAGCGTGCTTTAATCCAGTACCTAATGTGGATAGTGCTGTAGTAAAATTTCAGAAAAGAAAAAATAAATTTAGGGTTTTAAATGAAGAGAAATTTTTTGATATAGTTAAAGACGCTTTTCGTCAAAAAAGGAAAAATTTAAAAAACAATTTGGGAAACTATGATTTAAATAAAATTGGCGATATTTTAAGCAACTATAATTTGTCTTTAACTAATAGAGCTGAAGAAATTCCAATTGAAGTTTTTGTTGCCATTTCTAATAATTTATAATAACATTTAAGGATTGTCATATTTAACTTTTTTTGTCATAATTAAATTAGATTGGTAGGATTAATTATGCGTAATATATTAAATAAAAGTGCCTTTATTTTTTTACTTATTTTAATTATAACCATGAATGTTGGTACAGCTTTGATTTCTATGGAATATATTCATTATTTAGAATTTTCCAAAATAATATTTATATTTGGTATTATCGCTTTTAACTTCTATATATTTTATAAGGTATATCATAATGATAAATTGCACTTAAAAGATATTTTTATTATTATTTTATTAATATTAGGAATTATTTCGTATTTTTTTGCCTATGACAAAAGTATTGCTTTAAATGGAACGATGGGAAGATACGAAGGATTAAGAACTTTATTTAGTTATTATAGTTTTTTCTTAGTGGCATCTACTATAGATAAAAAACATCAACAGCAATTGATGTACGTTCTTATTGGCTTTGGTATATTACAAATTTTAATTGGTACAATTCAATTTTTGCAAATAAAAAATATATTTGGTTATGATCGTAGTAATAATTTTAGTGCAACATATAGATTTGCCAGTGGAACATTTGGTAATCCTAATTTTTATTCAACCTTTATCTTACTTTTATTTATGTACATATGGTCAATGCTGATTAATTCTCAAAATCATAAAATTTTATATTTGATTTTATTCTTAATATTTGGTTATGGATTATTTATAGGTAATACTTTGGGGTGTATTCTAACATCAATCATCGTTTTAATTATTTCTGGTTTAACGAAAATTAATAAAACTAATTATAAAAAAGTGGGGATTATAATTGGGTGTATTTTAATTATAATTACTGCGTTATTTTTAGGGTTAAAGCATGTAAATAATTCAAATATAAATGATATATTTCGAAAAAATATAGAAGAAATAGCTTCTATTTTTGAGGATGGCTTAAATGACTCTTCAGGAAATTATCGTATTTATATATGGAAAGAAAGTTTAAAAACGGTTCCTAAATATTATAAAACGGGGATTGGTATTGATAATTTTAGTAGTATAAATAATGGGACTTATTTGTGTTCACCAAAAGAGTGCTTTGACAAAGCTCATAATGAATATCTGCAAATGTTATTAACTGAAGGTGTGACTGCTTTAATAGTTTATTTAATTTTTATAGGTTATGTTATTTATAACTATATAAAAAAGAAAGAGAAAAATGCTCACAATACTGGTTTAATATATGGAATAAACGCATATTTAATTCAAGCATTTGTTAATATAAGTGTTATTCAGGTAGCTCCAATTTTGTACATTTTGATGGGATTTATAACTAGTAAACCGAAAGGAGCAAAAGAATGAAAGTAGTAGTTATTGCTTCTAAAACTTCTTCACTTTTGAATTTTCATGGACAATTAATTTCAGATATAATGGCCAGAGGACATCAAGTTATTGCTATTGTTTCAGATAATAAATGTGAAGATAGTTTAAAAAAAATGGGAATAAAAATAATAACTTTGCAATTAAATAGAACTTCAATATCTCCGGTAAATAATTTTTTATATTTTTGGAGATTAAGAAAAATTTTAAAATCGATAAAGCCAGATAAAGTTTTTTCTTATACTATTAAACCTGTTATTTTTGGTTCAATTGCTGCTCATTTAGCTGGTATTAAAGAAATATATTCTTTAGTATGTGGTTTGGGACAAGTATATTCAGTTAATAATTTAAAAATGAAGATTATTAGAAATATTTGTAATAAAGCATATAAACAAGCATTTAAATATAATCAAAGAGTTATATTTCAAAATCAAGATGATATTAACGATTTTGTTCAAAACCAGCTAATAGAAAAAGACAAAATAGCTTTGATTGATGGACCAGGGGTAGATTTGCGCATTTTTAAAAAAAATAAATTACCTAAAAACAAATCTTTTATCATGGTTTCACGTATTGTTGAAGAAAAAGGGATAACAGAGTATCTTGAAGCTGCCAAAATTATTAAAAATAAATATCCCGATAGTTCTTTTACTTTTATTGGCGCTTTTGATGAGTGTTATAAAAAAGATTATAAAAAATTTTTAAAAGTAATGGATAAAAGCATAGTAAACTATATTCCTGAAACTAATAAAGTTGCGGATTTTATCAGTAAACATACTATCTTTGTTTTACCTACTTATTATCGTGAGGGAACTCCCAAAACTTTACTTGAAGCTGCGGCAATGGGACGCCCTATGATAACTACTAATACTCCAGGGTGTAAAAATACCGTTAAAGATGGTGTGAATGGGTATTTTGTTAAAGCTCGAGATATTCAAGATTTAGTTGCTAAAATGGAACTAATGATAAAAGAGACAAATTTACAACAGATGGGTGATGAAAGTTATAAAATGTGTGTCCAAAAATTTGATATTAATATGATAAACAAAAAAATGTTAGAAATTTTGAATATAAAATAAATGGTAAGGAGTCATCATGAAAATATTATTTAATTGTCTAGATTTAGAAAAAGGAGGAGCTCAAAGAGTTATTTCAATTTTGACTAATCATTTTTCGAATAAAAATGAAGTAGCTATTTTAATGTTACGCCAAAAAGATATAAGATATGAAATAAATGAAAGTGTAAGTTTATTTAGTGTGACCAAAGTAAGCAAAATATCAAATTTTCAGAAAATTTTAGCCAAAATATCGCTTATAAAATTAATAAAAATGCAGATGAAAATAAAAAAAATTAATCCGGATATAATTATTAGTTTTTTGCCGGAGCCTTCCTTAAAATTAATGTTACTCAAAAAATTTAATGGACAATTAAATAAAATTCCGACTATTATATCAGTAAGAAATGACCCTAATACGGAATATAAAAATAAAATAATTAATATAGTAATGAAACACTTGTATCAAAAAGCCGATAAAGTAGTGTTACAGACTGATGAAGCTTACTTGTATTTTGCGAAAATTTTCAAAAAAGAAAAATTAACAGTTATTCCTAATCCTTTAGATTATAAATTTTTAATATCTAAACCTTATAGTGGTAAAAGATTAGA
This sequence comes from uncultured Bacilli bacterium, assembly GCA_947626055.1. Lineage (GTDB taxonomy): Bacteria > Bacillota_I > Bacilli_A > RF39 > UBA660 > HGM10766. The sequence continues at coordinate 21,150 of CANQQP010000002.1, read as the reverse complement.
ACATATTGTCACTGTTGGTCGACTAGTGACTCAGAAGAATCAGAAATTGTTAATTGAAGCTTTTCTTAAAGTTTTAGTAAAGTATCCACATTTAAAACTTTTAATTTATGGAAATGGTCCATTAGAAAAAGAACTTAAAAGTTATGTTAAACATTTAAATTTAGAAAATAAAGTTATATTTAAGGGTGAAGTAGATGATATTAAAACAGCAATTTATAAAACGAGGATGTTTGTTTTAGCTAGTGATTATGAAGGAATGCCTAATGCTTTAATGGAAGCGATGGCTTTAGGGATACCTTGTGTTTCGACCAATTGCCCATGTGGGGGACCTAAGTATTTAATAAAAAATGAGGACAATGGGCTATTAGTGCCAATAAAAAATAGTAATAAACTAGCTAAAGCTATGCTAGAATTGTTAGATAATGAAAATTTAAGTAATAAAATATCGAAAAATGCTTTTTTGTCCAGTAGGCAATATGAACCGAGTAAAATTTGCTCATTATGGGAAAAAGAGGTTTTTAACATTTGTCGAAAAAATAAAGATAATTAGCCAAAAAGTAGTTTTTTCGTGTTATACTTGATTAGTAGGGAATCGGAGGATTTTATGAAAGTAGGAATTGTAGGCTATGGTCATGTTGGTATGGCTATGAAAGAATTATTTCAAGATGCCTTTGTGTATGATAAATATAAGGAAATAGGAAGTAAGGAAGAAATCAATAAGTGTGATGTTGCTTTTGTTTGTGTTCCTACTCCTCAAAAGGAAGATGGATCCTGTGATGTTAGTGCAGTTGATGAAGTTTTAGCTTGGCTTAAAACAGAATTAATTATTATTCGCTCTACAGTACCAGTTGGATATACCCAAAAGCAGAATGCTAATCATAAATCAAGTATTGTGTTTCAACCTGAATATTATGGTGAAACGGTTGATCACCCTTTTAAAGATTTAAGGGAAAGAAAGTGGATCACTTTAGGCGGAGAAGATGAAGCAGTTGAAAAAGCTATTAAGGTATATCAAACAGTTTACAACGCTAGCATTGATATTTGTATTATAGATTCATCCACGGCAGAGCTTGCTAAATATATGGAAAACGCTTATTATGCTATGAAAGTTATTTTTTGTAATGAATTTTATGATATTGCTCAAGCAATGGGTATTAGCTATAGTAAGTTAAGAGAAGTATGGACTTTAGATCCACGTATAAATAAAGATCATACTTTTGTTTACCCGGATAACAGAGGCTATGGCAAATCGTGTTTACCGAAAGATTTAGCAAGTATTATAAATCAAGCAGAAAAAAAAGGTATTGATGTTTCTTTATTGCAGACTGTTAGAGAAAAAAATAAGAAATATAATCCAAATATAAAATAAATTGGGAGGAACTATGGAATTAACGATTTTATTACCATGTTTAAATGAAGAAAAAACCTTAGCGAATGTTATTCAAGAGATAAAGGATGAATTAAATAAGCTTAAAGTTAAATCAGAAATTTTAGTAATTGACAATGGTAGTAACGATAATTCCCTTGAAATTGCTCATAAATTCAACGTTAGAGTGGTTAAAGAAAAACAAAGAGGCTATGGAGCAGCTCTAAAAACAGGTATAAAAAGTGCTAAAGGAAAATACATAATATTTGGTGATTGTGATTCAAGTTATTCTTTTAAATATATTAATTCATTTTATCAAGAATTAAAAAAGGGGAATGATTTAGTTATTGGGAATCGATTTTTAGGGCAAATGGAAAAAGGAGCTATGCCTTTTTCTCATAAATATATCGGTACACCTTTAATTTCCTTTTTAGGAAGAAAATTTTATAAAATTAATGTTAATGATTTTAATTGTGGATTAAGAGGTTTAAATAAAGGCAGTATTTCCAAAGTCACATTTAATTCTAATGGTATGGAATTTGCTAGTGAAATGCTCATCAAAATAAAAAAAGCCAACTTAAAAATAGAAGAAATCCCCATAGATTTTTTTAAGGATAAAAGAGGAAAAAAATCACACTTAAATACAATAAGAGATGGAATAAGGCATATGAAAGTAATTTTTAGAGAGTTAGGTAAGTAGTATGAAATTTATTAAGAAGCATTGGCTAGAAATCTTATTTGTAGTTTTATTTATTTTAAAATGTTGGATGGTTCATATTCAGCCTTTGATGATTAAACATACTGCACACGATGATGGTATGTTTGCCAGTCGTGCATATAGCTTAGCAAAAGGGCATTGGTTAGGAAATTATAATGATATTACTTTAAGTAAAGGCATCATCGGTATTATTTTTATAGCTTTTAATTATAAATTGCATATAAGCTATTTATTTGCTACACAATTACTATATTTTGTTGCTTGTTTAGCTTTTATTAAAATGTTAAAACATATTTATAAAAATAAAGTGTTTCTGCTTTTAGTCTATATAATTTTATTATTTAATCCTATATCTTATTCGGATGCTGTATCCTATGTTTATCGTGATGGGATATATATTTCTTTTATTTTGCTATTAGTATCTTTAACATTTGAAATGTTTTTTCATTATAAAAGTAGTTTGAAAAAGTTAATATTTTATCAAACAATCCTGGGGGTAACTATAGCCTCAATATGGTACACGCGCGAGGAAACTTTATGGATTATACCTTATATCATATTAGCTTTTTTAGTGACAATTTTATATATTATTTTTGATAAGACCTGTCTTAATAAAGTTAAAAGGATCCTTTGTTTGATTGGAATTCCTACCTTTATTTTATTAGGATATACAATCACTATAAGTACATTAAATTATATATGTTATGATCGGTTTGTAACAAATGACTTTACTTCTAAAGAATTTAAAGACGCATATGGCGCTCTGACGCGAATTAAACCTACTAATTATTTAAAACGTGTGCCCTTAAATAGTTACGATCGCGCCAGATTATACGAATTAAACCCTAGTTTTAAAGAATTGCAAGGATTCTTGGAAGGATCTGATAGCGCAAAGTATCGTCATGACATTTATAAGAATGGCAAAAGATATCGTGATTTTCAGGAAGGCTTTTTATACTGGGCGGTAAGAGAGGCAGTATGTATGCAAGGATACTGTACTGATGCTACAAGCACCAAACAATATTATGAACGCTTAGCTTCGGAAATTAATTCTTTATGTGATAGCAATAAGATTGAATGTTTGTCAAAAAGAAGTAGTTTAGTAGCTCCTTTTCAAGATGATTTAAAAGAAGAGTTAATTAAGGATATTCCCAAAGCTTTTACAACCCAATTAAATTATGAGAATGTTAATGTAAGAATTCCAGATGTAAAAGAAGAATATAAAAATTTCATAAATGAATATACTAAATTTTATGGTACTCTTACCTATAATAAAATTGGTTATACGAAGCAAGAATTAAATTCAGTTAACATGAAGTTAATGAAATCTATTCTGTTGATTTTTCAAAAAGGTAACTTTATTATATTTGTAATTTCTTTAGCTTTTTATATTTTTATAATAATAATGTTTTTAATTCCTAAAACTAAATTTAAATATTATAAAGAGGCATATTTATTGAGCGGGTTATTATGTATATACCTAGCTAGAATAGTGGTAGTTGGTTATGTAGCAGCTACCGAATATGAAAGTGCAATAGAAAAATGCCAATATTTATCCCCTGTCTATCCTATTCAATCAATGCTTAGTTTTTTAGCAATTATTTTTGGTTTGAAAATTATATATAGCTGGACGCGGAAGAATAATAACGTAATTAAAGAAATTAAAGAAGTTAAAGAACTTGATCAAATTTATACTACTAAAAACAATAAAGAAGTTAATTTAACGAAAATGACAATTGCTCAATTAGATAATTTGAATTATCAAGAAGAAACGTATTTTGCTAAAAATATCAAAAAGCTTCCCCCTTTTTCGAAAGAACGTTATGATTATACGAAAAAGTCATATCAAAAAGTTTTTCAAATCGCCGATTGTAAAAATAAAAAAATGGAAAATTCGTCAATTGGAAATGGTGTTAAAGATAGTACGGTGGAATTGTTAAATCAATTAATAAAGAAGAAACTGCAAAAGCAAAGTAATTTATTATTTTATGAGGCTGGCGTAGGCAAAGGCTATGCTTTAGAAAATATTAATAGGAAGGAATTAACGATTCAAGGGTGTGATGTATTTTTATCTCCTACTGCTAAAAAGATAGCTAAAAAGGCCAATAATATATGCTTAGTCGAAAAAAATCTTTATGATGCTTTAGGAAAAATAAAAAATAATTCTATTGATATATTTTACGCTGATAATGTTTTAGAACATATTGTGGATGATGAATATGAGAAGACATGCAAAAGAATGGTGGATAAGATAAAAAAAGGAGGATTAGCTATTTTAATAATTCCTAATTCTTATGTAGGTCCTAGTGACATATCTAGGTTAAAAATAGCTACTGGAAATAAAGCCAAAGGTTTCCATTTTATGGAACAAACTTTTAATGAAGCGGTTAGTTTCTTTAAAGAACTTAATATGGAATTAAAATATTGTTGTTTAAGATCTAAGGCTGGAGATATTATATTAATCAAAAATAAATTTTTAAATAATATAAAATTAGCTTTAGAATTTAAAATTGCTAATATCAAGAATATTAAAAATAAAAAGAGATTATTTAAGATCTTAGGATACAACATATATATTTTAGAAAAGAAATAGGTGTATATATGGACAAAGAAGAGTATATCAAGGCGATAGAAGAGTTAAACCAAGATTTAAAACAGTTATATAGCTTGCCCTATTATAAAAAACATAGAGATAAAATTCTAATTCGGAAACTAATAAAAACAGGGCGTTATAAATTAGCGTTTAGAACAAAATTGAATTATTTAAAAACTAAATTAAATAGGTTTTTAATTAAAAAAGAAAATAAAAGAATTTCTGAAACAACTTACAACGAAACCAATAAAAAAATAGCAGGTAAAAAGGTTTTATATACATGTATTTTGAATAATTACGACTCACTATACACTCCCCTTTTAGAAACAGAAAATACTAGTTATATAGTTTTTTCAGATAATAAAGATATTACTAAAAATTTAAAGTGTTGGAAATATAAGGCAATACCTTTGTATATAAAAAAGAAATGTAATAATAATCCAATTTTAATTAATAGATATATTAAAATGCATCCGCATGAATTATTTAAAGAATATGATTTAGCTTTATATGTAGATGGAAGTATGAGAGTTATTTCGGATATTTCATCTTTATTTACAAAAATTAATGATAAAACGGGGTTAGCTATGCATTTGCATCCCAAAAGAGAAGATATTTATGAAGAGGCAAAGGCTTGTATAAGACAATCTTTGGGAAATAAAAAAAATATTAAGAAATTAATTCAAAAATATAAGCAGGAGGGTTTTCCACATAACTATGGATTATTTGAAGCTGGTATTATAGCAATTGATTTAAAAAATAAAAATTCTAAAAACATATTAAATTATTGGTATCAACATTTTATTGAAAGTGAAACAGGAAGAGATCAATTGTCTTTAACTTATATTTTATGGAAATTAAATTATAAAGCTTCTGATATGGGTGTTTTAGGTAGCAATTTAAATGATAACCATAAATTTCGTCGAAATATTCATAATTACAATACCAAAATCACTAGGTATAAAAAATGATACTAAATTTGATTTATTTTTTTATAAATTATATACTAATAAAAATTAGTAATAGGAGAGGTTATATATGCAGTTATATTCAAATTTAATAAATAAAAAGATAAAATTAGCAGTGGTGGGTCTTGGTTATACAGGATTACCTATTGCTTTAGCTTTTGCTAAAAAAGTAAATGTTATTGGCTTTGATATATCAGAAAAAAAGATGAAAAAAAACAAGAAAGGTTTAGAATTTACTACTAACCCTCATAAATTACGTGAAGCTATGTTTTATATAATTGCTGTGCCTACTCCTATATTTACAAATAATGAGCCTAACCTTAATCTAGTAAAACAAGCTACTGAGACTGTAGGACGAAATTTGCAAAAGGGAAGTATCGTTGTTTATGAGTCTACGGTTTATCCTGGTGTAACCGAAGATATTTGTATTCCCATATTGGAGTATGTTTCTGGTTTGAAATGTGGTAAAGACTTTAAGGTTGGTTATTCCCCAGAACGCATAAATGTTGCTGATAAAAAACATCAATTTAAAAATATTACAAAAGTTGTAGCGGGTATCGATAGAAATACAACAAATGAAATAGCGAAAATTTATTCTTTAGCAATTTTAGCTGATATATATAAAGCTCCTAGTATAAAAGTGGCTGAAGCTGCTAAAGTGATTGAAAATTGTCAAAGAGATATTAATATTGCATTTATGAATGAAATTTCCATTATATTTAATAAATTAAATATAGATACAAAAGAAGTTCTCGCTGCTGCCAGTACGAAATGGAATTTTTTAAACTTTAAACCTGGATTAGTAGGAGGCCATTGCATCAGTGTTGATCCATATTATCTGATTTTTAAAGCTAAAAAAGTAGGAATTAATAGCTCATTACTTTTAACTAGTCGAAAAGTAAATAATAAAATGAGTAAGTTTATAACTGATATTTGTATCGAAAAATTAACTAAGAGTTCTAAGAAAATTAATGAGACTAAAGTAGCAATTTTAGGATGCACATTTAAAGAAAATTGTGATGATATACGTAATAGTAAAGTCTTTGATATAGAAAAAGAGTTAAAATCATATGGTATAAAAGTATTGGTCGCTGACCCAAAAGCTAATCCTGATGAAGTGAAAAGAAGTTATGATGTTACATTAACAAATATTAAAGATTTAAAAAATATTGATGCCTTAATAGTGGCAGTGGCTCATAATGAATATAAAAAATTGCAGATAAAAGATATGGATAAATTTTTCAATTCATCTCAAAAAATATTATTAGATGTTTGTGGGATATATAATAAAGCAAAATATGAAGAGGGGGGGGGTATATTTATTGGAGGCTATAATGAAGGAAAAAGATTTAAAATTTTCTAAAGATTCTTTGTTTTTAGTGACTGGGGGTGCTGGTTTTATAGGTTCAAATCTGTGTGAAGCTATTTTAGATATGGGTTATAAAGTGCGTTGTTTAGATGATTTGTCAACTGGAAAACAAGAAAATGTTGATATGTTTCTTTCTAATCCAAATTATGAATTTATTAAAGGGGACATTAAAGATTATGAAACATGTTTAAAAGCCTGTGAATCTGTAGATTATGTATTGCATCAAGCTGCTTGGGGCAGCGTACCTCGTTCATTGGAAATGCCACAATTCTACTGTGAAAATAATATTGGAGGTACTGTAAACATGTTGGAGGCTGCTCGTCATTGCCATGTTAAAAAATTTGTTTATGCTTCTAGTTCCTCAGTTTATGGTGATAGTAAAGTATTTCCCCAAAAAGAAGGATATGAGGGAGAAGCTTTGTCTATCTATGCAGTTACAAAAAAGAATAATGAACAATGGGCAAAACAATATGCTATGCATTATGGCTTAGATACCTATGGTTTACGTTATTTTAATGTATTTGGAAAAAGACAGGATCCTGATAGTACTTATGCTGCTGTGATTCCTAAATTTATTAAACAATTAATAAATAATGAAAGACCAACGATTAATGGTGATGGGACTCAAAGTCGTGATTTTACTTATGTACAGAATGTAGTTGAGGCAAATCTAAAAGCTTGTTTGGCTTCACATGAAATAGCGGGGAATGTTTTTAATATTGCATTAGGTGATGAAACGCAACTAATTGATATTTATAATTCAATCAGTAAATATTTAAATAAAAATATAGAACCCATTTTTGCATCCCCCCGCCGGGGAGATATTAAATGTAGTAAGGCAGATATAACAAAGGCAAGGAAATATTTAAATTATAATCCACAATATAACTTTGCCAAAGGTCTTGAAGAAACTTTAAAATGGTATAAAAATAATTAAAAAATAAAAAAGGGGATTATATGAAAAAAGAAGAATATATTGATATTATTGAAAGTTTAAACACAGAAATAAAACAATTATATAATACACCTTATTATAAAAAATATAGAGATAGAATATTAATTCGTAAATTAATTAAATCTGGTCGTTATAAATTAGCTTTACAAACCAAGCTAAAATCTTTAAAATTAAAAGCTCATAGGATTTTAAGAATAAAAGAAAATTATGAAGTAACTTACAAAGAAATAGATAAAAAGAAAACGGGAAAAAGAGTAGTTTATACATGTATTTTAAATAATTATGATACTTTATATAGTCCTTTGATAGATACGGAAAATACGTCGTATATTGTTTTTTCAGATAATATGAATATCACCAATGATACTAATTTATGGGAATATCGAAAAATACCAGAAATAATAAAGAAAAAATGTAATAATAATTATACTTTAATCAATAGATATATTAAAATGCATCCACATGAATTATTTCCTGATTTCGATTTGGCCTTGTATATTGATGGCAGTGTACGAATTATGTCAGATATATCAAGTTTATTTTATAAAATAAATGATAAAACAGGGCTTGCTATGCATTTGCATCCAAAAAGAAATAATATATATGAAGAAGCAGAGGCCTGTTTAAAAGCATCTATGGGAAATGCTAAAAATATAAAAAAATTGATTAATAAATATAAACAGGAGAAATTTCCTTATAATAGCGGATTATTTGAAGCTACTGTCATAGCAATTGATTTAAAAAACCAAAACACTCAAAAAATAATGGATAGCTGGTGGAGACACTTTATAGATAATGGTACAGGTAGGGACCAACTGTCTTTAACTTATATTTTATGGAAATTGAATTATAATGCTTATGAGGATATGGGAGTGTTAGGTATTAATTTGGCTAGCAATCCTAAATTTAGAAGAAATGTTCACCACTATGACAAAATAAAACGGGGGAGAGATAAATGTTAAAAGAAAAAGAATCTGAAGCAATAGATTATTTTGGGTATAAAAGTCATTTTTTAAAAATCAAAACATATTTTTCTTTAAAAGTTAGAAAGAAAATGTTTAAAAAATTTATTGAGATTTGTCAGCCAACAAATAAAGATGAAATTTTGGATTTAGGTGTAACACCAGATACAAGTCTTGCAGATTCTAACTTTTTTGAAAAAATGTATCCATATAAATATAAAATAGCAATAGCTTCTATAGAAGATTGTGAATTTATGATAAAAAAATTTAAATTAAAGTCGTTTGTAAAAATTAAGTCACATCAACCATTGCCTTTTAAAGATAAACAATTTGATAAATTATTTTGTTCTGCAGTATTAGAACACGTAGGAACAAGAGAAGATCAAAAATTTTTTTTAGAAGAGTGTTTAAGAGTTTCTAAAGAAATATTTATAACTACTCCAAATCGCTACTTTCCTTTGGAAATGCATACTTTTATTCCATTATTACATTGGTTGCCTTGGAAATTATTTCAAAAGATTTTAAAAATTTTAAAAAAAGATTTTTGGTCTAATATTAATAATTTAAATTTACTAAGTAAAAAAGATATAATAAATTTAAGTGATGCTATCTGTTTTAAAAAAATTAAAATATTAGGTTTGACTTCTAATTATATTATTTTAAATAAAAAAATTTCAAATAGAAGGTGATTATTATGAATGAGAAAAAATATATACAGGCTATTGAAGAATTAAATAAAGAATATTTAAATTTTACACACTCAAAAATTTATCTAAAAAATAACCGAAAAAGAAAGTTTAAAATATTGGTAAAAAATTTAGCATTCAAAAGATTATATTTTGCATTTAAAACTTATATATACAATAAATTTAATAAAGCAAATAAAATATCAACAATTTTAAAGAATACTTATAATTTAAAACGGGGTAATAAAGTAGTATATACTTGTATTATGAATAAATATGATAAATTGAGATCTCCTCTTTTAAGAACTAAAAATACTGATTATTTTGTGTTTTCGGATGATCCTAATATAATTAAAGAAACAAGTTGTTGGCAATATAAAGAAATAAGTGAAAAGATTAAAAAGAAATGTAATAATAATCCGATTTTAATTAATAGATATATTAAAATGCATCCGCATGAATTATTTAAAGAATATGATTTAGCTTTATATGTAGATGGGAATGTTAGAGTTATTTCAAATATTGAGGAATGTTTTGGATATATAAATGATAAAACTGGCTTAGCTATGCATGACCACTCTAAAAGAAATGATGTTTACGAAGAAGCTAAAGCATGCATTAAATTAAACAAAGGTAATAAAAAAAATATTAAGCAATTAGTTAAAGAATTTAAAGAGGAAAATTTTCCCTATAATTATGGATTATTTGAAGCTGGTGTTATAGCAATTGATTTAAAGAATAAAAATTCTAAAATTATCTTAAATGATTGGTATCAAGATTTTATTAAAAGCGAAACAGAAAGAGATCAATTAACTCTACCATATGTTTTATGGAAGAATAATTTTAAATTTATTGATGTTGGTATTTTAGGCAATAATTTATATGATAATCCTAAGTTTAGAATATATGATCATAATTTCAAAAGCAAAAAGCGTTTTTGGGTTTTAAGAATATTGAGAAATAAAATTAAAAATTTTGGTTGGAATCATACGTGTAATTTATGTTTTTCAAAAGTCAAAAAATGGAAAGGGGGGGGGGTAGATCATCAAATCTTTATTAATAATAAAATAATTGGTGCTGGATATCGAGAAAGATTTCAATGTCCAGTTTGTGGAGCAAAAGATAAAGATCGTTTAGTTTTTTATTACATCAAAAAATATACTGATATGTTAAAAAAACCTTGTACAATTCTACATTTTGCTCCGGAAAGATTAATTAAGTATCACTTAAAATTTAGAAGTAAAATTAGCAAAAAAACAAAATACTATAATGGTGATCTTAATCCTAAAAATGGAGACATGATAATTGATATTACTAATATTGATTTTCCTGATAATAAATTTGATTATATTATATGTAATCATGTATTAGAACATATAGTTGATGAGAAAAAAGCATTTAATGAATTAAAAAGAGTAATAAAACCTAATGGTAAGATAATTTTAACTGTACCAGTATGTATTTCAAATGAAAAAACAATTGAAGATAACAGCATAACTGATCCAAGAGAAAGAATGAATATGTTTTGTCAAGAGGACCATGTTAGATTGTATGGTAAAGATTTTGCTGATAGAATAGAAAAATATGGATTAAAGGTAAAAGAGTTTAAAGTTAATAATAAAGCTATTGAAGAAAAGTATGGCTTGTTAGAAGACGGAATTATTTATATAATAAGTAAGGAGAAGTAAAAAATATGAAAAAGAAATTTAATTATATTTATTTAAAAGATAATACTAAAGCTTATTTTTTAAAGAGAATAAAAAATGCTAATTTACATGATTATTATTTAGTAAATGAAAAAAATAAATTATTTAGATGGGTAAGAAAAAAAGCTACTAAAAGTATGTTTTTTTGGGGAAGTTGGAAAAAACATGTTAAAGATTATGATATGTTTATATTAGGAGAAAATAGTTTTAATCCTCAATTTACTAGATATATTAAAGAGCAAAATCCTAAAGCTCGTATCATTATGTTTATTTGGAATGCTATTGTACCTTGGAACAGTGATCAGCCTAATTACCAAGCGGCGTTTAAAGATAATAATTTAGATGAAATATGGACTTTTGATCGTAATGATTCTAAAACATTTAATCTTCCTTTTAATACTCAATTTTATACTAAAGATTTTAAAATCGATACATCAATAATTGATAATGATATTGTTTTTATAGGGAGAGATAAAGGAAGATTAGAAAAGATTAAAGATTTAGAATCTAAATTTCAAAAAATGGGTTTAAAAACTGATATTAATGTGGTTTTAAAAGAAAAAAATTATGTACCTTATGAAAAATATCTAGAAACGGTTGGCCGTTCTAAAGCTATTCTAAGTGTAATGGCAGGACATCAAGTGGGATTAGATTTAAGAACAATGGAATCAATATTTTTTGAAAAAAAATTAATTACAACCAATGCTGATGTAGTCAACTATGATTTTTATGATCCCCAAAATATATTTATATTGGGAAAAGACAATTTAGATAGTTTAGCTGATTTTGTTAATTCTCCTTATAAAAAAATTGCTAAAAAGATTGTTAATGGATATGATTTTCATAATTGGTTAAAGAGATTTGATAAGTAATGAAAACTGTAATTAAAAATATAAAAAAAAATTTTCCATATATATTGTATAGTACTAAATCTAAATTAAAAAGTGAAGTAGCTGGCTCGTATTTAAATTCCTTATGGTGGGTAATTAATCCTTTAGCTATGATGCTTATTTATATGTTCGTAGTCATTATTGTCTTTAAAAGCGGTGAACCTAATTTTCCAATTTTTGTATTTATTGGTTTAACATTATGGGATTTTTTTAATCGTACAATAAGCTCAAGTTCTAAATTAATTAAAAGTAATCGTAATATTATTAACAAAGTATATATTCCAAAATACATTTTATTAATTATTAACACTTTTGTTATACTGTTTAAGTTTTTAATTTCTTTAGCAATTATTTTTGTTTTTATGATACTATTTAAAGTAACCTTTTCTTTTAAAATACTTTATTTTTTACCTATATTTATTGTTTTATATCTTTTAACGTTTGGAATAAGTTTAATAATAATGCATTTAGGGGTTTATAACACAGATGTACATAATGTTATTAATATTGTCTTAAAATGTGTATTTTATTTTTCGGGTATTTTTTATAATATATGTACTAAAGTACCGCAGCCATTTAATAAATTGCTTTTATTATTTAATCCTATAGCCACTTTAATTAATGAATCTAGAAATGTACTGATTAATAATGTTACTCCTAATTTATTATTACTTTTTAATTGGTTAATAGTAAGTATTATTATTAATATTATAGGTTTTAAATTAATAAAAAAATACGAAAATAGTTATTCAAAGGTGATATGATGAAAGCAATTAGTGTAAAAAACATAGAAGTAGATTATTATACAATTAAAGAAGAAAAAGAAGCTAAAGGTATATTAAAAAAATTCAAAAAGCAAAAATTTACAGCTTTACATAATGTTAGTTTTGATGTAGAAAAAGGAACGGTTATAGGTATAATTGGTTCTAATGGTAGTGGAAAATCTACTTTATTAAAAACAATTGCAAATATTTTTGAACCTGATAAAGGTAAAATAAATTTATACGGTAATACTATTAACTTACTATCATTGGGAACTGGCTTTGACCCTGAATTATCTGGTTACGAAAACATTTTTTTATCAGGAATGTTATTAGGTTTTTCAAAAAAATTAATTGAGTCTAAATTAAAAAGTATTATTGATTTTTCGGAACTAGGTAAATTTATTTATAATCCTGTTAAAACATATTCTTCTGGTATGTATTCTAAATTAGCATTTTCTATAATGGCTATTTTAGATGCTGATATTTTATTAATTGATGAAGTTTTATCAGTAGGAGACATTCATTTTCAGGAAAAAAGTTATAATAAAATGTTAGAGTTAATTAATGATAAAAAAAGAACGGTTTTAATTGTCTCACACAGTACAGCAATGATTGAACAACTTTGTGAGAAGGTGATATGGTTAGATCAAGGAACTATAAGAAAGATTGGTAACACACACGATATAATAAATGAATATCGTAAATATGCAAGAAGTTTAACGAAGCTGAGTTAATTAATGCATGTTTATTAATGGTTTTCGTTGTGAACGATTAAAAGTGATAATGCTAAAATAAAATCGTAGGAAATGAATCAAATTCAGGACAAAGGTCAATTGCTTGCGGCGAGGAATATAAATTGATACACTAAGATAGTGATGAAAAAAGAGTAAACAAATAAGTAAAACAACTCTAATATTAGAGTAGTTAACACACGTAAAATTGTATTAGAAAAGAAGGGTTAAATTATGTTTAGTTATAAACAATATCAAAAAATTATTAATCTTATTAAAGAAAGTGGGAAACAGGCTACTTTTCATGAGGCATTAAAACTAGATAATTATATAATAATGAGGCATGACGTTGAATTTAGTGTAGAACGTGCTTACAAATTAGCCTGTTTTGAAGCTGAAAATAACTTTTATTCAATATATTTTTTTCAAGTTTCCAACAATTCATATAATCTATTATCTAAAAAGAATCTTGAAACTATTGAGAAAATCAAGAAAATGGGTCATGAAGTGGGACTTCATTTTCATCTAAATGGTTTAGAACAAGTAGATGAAATTAAAAGGGCAATAGAAAAAGAAATAGAAATTATGAATTGTAAACTTTCCTTTTGTGTTGATACTTTTTCCATTCATCGTCCGACGGCAAATGTTTTAAGTAAGAATATTAAGATACCTGGATTATTAAATGCTTATCAAAATGAATTCTTTTCCTATGTTGATGATATAGAAACACAAGTACCAGAGGTTAAATATTTGTCTGATGCAAGACATCAATGGAATTATGGATTATTTCCTGATAAAGACACTTTATTTAAAAATAAAAAAATCCAAATATTAACTCATCCCTATAGTTGGACAGAAACTGGCTATGACAATTTAAATAATTTTCGAACATTGTACCATGAAAAATGTCAAGAATTATTAGAAACTTTTGATAGCGAATGTAAGCATTTTAAGGAGATAAAAGATGAAATATAATATAACTATTTTTGGAGTAAAAGACACTACATATGAAATTATTGAATTTATTGAAAATAATCTTGAAAAAATTAATTTAATTGTTACTATTGATGAGGTAGTTTTAAGAAAAAATGACGTATCAGGATTTAAGAGCTTAAAAAGTTTAGCCCAAAAATATAATATAGATATTTACGAAGCAAAAGATTATACTTTACAAGATGATGAAAGTCGCTCCTTTTTTAAAAGTAATCAATTTGAATTAGGAATTTCAATGGGGTGGCAAAGACTTATTCCTGAATATATTTTAAAAAGTTTTAAATGGGGAATTTTTGGGTTTCATGGAAGTTGTGGCTATTTACCATATGGACGTGGTAGATCACCTATGAATTGGTCATTAATAAATGGCGACAGTCGCTTTATTATAAATTTATTTCAATATGATAAGATGGCAGATAGTTCTAATGTTTTTGATAATTTAATGTTTGAAATAAATGATTTTGATACAATTCGTACATTACAATTTAAAAATCTTTTATGTGCTAAAAAATTATTAACAAAATTGCTTATAGCTTATAAAAATAATAAAATCATCATTAAAACCGAAACCAAAGATTTTAATTTATGGTATAAAAAAAGGGAGGCTAAAGATGGAATAATTGATTTTAGATTAAAAACAAAAGAAATATATAATTTAGTTAGAGCCGTAACTAAACCTTTTCCAGGAGCATTTGCTTATGTTAATGGTGAAAAAGTATTAATATGGAATGTTGCTCCTTTTGATCAAATGCTAGATTTTTCTAAGTATTGCCCTGGAGAAATAATTGATGTTTTTGATGGCAGACCTCTTGTTAGAACAGTAGATGGTTCATTGATAATTAATGAATATGAAAGTAACATTGTTTTAAAGCCAAATGATATTTTTAATAAGAATGATTAAATAAGCATAATTAAATAATTATTTAAATGACACGTGCAGTTGTGGCTTTTCTTGTGCAAATTCTTGTTGTAGGTTCTAACAATGTAGTACAATGGGTTACAAATCTAGTTATATTAAACAGAAGGCAGAGTTATTAGTAAGAAGTAGTTGTAATACTAGATATTTTTAATAAACTAATTTGTTTTTATCTTTGGAAAACAAAGTTTTTTTAATTTTCTCAAAATCTGGTTTAAAATATCGATAGGTTTGATTTATTAAAATGATTTTTAGCAGATAAAAATACTACACATATAATATTATGGTGAGAAATATATGGAAATAAAAAAGGGCGATTATGTAACAAGAAAATCGTATGATAATGATACCGTATTTTTAGTGTTAAATATTCAAAATAATATTTGCTATTTAAAGGGTGTAGATGTTCGTCTTTATGCTGACAGTAAAGAGGATGATTTAATAAAAGTTAATAAACCAAAAGAAAATGATGACTTTGTGGAAAAATTTAAAGATGAATTTTTAATGGATCGTAATGATTTTTTTTACCTGCCCCCAAAGATTGTGCACGTTGATGGCGATCCAGAGTATTTAGAACGATGTTTAAAGTTTTATAAAGAAGCTGGTGTTTTAGCAGTGGGAAAAAGTATTCCCGAAAAAGACATAGCAAAAGAGTTACCAGCTTTATTAACAAGTATTAATCCGGATATAGTCATAATAAGTGGGCATGATGCATATTATAGAAAAAAAGGAGATATCCACGATATTAATAATTATAAAAATAGTGCCAATTTTGTGAATGCCATCAATGTAGCCCGCAAATATGAAAAAAGTCATGAAAAATTAGTGATTATCGCCGGAGCATGTCAAAGTAATTATGAAGAATTAATTAAAGCAGGGGCCAATTTTGCGTCTAGTCCTAAAAGAGTGAATATTCATGCTTTAGACCCAGCTATCATCGCTGTATCCTTAGCATTAACAGAAAGAAATAAAGAAATAGATTTAGTTGAATTATTATCAAAAACCAAATATGGCAAAGATGGCATGGGAGGTTTAAAATGTAATGGTTTAATGTACGTGGGTTATCCTAGATAGGGGGATTTTTTGAATCTAGATAACATAAAAGCGGAGATTAAAAGTAACTTAAATCAAGCTGTCGCGGTAACTGTTTATGGAATGCGAAATAAAACAAATCATTATGTAGGTATAATCTCCGGAATATATCCGAATATATTTACCATTTTAACTGATGGCGAAAATAAAAGTTTTTCTTATGCAGATATTGCTACTAAAGAAATAAAAATTGAATATTTATAATTGTTAAAATTTAACAATTTCTATTGATTTTGTTACAAATATGCTTTACACTAATATTAAGTTGAAAGATACTTTAGAAGGAGAGTTGTTATGCAAATTACATCAGTAAGAGTACATAAGACTGAGAAAGAAAATTCACGAATGAAAGGTATTGCCACAGTTGTAATAGATAATTCTTTTGCTATTCATGATATAAGAATTATAGAAAAAGATGATCATCTATTTATAGCTATGCCTAGTAGAAAAACTGCTACTGGTGAATATAAGGATATAGCTCATCCAATCAATCATGATGTACGCAAACTATTCGAAGATGCAATTCTAGAAGAATATAATAAACCAGAAACAGAAGAATAATTAAAAACTTCTGTTTTTTAATATGAAAGGTGATAAAGATGAAATACGATATTTGTGTTTTCGGCGGATGTGCTTTAGATCAAACTTTTTTTCAAAATAAAGATGGCAGTTATAATGAAATACCAGATATTATTTCGCCAGGAGGAAAAGGTTCAAATCAAGCCGTTGCTGCTGCTAAGGCCGGAGCCAAAACAACCATAATCACGCGCATTGGCAAAGATACTATTGGGAAAAATATTTTAGAAAATTTAATAACTTATGGTGTCGATACTTCCAATGTGGAAATGATAGATAATTTAAGTAATGATTATTCTAATATTTATGTTAATGAGCACACTAAAGATTATGATATTAAACGTTATGTAGGAGCTATAAATAGTTTTACACCAGATATGATAAATAAATATCAAGATGTTCTGCTTAATTCCAAAATTATTGTAAGCCAACTAAAAGTACCTAAAGAAGTAACCGAAGCTTTAATCCAATTTTGCCATGCTAATCAAAAATTTCTAGTATTGACTCCTTGTCGTCCCGAGAAGTTAGCTATAAGTGATTTAAAAAATTTCGAATTAATTGATAAAATCAATTTAATAACTTGTAATAAAACCGAGTGTCAAACTATTTTTGGCACTGATGATGTGGAATCTTGTGTTTTAAAATATCCTAATAAATTAATTGTAACTTTAGGATCAGAAGGATTAATGTATTACAATGGTCAAGAAATAATAAGGATTCCGGCGGTAGAGACAAAAGTAGTGGATACAACTGGAGCAGGTGACACCTTAAATGGTAATTTATGTGCCTTTTTAGCTTCCGGTATGCCTTTACAAGAAGCTTTGGAAAAAGCTCTATATGCTGCGGCTATGAAGGTTACTGTCCAGTCCGCCCAAGCTGGTATGCCTTACATAGATGATTTAGAAGAGTATATTAGAACCAAAAAAGGAAATTTAACATTATAAGTTCTAACTAAAAAAAAGTAGCATATATTTTTCTAGGAGGAAAATATATGGATAAAGTTATAGAAAGTATTTCAACAGTGTCCCATCAATTACAAATCAGCGAACGTAAACAAATTATGCTTACCGGCATAAAAAAAATTAATTCTTTTGATAATGAAGAATTTCTAATGGAAAGTGTTATGGGAATGATCTTGTTAAAGGGTAGTGACTTAGAAATTGTCAAATTAGATACCCATGATGGTAATGTTTCAATTAAAGGAAAAATAGATAGTTTTACATATATGGATGATAATAAAAAATCAAAGGAAGATAGCTTTTTAGCTAAGTTGTTTAAATAATGGATTATAAGATACAACTTCTTTCTTTTTTATTTTCCTTTCTTTTTGGAATATTTTTCTTTATAACTAATTATTTTAATAAAAAATTAATAACTAATAAAAGAATGTTTTTTCAATACATAATAACCTTTTTATATATTATAAATATAGTTTTATTTTATATTTTAGTACTTTATAAAATTAATCGAGGTGTTTTTCATATTTACTTTTTAATTATGGTTTTATTAGGATATTTATTTGCAACCTGGCTAGAAAAATATGTTAAAAAAAGTGTCAAATATTTGAAAAGCTATATAAAACATGAAAAAAAGGTGTTATAATTTATTCAAATATAAAGTGGGTAATAAATATGAAGAAAGTTTCTCGAAAAGCTAAGCGTCGTTTAACAATTATGACTGTTCTTTTAATTGGTTTAATTGTTGGATTAGGAGTAAGTTTTTTTAACAATTGGACAACTATTTTAGAAAATAAAAAAGAGGCACGTCAGTTAAAAGCACAGTATGATGAACTTTTAGAAAAAGAAACAGCATTAAAATCGGAAGTAACTAAGTTACAAGATCCTGATTATGTTGCTAGATATGCCCGCGAAAAATACTTATATTCGAAAAATGGAGAAATAATAATAAGAATTCCCGAAAAAAATTCTGAGGAGTAGTAATTATGAGAGCTTTAAAATCATTGAAATCTTTAAAAAAATATTATTCTAAAGATAAAGGAAAGTTAGCATTATTAGGAATTGTATTGTTAATTGCTAATATTGAAACTTTACTATTTGCTGCTATATGGGGATTAATTTTAGAGAATCTAGTGGCTGGTAAGTTTTTTGAAGCTATTTTATTTATGCTATTACAATTAGTTTTGTTTTTAATTGATGTAGGCATAGATGCTTTAAGTAGTTATTTACAATATAAATTGGAAATGTCGATGTTAAAAAATATTCAAATAGATATATATAAGAAGGTTATTAATTATCCAGCTGTAGCGTTTGAGGAACATAGTGTAGGGGAATTAAATAATCGTATTCATGGAGATACAGATCGAATCGTTAGTTTATTTTCCAATTTTATTTTCTTAATCAGTCGTTTTATCTCTGCTATAATTGTTGTATTAGTATTTATAAAAATAAGTGTTATTTTAGGTTTAGAAATAATAGCTTTTGGTATTGTTACTTTCTTTATGTCTAAATATTTTTCGCCTAGAATGAAAGATGCTAATAAAAAAGTTAAAGTCGAAAATGATGATTTAATGAAAGATACTACCCAAGTTTTAACAGGTATAAGAGAAGTAAAAGCTTTAGGAATTAAAAATAGGGTAATTAATCTAACTAGTGATAAATTTACTAAAGTATTTAAATCATCTTATGATGCCGGCATGCTTTCTGTTACCCATTATACTTTTGAGTGGCTTGTATATGCAATCTGTGAGTTTATTACTTTATTTACGGGTGCATTCTTATTTTATAGAGGGGCTATAACTATTAGTGTGATCGTTATAATTTACAATTATTTATCACGTGTTAATTGGGCTGTGCAAAGTTATACACAATTTATTGGCGACTATCAAAAATTGGCAGTTGCTTTAGAACGTGTAGATGAAATATTAAATGATAAATTGTATAAAGCCGAGAAATTTGGTGATCAAACATTAAATAATGTAAAAGGTCAAATCGAATTTAAAAATGTTGATTTTACTTATGATAATGATGAAAGAGCAACATTGCATAATTTATCATTCTCTATAAAACCTTATATTAAAACAGCGATAGTTGGTAGCAGTGGTAGTGGTAAGACTTCAATGTTTAATCTACTTTTAAGATATTTTACAACAACTAAAGGAAGTATAACTATTGATGGCGTTCCAATAGAAGAAATAACGGAAGAATCATTAAGAGAAAATATAAGTGTTATAAGACAAGATACTTTCTTATTTAATATGAGTATTATGGATAATTTTAGAATGGTAAAAGAAGATGTTACTTTAAAGGAAGTAAGAAGTGCTTGTAAAAAAGCTTATATTGATAATTATATAATGGATTTACCTAATGGATATGACAGTATAATTGGGGAAAACGGGGTAAATTTAAGTGGTGGTCAAAAACAAAGAATTTCTATTGCTAGAGCTTTATTAAAGAATGCTAAAATTATTTTATTTGATGAAGCAACATCATCTTTGGATAATAAAAGTCAAGAATATATTAAAAAGACAATTGATGATTTAGTCAAAGATCATACAATAATTATAATTGCCCATAGATTATCCACAATTATTGATGCCGATGAAATCCTTTTAATGGATAAAGGAAAAATCATTGCTAGTGGTACTCATAAAAAATTAATGAAAAATGAAAAATATAAAGAACTATATCAGCCAGATATAATAAAATAAAAATCATTAAACATCGTCATTCGATGTTTTAATTTTGCGAAAATTTCCAATTTGAAGCCTAATTTAATTCAAAAATTAAAAAATTGCTTAAACAAAAAGGAATTTTTACATAAAAATAAAAGCAAAAATTCCTTTTTTGTCTTTTGCTATTAAAATTTAAATATGCTACTCTTCTTCTGGATGCACAAGATCTCTAGG
>CANQQP010000001.1 GCA_947626055.1 uncultured Bacilli bacterium | reverse complement strand
CCCGTAGCTAAAAATAATTTTGCAAAAAGTGATTCACGACCAGGAAAAATTATTCGAGTTAAAAAATAGCCCTATTTATTAAAATTGTTCAGATTTTTACCTGTGTAAGTAATAATTTTGTTAACTTCGTCGAAAAAATCATTCGTTTCTTTTTGCAGTAAACGACAATCTTCAGTTGTTTCATCATCGCTACACTCAAAAGAATTATTATTTACATCATATTTTCCAGTAATAAAATGCTCATTATTTGTATAATATCCTGTCATTAATAAATTAGTTAAATTTAAATCAATATTTAAATTGGTCTCATTAGAACTAGTTTTTGTTTCATTATTATAAATAATGTGATTAGTACTTAAATCAATAATTATATTTTTAGTTTTCTTTGAACCATTATTTTGCCTTAAATATTCTTCTTCCGAAAGACCTTCTTGAATTAATTCATATCTTTTTTCTTCTATTTTATTAAAACCATATTTTTCAAGTTTAGCAGTTATGCGCATTAACTGGACATCACTTGATTTATAGAATAAACAACCACCAATAAGTAGTATTAGAAGTGTACTAGATACAAAAATAATAACTTTTTTCAAACTATCATCTCATTTCCTATTTAATACCATTATAATAATTTATCTTTTAAATGTAAATTTATTAATTCAATTATTTTCATTTTTAACATAAATGCGGTATTATATAAAAAGAGGGATAATATGAATTTTGATTTATGTAGTGATTATCATGTTTTAGAAGCGTTAAGAATTATTAGATTTATTATTTTAGTTTTAAGAATAGCTATTCCTGTTTTGTTAATAGTTCTAGGTTCTATGGATTTTTTTAAAACGGTATTAGATCCTGATAAGGATGATATTAGTAAGCAAGCAAGGCAAATAGGTACTAGAGTATTAAGTGCTTTTATCATTTTTTTGCTACCATCTATAATAAAATTAGCTTTTTCTTTTACGGCAAATTTTGCGGATTTATCTTTTATAATGACAACTTGTTTTGAAAATGCTGAAACTTCTTATATTAATCAATTAAAACAAATTGAAAAAGAAAGATTGCAAAGTTACGAAAATAATTCTGTTTCTTATAAAAGTAAATATTCGGTATCACGATATGTGTTGAAAAAATCCAAAAATACTGGGGTAGGAAGTATGTATTCATTTATTATGCAATATGAAGGTAATGAAGGCTATTGTGATTCTAGTAACACTCAATATAAGGCTGTTGATATTGGCGATGGAGTAGTGACAATCGGTTATGGTGTTACTAATCATATATTTGATGTTAATTTAGGTGATTGTGTTGATACGGAAATAGTTGATGATTATTTTATGAAACATGTTGATGAGAAGAAAGAATTTGTGGAAGGTTTGGTTAAACAAACAAATATTACTGATTGGGATGATGCTAAAACTACTGCTGCTATTTCTTTAGGATATAATTGTGGTGATGATTATGCCAAAAAACTTGTACAAAGTTATGCAGCTTCTGGTAATGATGGAGCTTTAAACACTTTTAAGTCTTGTACACACGCTGGTAATGGTAATGAATCATTTACCGAAGGATTAAAAACTAGAAGAGATGGAGAATATGAATTATTTACCACTGGAAATTATGATACCGGTTTTTACGAAAGAACCCGAAAATATATAGAATAAAACCTACTTTTACAGTAGGTTTTCATTTATTAATTATTGTTATTCCACCATCCAGCACCGATGATTATAACTAGAAGAATAAATAAAACGATCCAGATAGCTGCACCTATACCGTAACCTGAAGTATATCCAGCGTATCCGCCGCCACATGGTGCACCATAACCGCCACCGTAGTAGCCGTTATTTCCATAGTAATACATATATATACCTCCTTTAATGTATCTATTATAATGTATTAATACTTTTCTCTTTTTGACATTAAAAAATCCTAATTTTTGAAAATAAGTTTAATCGTTTTCGGAAATATGGTATCATGATAATAGGTGAGAATATGAAAAAGTTATTTGCAAAACTCGATAAACCCCTACTTATTATGACTATTTTATATTCTATTCTTGGACTAATTATGATTTTTTCAGCTTCATCGATTTCGGCTGTTGTGCGCTATAATCAAAATTCTTCCTATTTTTTTATTAGGCAAGCTCTATTTATTTTCGTTGGTTTTTTCATCGGCTTTGTTTTTGTTTTAAGAATGCCTACGAGTAAATATAAAGTTTTTGTTCCTTTACTTTTAATAGGAATTATTGCTAGTTTAGTTGGCTTAAGAATGTATGGCCAAATTTCTAATGGCGCCCAAAGTTGGTATAAATTAGGACCAATTAATATTCAGCCCACCGAATTTGCTAAAAGTGTCGTTATTATATATTTGGCTGTTTTCTTTAATGCGCAAATTAAAAAGAAACAGACCAAACCCTTAGCTTTTATTAAACCACTATCTATTTGTGTAGTAATTTTTGCTTTAATATTATTGCAACCCGATTTAGGAGGAGCCTTAATAGTTGGAGGAATAGTCTTCTTTATATTTTTTGGTATTCCTATGCGACGTAATAATAAAGCCGTCTTTGTTAAAGTTTTAGGAATAGGAGCAATAATAGCCGGTATTGCTGTAATGTATTTTGGTAATAATTTACTTAGTGATTATCAATTATCTCGATTACAATTTAAAGAACCTTGTACTAGATATATGGAAGAAACTGGTTATCAAGTATGTAATGGCTTTATAGCTATTCATAATGGGGGTTTAACTGGTGTAGGACTGGGTAATTCTACCCAAAAATATTTATATTTACCAGAAGCCCATACAGATTTTATCTTTGCAATTATTATTGAGGAACTAGGATTAATTGTTTCGATTATGATTATATTAGGCTACGCTTATATGTTATATCGAATTTTAAAAATAAGTAAAGAAGCGGAGACATTACGAGGTTCTATTCTTTGTTATGGAACCTTCTTATTCCTTTTATTACATATCTTAATTAATTTATTGGGTATTTTAGCATTAATTCCTTTAACTGGTGTGCCTTTACCGCTATTATCATATGGAGGAAGCTTTAACTTAAATGTCTTATTTATGCTTTTTGTTGTCCAAAGAGTTGCAATTGAAAATAAAACATTAAAAAATAAACGGGAAATAGAAGCTTTATAAAAAACTTTATTCCTCGTTTAAAGTACTGACCATATTAGCTGCTTCTCCATAGGCTCTTATTAAACCGCCAGCTCCTAATTTTATTCCCCCAAAATAACGGATTACGACAATTAATACATGATTTAATTTTTTCTTTTCAATTATGTTTAAAATAGGACTTCCGGCAGTATTTGCGGGCTCTTTATCATCACTTTTTTTTACATGCATATCGATTTTATATGCATACGGAATATGACGAGCTTTTTTATGCTCTTTTTTTAAATTAGTGAGAATATCTTTAATTACCTCTTCATCACTAACCTCATACATAATACTAACAAACTTTGATTTTTTAACAACTAATTCAATTTGATTTAATATTTTCATAATTACCTCAACTTAAGAAAATTATACCTTAAAAAAACAACTTGTTAAAGTAAAATATATGTGTTATGATATTAAGCACTAATGGAGGAAATATGAAAAACAATAATCAAATATATTTAAAAGCTTATCGAGGTTTGATAGAAGAAATTCGTAAAAATTTAAAGGATTTAAAAATGGTATATTCAGAAAATTTAGAAGCTTCAGATAGTATGTTAAATGAACTAAAGATATATAATACAAATCCATTTGGTATAAAAGGTAATATTAATACCATTATGAATGAAGATATAATTTTAGCTCTTTTAAACACTCCTAATTTTGCCAAATTATTATTTCCCGTTTTGACTTCTAAGCATTATGAAAATCCCAATATATCAGCGCGTATAGCCATTTTAGGTGATATTGAAAGAAGAAAAATCATTAATCAAGTATTTGATGAAATTTTACAAGAACAACGAGAAGCCTTACAAAATGAAAATATTGTTAAAACTTATTTAGCAAAGATGGATAAATAATGACTAAAATTTAAAGGAGAAATTATTATGAAGCTAATTAATATAAGTGATAATATTAAAGAAAATTTTGGCAAAATTAAGTTATATAAATTAAAAGAATTTGAGTTAGAAAGATATCTAGAACTTTTTTTAAAAATGAATACACAATTAGAAAATAATTTGAAAAGTTTAAATAGCACAGATACTCTTACTAAAAATTCTCTAGTTTGGGAAGAATTAAATAAATATATGCAAAATGATTTTAAAATTATAGAAGCAGAATATATTAGTCAAGAAAAAGCAAAAGATATTTTAAAAAGTTATATTTATTTTTCTCAAGATGTATGGAATAAATATGTTAATGCAGATACTTATGAATATTATAGTTCAGGAATAAGTTCTTATGAATTCTTAAACATTTTAGTTACTATTTTAGTTGATGTAAATCGTCATCACCTAATTAATCAATTTTTAAAAAAATATCAACCGACTGGAGATAATGATAATACCAAAATAATCCAAAGACTTTTAATTAAATAATAAGTCTTTTTTTGTGATACAATAAAAAAGGAGGGAAAATATATGGATAAGATAAAAGAGAAACTTAAACTCGTGCCGCATTTGCCTGGTTCTTACCAAATGAAAAATAAAGAGGGTATTATTATATATGTTGGTAAAGCTAAAGATTTAAAAAATCGTTTAAGCTCTTATTTTACCGGAAGAGTTACGGGTAAAACTGCCATTTTAGTTTCGGAAATAGCTGATTTTGAATATATTGTAACAACTAGTGAAGTTGAAGCTTTTGTCTTAGAATTAAACTTAATTAAACTTCACGATCCTAAATATAACATCTTACTGAAAGACGATAAAACTTATCCCTATATTGAATATATATCTAAACCCTATCCGCGTCTGAAAATTGTCCGTTATCATAATTTAAAGAAGAAAGATAAAAAAATGCTGTTTGGACCATATCCTAATGCCTATGCCGCGCGGAGAATAGTTAATTTATTAAATCGTTTATATCCTTTAAAAAAATGCGAAGGTAATCCTAAAGAACTTTGTTTATACTATCATATAGAGGAGTGTTTAGGATATTGCGTCAAAAAGGTTGATTCGGAAAAATTAGCCAAAATGGAACAAGAAATTCTGTCATTTTTACGAGGGAATGATAATATCTTAAAAGATAAAATAAAAGAGAAAATTGCGTTTTATAGTGAAAAGTTAAATTATGAAAAGGCGCTAGAGTTAAAAAAGGAATTAGATTATTTAAGTGTTGTAATTGATAAACAAAAAGTTGAACTCCATGATTTTATTAATCGAGATATTATTAATTATTATTTTGATAAAGGTTATATTAGTATGCAAATATTTTTCTTAAGAAATGGTAAGTTAATAGGTCATCATAGTGAAATTTTTCCTTTAATTACCGAAGAAGTAGATACAGTAGAAACATATATTGCTACTTATTATCAAAAACATGAAATACCTAAAGAAATAATTGTAGCTAGTAATTTAGATATTGAAATTTTAAGTGATTTACTTAATGCTAAAGTAGTAACTAGTGTAAAAGGAATAAAAAAGAAACTTTTAGATATGGTAAAAACTAATGCGAAAATAGCTTTAGAAAATAAATTTGAAACTATCATTCACGATGAGAAAAGAACATATGGTGCTAATGAAGAATTAAAAAATATTTTAATGTTAGATAAGCTAGATCGCATTGATGCTTTTGATAACTCAAATCTTTTTGGCTCTTTTTCTGTAAGTGGAATGGTTGTCTTTAAAAATGGTAAACCGGCTAAAAATGAATATCGGAAATATAAAATTAGTACAGAAAAAAATGATGATTATCATACTATGCAAGAAGTTATTTATCGAAGATACTATAAAGCTTTAATAAATAAAAGCGAATTACCTGATTTAATTATAGTTGATGGAGGAATTAATCAAATTAATGCTTGCTTAGATATTTTAAATGCATTAAAACTTAATATTCGCGTTTGTGGATTAAAGAAAAATGATAAACACCGAACTAATGAATTAATTGATAGTTTAAATTATAATGTTATTCCTCTTGATCCCACTAGTAATGTTTTTCATTATTTGACGCGTATTCAAGACGAAGTACATAGATATACTATTACTTATCATAAGACAATTCGCAGTAAAGGAAGTATTTCTAGTGTTTTAGATAATATCGAAGGAATAGGAAAAGTAAGAAAAAAAGAACTTATAAAAAAATATGGGAGTGTTGCTAAGATAAAAGAGGCTTCTAAAGAGGAACTTAGGGAAATTATTCCGGAACAAGCCGCTATTAATTTACTTAAATATTTTAAAGAACAAGATGAAAATTAAAATGTTATTATTTTTTAAATTTATATTGCTAATAAATATTTTAAGTGTTAATTTATTATTAGGTGGTAATTGTGAGGTATGTAAGTATTAAAAATGAATATGACTTAAAAGTATCTACCTATGTAACCGAATTTATCGATTCAGAATATATTTATGTACCTATAAATGATTTTAAAACTTTAATAATTAAATCTAATGATTATGTATATAAAGAACAAGAACTGGCACAAGATGTTTATGCTCCTGTATCTGGTAATATATTAGGTGTTCAAGAATGTATAAATGCTAAAGGTCACAAAATTCAATGCTTAGTTATAAAAAATGATGGTAAAGAAAGATTTAAAGAAGTTTCATTAAATAAACAAAAATTTAATGAATATCAAAAAGAGGAAATATTAACTATTCTTCATAAATATAACTTATATTTTTTAGATAATATAGATGATACTTTAGTTATAAATGCTATAGAAGATGATATTTATGTAGCTAATAAAGTTATGTTACTAGAAAAGAGAACTGATAATATTTTACAAACTATTGACCTTTTAAGAAAAGCTTTAGATTTGCCAAAAGTGTATATTGTCTTAAAAAATAATGATGCTAATAGCGTTGGTAAGATAATTAATAATATTGGTCGCTATCCGCAAATTAAATTAAAATTAGTACCAAATTACTATGGTTTAGAAGATAATTTCAATTTACAAAACTTTTTATTTAATGGTGAAAGTAATTATAGCTTTTTAGATGTTAAAGATATTATTGTCATTTATAATTTACTTAAAAAAAATAGATTAACAACTAAAAAATATATTACAGTAAGTGGGTTAGGTGTTAAAAAGCCCAAGGTAATTAATGTTAAATTTGGTACTTTAGTATCAGATGTTTTAAAAAAAGTAGAGTTAAAAAATGATCGAGAATATGAAATAATTATTAATGGTTTAGTGAAAGGTAAATACCTTAATATTTCCAAAATGATAGTAACTAATGATTTGGAAAGTATCTTTTTAATGCCTAAAGATAATTGCTCGGTTAAGTCTTGTTTAAACTGTGGATTATGTTATGAATGTTGTCCACGTAACTTAAACCCCAAATATCTCAAAAATTTACCTAAAATTCCTAAGGAATATTTAGAAAGGTGT
Source organism: uncultured Bacilli bacterium (assembly GCA_947626055.1). GTDB lineage: Bacteria > Bacillota_I > Bacilli_A > RF39 > UBA660 > HGM10766. The sequence continues at coordinate 135,514 of CANQQP010000001.1, read as the reverse complement.
AACGGTTGTAATTTATGTAGTTATGTTTGTCCAGCCAAAATAAATTTAAATTTAAAGGAGGATTGCTAATGAAAACTCCTTATCTAAAAAGTAATAATTCTTATCAAAGTTATTTTAATCGTTATTATCTGGCTTTAATTCCTTTAATATTTTATGGTCTATATAAAAATATTATTTTAAATTATCAAAAAGCGAGTTTTATTTATTTATTAAAGCCACTTCTTTTAATAATTATTGGGTTAGGTATTGGTTTATTAGTAGAGTATTTATATCAAAAATTTTATTTAAAAAAGCCATTTAAAGAATACAATCGTTTTATTCCTCTTTATAGTTTAATTATCTGTATGGTAATGCCAATAGATTGCAATTATTTACTATTAACTTTAATTTTATTCGTTGCAATATGTTTTTGTAAATTTTTCAAATTAGATACGAAAGTAAATGTTATATCTTTACTTCTTTTGATTCTAATAGTTAGTTTAAATTTATTTAATTTAAATGCTTATGCTTCTAATTATGAAACAGCTGGAAATTTAAGCTTGTCTTATTTAAATATCTTCATGGGAAGAAGTATTGGGGGGACTTTTACCACAAGTAATTTTTGGTGTTTAGTTAGTTTTATTATTTTGGCTACGACACCAGTTTATAAAAAAGATATACCATTTTATATTATTATTACTTCGTTAATTTTAATGGTAATATATAGTTTAATTTCCTACGATTATAATTTGTGGCAATTATTTTTATCAGGATTTACTATTTTTGGTGCTGTTTTTATCGCCCCGCAAACATTAACTAGCAGTTACACTAAAAAAGGTAAAATAATTTATAGCGTCTTAATTGCTCTTTTGAATTTTATTTTAATGGTATTTTTGCATATTTATTATGGAATATTTATTGCCATCTTTTTAGTTAGTTTAGGAAATAAAATTTTTGATCGAAAATTTGTAATCTAATTTTGCAAATTTTTTTCTTTTGTGCTATTATAAGGGGCAATTGGTGGGGGTTAATATGAAATATTTAATTGATACTTTATCGATTGAGCTAGCACAGGTATGTAATTTAGATTGTGATATGTGTATGAAAGGCAAGCCTACAGGCAAAAAAATTACCAAAGAAGTACTAGAAGCTATTTTTAATGATATAGTTTTTTGTAATAGACTGGTTATAAGTGGGGGCGAAGTACAACTAGCGGAGGAAGAATTAAAACTTTTGCTTAAAGTCTTAAAAGAAAAACATGTTACAGTGGGACAATATGAAGTTATTACAAATGGAACCCTGTATAATCCAAATTTCTTTCAATTACTTAAGAGCCATTTTTTAGAGGGAAAAATTTATATAAGTGGCGATTATTTTCATGATCAGAGTATTTTAAGAAATGGGCTATTGCTTGATTATTATGAAAATGTTAAAAAAATAATGCAAGAAAAACATTTTGCCGGAATAAAGAAGTTACCAAAATGTTTATATGATATCGGTAATGCTAGGCAAATAAATTATTATAAAAAGGCCAAACCTGCGGTTCTAGGTTTTATTAATTATCTTGAAGAGTATAAAGGTCAAAAATTTCACTATGTCGGACCTCTTGTTAGTTTTGATGTGGAAGGTAATATTGTGAATTGTAATTCAACTTATGCCGTAAATGGCAGTAATTGTCTTGGCAATATATTTACTGACGATTTAAAAACGATTTTTTCTAATAATGCTATTCGTCCTTTATATGATGATATAGATGAGTATGGAAAAGCTTTAAGGGAAAGAGAAGAAGTATTTTATAATAATCCAAATTATGAAAATTATGCTATTGAAAATAGCAAAGTTGTTTCTAAACCCCATAACATTACTTGCGAAATGACGCAAGAAGATATAAAAGATTATGTTCCTCTTTTAACTAAAATTACGCCAAAATATTAAAAATTATGGTTAAAATAGGAAAAAGTAGCAAAAAATTAAAAAAAATTGCCATTTTTGAAAGAAAAAAAAGGAAATTAGGCCTTTACCTATAATATATAAATAGTAGAGGGGTGTGAAGATATGGCAATACTTCCACTAGAGGAAATTAATAACGTTCGTATGCATGCTGATATAGTAGAAGTTATTAGTAGCTATATTCCACTGATGCACAAAGGTAAAAATTATTTTGGGGTTTGTCCTTTTCATGAGGATCATTCCCCAAGTATGAGTGTTTCGGCTGAAAAACAAATTTATAAATGTTTTTCTTGTGGGGCTGCTGGTAATGTAATAACTTTTGTTCAAAATTATGAAAATGTTTCCTTTTTGGAAGCTGTTGATATTTTGGCCAAACGTTATGGAATAACTTTATCAAATGCTATAAATATAAAACAAAATGATAAAAACACTAGATATTATGAAATGATGGATCTTGCGCAGAAATTTTTTCAAAATAATTTAAAAACCGATTTGGGTATTCAAGCGCGAGAATATTTGCAGCAAAGAGGTTTAGATAAAAATGCCATAGCGGAATTCGGTATTGGATTAACTTTGACTGATCGACAAATGTTATATAGATTATTAAAAAGTAAGAAATATACGGAAAAAGAAATGGATGATGTTGCATTAGTAAATACTCATGATAGTCCATATGATTATTTTGTTAATCGAATAATGTTTCCTTTACACGATCCCAATGGCCATATTGTCGGCTTTAGTGGCCGCGTTTATTATGAAAGTGAAGCTGCTAAATACGTTAATACAAGGGAAACTATTATTTTTAAAAAAGGGCAAATTTTATTTAATTATCACAGGGCAAAGCCATTTATCCGTAATGAAAAAGCAGTTATTTTGGTAGAAGGATACATGGATGCTATTCGTTTATATATTAATGGGGTTAAAAATGTTTTAGCTATTATGGGAACCTCTCTTACAAAAGATCAGATTGTCTTATTAAAAAAGTTAAATGCTAAAGTAGTTTTATGTTTAGATAATGATGGTGCAGGTCAAAAAGCTATTTATGATATAGGTCAGTTACTTAAAAAAGATAATTTTGAAATTGAAGTAATTAAATTAAGTGGGGCTAAAGATCCTGATGAATATATTTTAAAAAACGGCATTGAGGCTTTTGAAAAAAATTTAAAAGAGCCCTTGAAATATTTTGATTTTAGTTTAAATTATTTAAAACAAAATAAAAATTTAGAGCAAACTGTAGATTTAGTTAATTATATTAATGATGTTCTTTTAGATATTGCTTTCGAACAAGATCCGCTTTTGATTGATGTTACTTTAAAAAAATTAGCTACGGATTATAACTTAGAGTATGATATGCTCAAAGAAAAACTCCAAAATATTACTTCGAATAAAAATAAGGCTGAAAAAACCGAATTTAAGGTTGAAAGTGAGATTGCGTTAAAGAAGCAAGTTAAAAATAATACTTATCAAGTTGCTTGTAAGAAACTATTATTTTATATGATGAATGAAGCGAAGTATATACGCATATATCAAGATAATTTGGTTTTCTTAGATAATGTAAATTTTCGCGAGATTGCCAAAGCTATTATTTATTACTATGAATCAAATAAAACAATTAGTATGGCTGATTTTTTAACATATGCCAGTACCAATGAACGTTTTTATCCGGAAGTTTTGGATATAATAAATGAAGGTAGTGAAGAACAATTGGATGAAAATGTATTTATGGATTACTTAAATAGTATTCAAAAAGGTAATAAACAAAAAACAATTAAAGAATTAAAACAAAGTTTAAAAGAAGAATTGGATAAAAATAAAAAAATAGAAATTGCGATGCAAATAGCAGAGCTTAAAAAAGGAAGTGTTTAAAATGGTAGAAATAAAAAGTTTAGAGGAAAGAAAAAAAGATTTATTAAAATTAGGAAAGACAAGAGGGTATATTACTTTTGAGGAATTAGCTAATGCTTTAAAAGGTCTAGAAGTTGATAATGATACTTTAGATGATTTATATAATTTTTTTGTTGAGAACAATATTGAAATAATTGCTGAAGATGAGGAGGATAGCGACTCTTCAAAATCTAAAAATGAAGTTGAGATTTTAAATGATGAAGAAATAACTAAGGACGTCAATATCAATGATCCTGTTCGTATGTATTTAAAAGAAATTGGTCGTATTAGCTTACTTTCAGCCGAAGAAGAAAGAGAGTTATCCATAGCTTCCGCAGCGGGAGATGAGATGGCTAAAAACAAATTGGCGGAATCCAATTTACGTTTAGTAGTTTCTATTGCCAAACGTTATGTAGGTCGCGGTCTTTTATTTCTTGATTTAATTCAGGAAGGAAATATTGGTTTAATGAAAGCCGTTGAGAAATTTGATTATGATAAAGGATATAAGTTTTCTACTTATGCTACTTGGTGGATTAGACAAGCTATTACCCGTGCTTTAGCTGACCAAGCGCGAACTATTCGTGTTCCAGTTCATATGGTAGAAACAATTAATAAAATGGTGCGTATTCAAAGACAAATGACTTTGGAATTAAATCGTGAACCATCGGAAGAAGAGATAGCAAAGAGAATGGGTATTACCGTCGAAAAAGTTCGTGAAGTTATTAAAATATCTCAAGATCCAGTTTCTTTGGAGACACCAATTGGCGAGGAAGATGATTCTCACTTAGGAGACTTTTTACCAGATATTAATAGCATGTCTCCAGAGGAATATGCCACTAATGAAATATTAAAAGAGGAAATAAAAAATGTTTTAATGACTTTACAAGAAAGAGAACAAGAAGTATTGGAATTAAGATTTGGTCTTATTGATGGAACAAGTCATACTTTAGAAGAAGTAGGAAAAAGATTTAATGTTACGCGTGAACGTATTCGTCAAATTGAAGCCAAAGCTTTACGTAAATTAAGACATCCTTCTCGTGCTAAAAAGTTAAAAGACTTCTTAAGTGATGACTAATGCTCTCTTTAAGATTAAAAGCTATTGCTTCTTTAATTAAAAAGAAAGATAATATTATAGACATTGGCTGTGATCATGGATATTTGTGTCTTTATCTTGCTCATTTAGGCTGTGCTAAATTAATAGCCAGTGACATTAATCCAAATGCTTTAAATAATGCCATTGCAAATATTAAAAAGGAGAAAATGGAAGATAAAATAATGACAGTTTTAAGTGATGGTCTGACAAATATAAATGTTAAAGGCTTTAATACTGTTGTTATTTCTGGAATGGGAACATCTACTATTTTAAAAATTTTAGCTGACGCGCATAAATTAGAAAATATTGAAAAAATTATTGTCCAAAGTAATAATGATTTATTTTCATTAAGAAAAGTAATGAATAGTAGAGGCTATATCATAAAGCAGGAATTAGTTGTTTTAGATAAAAATAAATACTATGTCATAATTGAATTTATAAAAGGAGTATACAAATACAATTACTCCGAGTTCATGTATGGGCCGATTTTAATTAAAAAGAAGGATAGTAAAGATTATTTTCATTATTTATTAACTAAAAATATTACTATTTTAAACAAAGTTCCGAAATTAAAAATATTAATTAGAATGAAAATTAAAAAACAAATAAAAATAATCAAAAAGATATTAGTTTCTAATTGATTATTTTTTTTATTTGCGATAAGATATAAAGCTATAAAGAGGTGGATTATAAATGAGTGAGACGTTTGTTAAAACCCAACTTGTAACTATCATTAATAATTTAAAACAATATCAAAGTGCTTTAAAAGGAATAGCTAATGATAATAACGACGAAGATGAAGAAATAGTTAAATTAAAACAAGAAATAACTAAAACAGAACATATGCTGAAAAATGTTAAAAAACAAATTGGAGCTATTTACAGTATTGAAATTAATCATTTAGTTAAACAAGCCGATAGGATTATTGATAATATTTGGAATGATATCACTTGGAATAGGTATCAAAGTTTACCGGAAATTAAGCCAGTAATTATTAGACGTGCTAAGAATGAATATTGTAAAATTTTAAAAGATATTAATAATCAGATTAATGAAATAACGGAAAGCATATCTGCTGACAACTTGCAGTCTTCTTTAGAACAACTATATAATAATTATGCTTATTTTAAGCAAGTAAATGATAATTATCAAGATATCTTTCATAGTGATTTTGATGGAAAATTAAATATGTTTAAAAAGAACACATTTCATAATTTTAATGATTTATATTTAGAAATTCGCTTACGTTGGGGAAGAAATGATGAGAAACCAGACTCATTAGAAAGTCATTATAAAAAAACATATACTATTACAAGTTAATTAGATATAATTAAAGAAGTGGAGGAAGTAGTAATGGAGAAAAAAGAAATAAAAAAAGATGTTAAAGAAAACTTAAAAAAAATTAAAGGAAATAAATTTATTAATGAATTTAAAGAATTTATCGCTAAAGGTAATGTAGTTGATTTAGCTGTCGGTGTTATTATCGGAGGTGCATTTGGTAAAATTGTAACTTCAATAGTGAGTGATTTATTAATGCCTGTTATTGGCGTAATAATTGGTGGTCATGATTTTACATCTTTAAAAATTACTTTTGGTAATGCCAATATAATGATTGGTAATTTTATTCAAAATGTTATTGATTTTTTAATTATCGCAATATGCATATTTGTAATTGTTAAAGTAATTAATAAAATAATGCCAAAAAAAGAAGAAGAACCAGTTGAAAAAACTAAAAGTGAAGAAGCTGTGTTATTAGAAGAAATTAGAGATTTATTAAAAAAAGAAAAGTCAAAAAAATAAAAATACTAAATGCAATAATTTAGTATTTTTTTATCTTAATAAATAGGCAGCTATACCGATAAGAGTACCGACAACCATTACGATAAGCATTGACCATACGGCTATTTTTTGTGCTTTTTTACTCATTTTAAATTTCACCTCAACAAAATAAATTTATCATATTTTTATATCATTGTAAATATATTTAATTAGGTGAAAAATATGAAAAGGATGAAGAATAAAAATGCAGCCAAGGTTTTAATAATTACTTTAATACTACTAGGTATTTTATTTGGAATTATATATTTTTCCATGCAAAGTGATTTAAATAAAACTGTAATTATGGAAAAAATGATGGGTTTAAAAGATACAATAAAAACTACCCATCAAAATATGATTTTACCGCATTTAATTACAATTATTGCCTTAGTTTTTTTATCTTATTCAATCATAGGTGTTCCCTTAATATTATTTTATTTATTTTATGAATGTACATCTATTGGCTTTTTATTAGCTTCTTTATATAGCGCTTTTAAATTAAAAGGAATTTTATTTGGCTTAATTCATATTTTAGTATGTAAATGTATTTTTATTTTATGCTTAGTCTATATTAGTTATATAGCTTTAAAAATTACTAAAAAATTACTTAGAGTTCTTATTTTTAAAGAAAATGATTCTTTATACTTACATTTAAAAAATTTATTTTTAAAATTGGGTATTACTCTTGGGGTGATAGTAGTATATGATTTATTCTTGTATTTTTTTGCTAATAAAATATTAAATATCTTTTTATTCTTAATTTAGTTTAAGATCGTCGATAAATTTTTGACATATATGACTGCGCGTATTGTTTTTTAAATAAATTAAGCCAAAGGAAATTTTGGGAGGAGTAGGGCTGATATCAACGATAGTGAGATTATTTTTTTGTAACTCGTTTTTGACGTATAAATCAGTAACATAACCAATTCCGTAACCCATTTTAACAAAATCTATCAGTAAATTAGAACTGGCAATATTCATTTTGGGAATTATTTTAACATTATTTTGTTTTAAATAATTTAGAGCACTTTGACGACTGCTTGAAGGCTCTTTTGGTAGTAAAATAGGATATTTTTCTAAATCTTTAACGTTTATTTTAGGAGGAACCGGCAAATATTTTTCATTAGTTATAAATAGATAGTTGAGAATACCAAGTTCTTCGTAAACTAAATCATTTTCTAAAAGATTAGGCATTTTCCCAATAATTAAATCAATTGTCCCGGCTTTAAGTTTATCTAAAAGTGTTTTAGTCGGGTCAGTATAAATATCTATAATAATATTAGGATGAAGATGATGAAATTTTTCTATATAGGGTAATAGAAACTTGCGCGTTAAAGTAGTGCTAATACCTATTTTTATTGTACCCACTTCCAGTTTAGAAAAATTATGGGCTTGAATTTCTACATCTTCTAACAATGTTAAAGCTTGTTTTACTTTTAAAAATATATTTTGACCAAATTCAGTTAAGATTGCTCCTTTTTTGGTTCTAATAAATAAGGGATTATTAAGCATAGCTTCTAATTTTTGTAATTGTTTTGTAACAGCAGGCTGAGATATATGTAACTTTTCACTAGCTTTACTTATATTTGCTTCCGTGGCAACAGCATAAAAAATTTTATATAGTTCTAAATTTATCATTATAACCTCCAGTTATATTCAATATAAACAATATATATTTTTATTATATTAAAAAATATTATATACTGCAATTAGAAAGAGGTGATTATATGACGGCAATGAGTAAAGCTGAAATAGCAAAAGCTGTTCTAAGGGGAGTAGGTGAAAATTATTCGCATGCAATAATTTGGTGTGATACATGGGACTATACTGATTTCACGCGGTATGTTCATACATATGATGATATTGATGAGGTTATTAAAGAACAATTTAGTTATGGGAACATGTACAGAATTATGGAAATATATAATTATAATTTAAGTATCTTAGATCAATTAAATGAAAGCTCAGCCGATAATAAAGAGCCTAAAGATGCGATAAAAAATGAATATGGAATATCTAATTTATTTTTAACAAATGATTTAAAAAGAGCAATTGATTTTGCTAAAGATATTCATGCAGGACAATTTAGAAAAGATGGTATAACGCCTTATATAAACCATCCATTAATGGTTTTAAAGTTAGCATATTCTTGTATAGAATTATTTCATATGCAGACTCTAGAGGATTTACAGGAAATTAATGATATATATGTTAGTTGTGTGTTACATGATGTTTTAGAAATGAGTGATATAAGTATAGAAATGTTACAAAAACAATTTTCGCCTGTGACTGTTAGTATGATTTTAGAACTTACAAATAATAATGATAAAATTAATTTATTAGGTAAAACAAAATACTTACAAGCCAAAATGTTAGATATGACGACTGGAGCTATGTTTGTTAAGTTGTGCGACCGTTTGGCCAATATTAAAGATTTAGTCCATATTACCGATAGACAATTTCAAGAAAATTATATTAAGGAAACTTACGATATTATCACATATTTACTAAATAAAATAGAGTTTAATCCATTTCATTTAGCCGTTATTAAAGATATCTTTGAAGAATTAAAGAAAATCAGTATAACTCTTAATTTGGATTCCCAAAATTTTAATCTTAATACTTTTGATGAAGATAATCCAAATATTTTAGCTCTTAAGCGTTTTTAGATAAGCCTTGCACCTTTATTTTTTCATAACTATTTGATATAATTTTAGCAAGTTAGTTGGTGAAAAAATGAAAAAAGTTGTCATCGGGATGAGTGGGGGAGTTGATTCTTCTGTTGCCGCATATTTACTTAAAAAAGAGGGTTATGAAGTAATCGGTCTTTTTATGCGCAATTGGGATAGCACTCTTAATAATGATAATTTAGGAAATCCTAATTTGAATAATGATATTTGTCCGCAGGAACAAGATTATAATGATGCGAAAAAAGTTTGCGAAGAACTAAATATTCCTTTACATCGCGTAGATTTTATTAAAGAATATTGGGACAATGTCTTTTCTTACTTTTTAGAGGAACTAAAAAAGGGAAGAACTCCCAATCCTGATTTAATGTGTAATAAATATATTAAGTTTGATTTATTTATTAAAGAGGCGCGCAAGCTAGGAGCTGATTATATTGCAACGGGTCATTATGCACGTACTTATGGAAATCGTCTTTTAAGAGGAATAGATCAAAATAAGGATCAAAGTTATTTTTTGGCACAATTAACACCTAATCAACTAAAAGATGTATTATTTCCTATTGGGGGACTAACTAAGCCAGAAGTTCGAAAAATTGCCGAAGAAATTCATATTACAACAGCTCATAAAAAAGATTCGACTGGTATTTGTTTTATTGGTGAAAGACATTATCAAGAATTTATTTCTAATTATTTAAAACCTAATCCTGGAGATATAATCGATGTTGAAACTAAAGAGGTTATTGGGCGCCATACAGGACTTATGAATTATACTATTGGTCAACGACGAAATGTTGGTATAAGCGGTAATGAACAAAGACACTTTGTCTGCGGAAAAGATGTCGAGAAAAACGTTTTATATGTATGTTTTGGTGATGATAGTGAATATTTGTATTCCGATGCTTGTTTAATTGAAAACGTTAATTTTATTTCACCGACAACCCCAACATTTTGTACTGCTAAATTCCGTTATCGCGGTCCGGATCATGCTGTAGCTATCGAATATTTAGAAAATAACATGGCAATGGTCTCTTATAGTGGAAGAGCTAAAGCGGTAACTCCTGGTCAAGCATGTGTCCTATATTTAGGAGAACAATGTTTAGGAAGTGGCATTATTAAAGAAGTCTATAAAAACAATGAAAAATTATGGTATTTATGATAAAATACTAGGTAGGAGGGTTTTAAAATGATTTTACTTGATAAAAGTTATAAATTAGAAGATAAAAACACAAAACTTAAAGTATGTATAGCGTACGATGAAAATATGAACATTAGGCAAGAAGATAAAGAAAATAGATTAAGTTACTTTGATAATCTTCTTAGTAATGTTAATTCTTCAGTTAATTTAGCAAACGTTATTTTATGGATTAAATCAATTTTTAGAGATTATAATTTAACATTTTTTAATATAATATTAAATACAGAAAATTTGCATAGTACAGTAGCATTCGATCAAGATAAACTAGTAAGTTTTAGCTACATTATTAAAGAAAATAATCAAGAGATTTTAAGAATTGAGAATGATAATTATAATATAAATACTAAAATTAATAGAAAGTATTATCAAAATAATTCTAATTATTCTCATGTAAATTTAAAAATTAAATCAATTTTAAAAGATTTTTTAAAAATGCAAGAAATTCAGTATACGTCTTTAAAAGATTTTTTTGATATACAAGAAGTTAGCTATATACCTTTACACAATAAACGAAATCTTATTGAAATATATAATTCATTTTACAATGAAGTACCCAATTTTTCTTTAGCTTCAACAGAACAAAAAATGCAAAATATGATGTATATTATCGAAAGTTGTAGCTTTTATTATGATTATCAATATTCTATAAATGAAAAGGAAAAATTAGTTTATTCCCAAGAATTACAAAATGATATCGAAATATTGAAAAGCTATTGTGTTGATGATGTTGATGAATTTTTAAGAAATAAGGAAAAAGTAATTAATAACGATATCTCATTTATTGGTAAAAATATAAGAAAAAATATAGATAATCTACCTGAGAATGAACAAGTTGAATTTTTAAACACTTTAATTTTTAATATAAGAAGCTCAAGAAATGGACATATTACTCCACAAGAAGAACCATATAATGGTTTGATTAAACAATTAAGTAAAAAATATAAGTTAAATTTTTAATATAAAATCAAAGGAGGAGTTATATATGAAAACCAAAGAAGAAGTAAATTATAATATGCAGGAGCGTTCTGAACTTCAAGATTATGAAGCGGGAGATTTGTGGCAAAAAGCTCTAAAGTATTCCCTTTCGCAAGGATTAGCATACAGGATCAATGCTGATAATGGAGAAACTTTTGTTTTAGATATTGATGTTGATGATAATAATTACAAAATATCTTACAAAATTCAAAGTGAAGATTTTAAAATATTGCATTATGGTGCAGAGTCTAACATAAATCATGCCGCAGCCTTTAATGCTTTAGTTGCAAGTACATTGGCTTATTTAATTGATGTTTTTTATCCAAAAGAAGAAATGACTACCTTAGAGCCAAATATATATAAACTGACTTCTGTAAAAGAGGCGGAAAATAGTGTTAATACTAGACCAAAAATTGAAATTGATTTTAATAATGGGGAAATTTTTAAAGTTAATCCAGATTTAAAAGATGAAGTTTTAAAACTGATAGAAGAACATAATGTTGCCGTAAATCAACAAAAAAATGAATATCAGCGCTTAAAAACACCTAATAATTTTAAACATAGCACTAATTAAGGCTATGTTTTTTACTTTTTAATTGACACTTTTTTGTTAAGTGATATAATTAAATTGTAAATATATATAATAGAGAAGGGAAGTTTAATAAAATGAATTCATTAAAAGATTTGTTACAAGAATTAGGTATTTCTAAAGTAAGATTGGCTAAATATTTGGGAGTCTCTCGTCAAATGGTTTATAATTATCTAGAATTAGATAGTATAAATAAATGGCCAAAAGAAAAAAAGTTATTATTATTTAAATTATTAGATATCGAAGATGGTGATGAAGATACTATTGCTAATATAAAAGTTAATACCGATTATTTAATGACGGTTGAAGGGCGTTTAAATAAAGGTTTAAAAAGTGGGGGAGAATTTGATGCTTTCTTTGATTTAAAAGGATTAAAAAAAGAAGAGCAAACTCTTTTATCAGACATTGCCTACCTACTTAAAGAAAAATTGACTGATAGTGAAGATGAAGGGGAGCATGAACAAAATTATTATGCTATTTTGTATTTATATCATATGCTTCAATCAATTGATAATGTTCCTGAAATTAAATATATTTTCGGTTATATGTCTAAAACTACTGGATTTACGGATCCCGAAGATTACAAATTTAATGAAGATAAACAATTTATATTTGAAGGAATTTTGTACTCTGCCCTAACCCTATATAATAATGGGGGAGCCTCTCGTAGTAGAATAATGGAGACTCATAAGAGGTTTGTTCAAGAAATAGAACATAAAAAAGAAGAAACATTAAGTAGAACTCAACAACTAAATACGATAAAAGTTCAAGCATTAAAAGAATTAAATTATTCAGAAATAAACGAATCAAATGCTGCCGAAGTATTCGAAAAGATAGCAGAAATTCAATCTAGAAAGGTTTAATAATAGCTTATATTATTAAATTTTTTTAAAATATATAACTTCCTATAATATATATTATGTTAACCAGCATTAAAAACTAATTGAAGTTTAAACAATATGTGTAAGTAAGACAATAATAATACCACACAACAACCCCCATACAATATACCTATCCTTTTTATATTTTAAAGCTTCTGGTAATAGTTCATTAATTGATAATGTTATCATTATACCTGCTACAAAAATTAATATAATACTAATTAAACTATTAGTTATAAATTTGGATAAAAAGATATAAGCTAGTACTGCTCCTAAAGGTTCTGCCAAACCAGATATTAAAGTTTTTTTAATAGCTTGCCAGTAACTGCCTGTAGCATAATAAATCGGTACTGCAATAGATATACCTTCTGGAATATTATGAAGCATTATAGCTATACCTAAAGATATTCCTAAACTAACATCTTTATAAGCACTCATAAAAGTGGCAACTCCTTCTGGTAAATTATGAAGCATTAAAGCCAACATGCTTAAAATACCAACTTTATATAAATTGTTAGAATTATTATATTTTTTTATTTTTTTATTAATTAGATTTATGGAAATAACGCCAATTAAAAATGATATAAGACAAATTATAATACATTTAAATAAATTATACTTAGAATATAAAATCAACGTAGAATTAGGGATTAAATCAGTGATAGAAATACATATCATTACGCTTAATGAAAAAGATAAACAAAATGTTATAAATTTACTAATATTTTGCTTTTTTATTTTAAAAAATATAACTAAAGCACCTAAAACGGTAGATAGACCCGCAATAGATGAAATTAGTAGAGGTATTAATATTTTCATAAACTCCTCTCCCCTTTTCTAATTCATATGAAAAAAACTAACATTTTATTAAAAATATTAGTTTTAAATTCAAAATGCTATTAATTTTATTTTGTTTCTACTCAGGTTCCATTATAGCTAATTGGCTTATTGGCGTCAATAAAGATGAACATTTGGAGTCATTATTTAATATTTGTTAAAATAATTTTCTTCATTATTTTTTATCTTGGCTATATTTTCTTTGGAAGCATAAATAGTAATGTCTTGAATATCGTTATTTAAAGAAATAATTTTTTTATTATTTAAATTATTAATAAATTGTTTGATTATTTTCATAGGTTTAGTACAGTCTGACCATATTAAAATTCCATGCGGATTGCTTTGAATTTGGTATTTTAAATCGCAATATTTATTTAATTTGGCTTCTAATTTTATGTTTTCATTATCAGCCTCTACATAATTAATATCTTTTCCAAAAGTATCAATAAAAGTATAATCCTGCATAACCAACTCTACTTCCTCCGTTTTTAGTATAGAGGTATTATTTTCTAAAACTTCAAATTTTAAACTACCAATTATTATTAAACCAATAGCACATCCTAATGTAGCCAAAGCTAAGATGAAAGTCCATATCATTTTCTTTTTGGCACTTTTGCGATTAAATATAAAGTTTAAAATAATTAATAAAAAGATAGTTGTTATGGTAATTAAAGAAGCAATGGCAAGTAGAAAACCGATAAAAAATAAACCAGTTTTATAAACTAAAAATGTTACAATGAAACCAATAAATAATAATACTAAGATAAAACAGATAAACAAAGCTAACCATAATGCCAAAAATTTAATTATACCGACTATAAATTTAAATAAACTATTAATAAAATTGTATTCACTATGTTTTGGATCTCTAATGATTATTTGATTTTCTTTTTCCTTAAATAATGTTTTATTTGGTTTAGTATTATTTTCAATTTTTTCTATTTCTTCTTTATTTTTTAGATCTTTTTTTAATTTATTGTAATAATCTAAATAGCGAGTTTTAAAAACATGAGCTAAAATAATAATTGCCGAAATTATACAGAATATAATTAAAATTGTTTCTAAAAAGTTATTGATTAAGTATCTGAAGCTTGTAGGTAAAAATCCCCAAAAATTAGATATTAAAGAATTTCCTAAATAAATTATTATATTAGCTATTACAAATAAAATTGCTATAATAATCCCTTGCTCTACTAAACATTTAATTTTGCTTTTAAAACTCATATTACTAAATAAATTTATAGTATCCGTAATAAAATTTAAAAAACCATCTATTGTTTTATTTAATGTCTTTTTTCTTTCTTCCTCCCCTTTTACTTCGCGAATGTCTTTATGTAATAAATCATCGATATTTAAGTCAAATTTGTCGCATAATGCAATTATTTTGTCCATTTCCGGATAAGCTAGAGAAGATTCCCATTTAGAAATAGCTTGTCTAGAAACACCAAGCTCATCAGCAAGTTGTTCTTGAGATAAATGATTTTCTTTTCTTACCTTTTTTAAATTTTCCGCAAATTTATTATTCATTATTTCCTCCTTTCCATTTCTATTTTATAATTTTCTACTGGTAGCACAACACCATCTTTAGGTTGTTTTTTGTAGAAAATTGGTTGCATTTTTTATTTTTTGATTAAAGTATTATGTTTTAATAAATCTTTTTTTATCTCTTGACCAAAATAATTTAAATCCATTTGATTAAAATTCAGGCCTGCTTTATTAGTAAGGTTAATAATTTCTTCCATCTCAATAACATTAGTTTTACTAATAGCTCGCGCTTCAAAAATTTGATAATATACTTCCTTTGGTATTATGAGATTTTCATTCCAATCCATTACTAAATTATTTTTGGCAAATTCTACTTCTATCCACGAATGATAAAAATAATCAATTTCATTTGCTTTAATCTGACCGCCAACGATATAAACATCCTTATGAGTATTTTTTTCGTATAGTCTAGCAAAATCATAAGCATTAACGTGACAATGATGATAGCGTTTATTGGATAATAATTCTTTTTTAATATTATTATCCTTAAACATATTAGAAATTAAATAAAATTTAAATTCTTCAAAATCGGGGTGAGAAAATAAGTAACCAGCACTTTTGGGAATTTTCTTTATATATTCGCTTTCTTTGTCTGGATTTTTAGTGAAATTAGCTATCTCTTCCATTATTTCTATATATTTTTTATGTGAATAATCACTTTTATTAAAAAATATACCATCACAATTATTTCCTAACCATGTATAATTACGTAAATTAAGACCATTCTCATCATATTTTTGACTTAAATATTCATAATAATTTTTCTTACTTAATTCTTGTAATATCTCCTTACTAAAAATGAGATAATCATACATATATTTAGCACTGTCAGTATCTTTAATAAAATTGGCTAAAGCATATATTTCGAATTTATTTAAAACGTTTAATTCATGAAAATGATACAACTTGTAATAATCATTTTTAGGCATAATTAAGTTACGTTTATAGTCAGCTACTTTTAAAATACCATCTTCATTAAAGATGATTATTACTTCCAAAATATTATTAACTTCACCAATAGCTAATAAAGCATTTTTAAATGGTAAAGAATAGACTAATTTTAATGTTCTTATCAAAGCATAAATATATCTTTCTTTAGGTGTTTTTAAAATATTTTTATCCCAACTTTGTAAATTTCGATCCGAAAACAATTCTATTTGTCCACCTTGCTTAGTCATATTAACCCACCCTTTTTGTGGTATATACTAACATAAAAATCAATGAGAAACAATTATAATTTAAGTAGAAGATAATTTTTACCATTAAAAATGGGAAGTATTACCATTAAGTTTTTGAATAACCGTTCTTTTTTAATCCATAATAATAGTGGGAGGTAGTTTATATGAGTAATACAAGAAATAATAACAGCGCAAGAAATAATAATTCTAAAAATAATAGTAATTGCAATAGTTCTAGAAATAATAATAGCTCTAGAAATAATAGCAATAGCAACAGCGCAAAAAATTCTAACTCAGCTAGAAACAACGCTCGTTAGAAAAGGAAATGATTTAAAATTTCCTTTAATATTTATGACTGCGAGGATGAAATTCTTCGTAGTCTTTTTTTAATTTTTCGTTTACTAAATGAGCGTATATTTGGGTAGTAGAAATATCACTATGACCAAGCATTTCTTGAATAACTCGCAAATCGGCTCCATGAGCTAAAAGATGGGTGGCAAAGGAATGTCTTAAAACATGTGGACTGACATTTTTATTAATGTTTTTTTCGGCACATAATTTTTTGATAATTTTAAAAAAACCGACTCTGGAAATAACATTTCCTTGATTATTGATAAAAAGATAATCACTATTTTTATTTTTTAATAGTTCTTGGCGATATTCATTTATGTATTTAATTAACCACTTTTTCGCCACATCACCAATAGGCACTAGTCTTTCTTTATTGCCTTTCCCTACTACTCTTATAAAATCATTTTCTAAATCAAGATTAATAAATTTTAAATTAATTAATTCACTTACCCTAATACCGGTAGCATATAAAAGTTCTAACATGGCCTTATTTCGATAACAATAAGCATCATTTAAAGAAATATCTAATAGACAATCAACTTCTTCTTCAGTTAGAAAATTTGGTAATTTTACCCCTTTTTTGGGAGAAATAATATTTTCACAGGGATTTATAAGATTTGCATCTTCATCTTTTAAGAAAGTATAAAAAGAATTAATGACGGTTATATTATGAGCTACGGTGGCAACTGATTTATTTTTACTTTCTTGAAAGATAAATTGGTGGATATCATTTGGAGTTAGTTTTTGGAGATTTTTATGAGCAAAAAAATTGGCAAAAATCTGCAAATCATTTTGATAACTTTTCAAAGTGTTGGTACTAAGTTTTTTTTCATATTTTAAATAATCTAAATATTTATCAATCATTATAATCACTTTCTATATTTACATTTTAGCATAGTAAAACTGTTAATTAAAGTAATAATAGTTTATAATATAGATAGGTGGTTATATGGAACTTCTAGCAAATATGCTTAGACCCCAAAAATTAGATGACGTTATTGGTCAAGAACATCTAGTTGGTAAAAATAAAGTTTTAAGAAATTTAGTCGATAGTAAAAAAATGTTTTCTTGTATTTTATATGGTAAACCAGGAATCGGGAAAACTAGTATTGCTTATGCAATTGTAAATGAGCTTAATTTGCCCTATCGCTTTTTAAATGCGACTATTAATAATAAACAAGATTTCGATATAGTTATTGAAGAAGCGAAAATGGAGGGTGGTATGATTGTTATCATGGATGAAATCCACCGTCTTAATAAAGATAAACAAGATTTACTGCTACCCTATATCGAAAATGGGTTAATTACTTTAATTGGCCTTACTACTTCAAATCCGTATAATCGAATAAATCCTGCTATTAGAAGTCGTTTACAAATATTTGAGTTACATGAACTTTCTAAAGATGATATTTTAAAAGGATTAAAGAAATCCTTAAGTAGTTTAGAAGGTATTAAAATAGATGATAAAGCTTTAAATCACATAGCTAATGTAGCTAGTGGCGATTTTCGAAGTGCTTTGAATTTATTAGAAATAAGTTACTACTCTTCTAAAGATCATAAAGTAACAGTTGATACTTTAAAAGATATTAATGCTAAGCCTATTTTTTATCACGATCAAAATGCGGATGGACATTACGAAGTTTTATCGGCTTTCCAAAAATCAATTCGTGGGAGTGATCCTGATGCAGCGATTCATTATTTAGCGAGACTCATAGAAGCCGGCGATCTTGATAGTATATATCGACGAATGAGTGTTATTGCTTATGAAGATATCGGTTTAGCTAATCCGGCAATGGGTCCGAAAGTTATGGCGGCGATTTCTGCTGCAGAGCTTGTCGGTTTACCAGAAGCACGTATTCCTTTAGCAGCTGTCGTAATTGAGTTAGCTTTAAGTCCTAAAAGTAACAGTGCTATAATAGCAATTGATGAAGCTTTAAATGATATTCATAATGGTAATACAGGTAATGTACCTAGTCATATAAAAAATCATAATCCTGCTTATAAATATCCGCATAATTACCCTAAGGATTATGTTAGTCAACAATACTTACCTGATAATATTAAAGATCGAAAATATTATCAAGGTAAAGATAATAAATATGAAAATGCGGCAAATAAATACAATGAAGAAATAAGAAATGAGGAATGAAAATGAAAATTGGTGTTATTGGTTTAGGAGCTTATAGCTTAGCTATTAGTATAATGCTAAACAAAAATAATAATGATATAACTATATGGTCAGAATCTGATGATAAAATAAATACTATAAATAAAAAAGGCCAAATTGACTCAATCTTGCCAGATGTACCTATACCTAAAACTCTTAAATTTACGACGGATTTAAGGGAAACTGTAAAAGATAAAGAAATAGTTTTTATCATCGTTGCTGCTCAGTACGTTGGCAATATTTCTGCCCAAATAAAAAACTATATAAATGAGGATACTATTATTTGTATTGGAACCAAAGGGATTGAACAAGATTCCTGCAAATTTATTGATAAAGTGGTATTAAAAGAAATTAAAACTAAAAACTTGGCCGTTATTTCTGGCCCTACTTTTGCTATGGATTTAGCTAAAGGTGAACCCGCCGCTTTAAGTCTTGCTAGTCATAGTAAAAAAGCCCTTGAAATGATTAAAAAGGCTTTAGCAACTGATAATTTAAAAATTCGAACAACAGAAGATATAATAGGCTTAGAAATATGTGGCAGTATCAAAAATGTTATTGCCATAGCGGCGGGAATTATTGATGGTTTAGGCTATGGCGAAACTACGCAAGCTTTTCTTATAACTGAATCTTTACATGATATAAAATCCCTTATTAAAGAACTAGGTGGCGACAAAAATACTATTTTAAGCTATGCCGGTATTGGGGATTTATTATTAACTTGTACTAGTACTAAAAGTCGAAACTTTAGTTTTGGAATTTTATTAGGTAGTAAAGCTACATCTAAGGATGTCGAAAGATATTTAGTTGATAATACAGTTGAAGGTTACTATACTTTAAAATCAATATATAAATTGATTAATGATGAAGATATTGATTTAGAAATAATTAACTTAATCTATGATATTATTTTTAATAAGGAAAATCCGGAAATATTAATTGAATTTTTAATTGCTAAACAATAAGTCTATTTTTCGTTATATCACATATAATTTATTGGTGATACAATGAACGAAGAATATGATCGAAATAGTATTTATTTTTTCTATATGAAAAGTTTCTCTAATTATTTATATTTACTTTTAGAATATCAAGACTTGTTATATGTTTATCCCTCATTATGTCCCGTTGGTAAAAAAGAAGAATTTTATGATAATGATGATTTAGTTATTGCTCCAATTGATTTACTCTTATTTCATATTCCTAAGCTAGAATATTTAAATCGTAATTATAATGAATTAGAAAGAACTCTGTTAAAGCAAGGATTAAAAGAAGCTAATGAATATCGTAAGTTAAAATATCACTTTAATTTAGCAGAAATAAATTTACTTTATCAAGAATTATCTAATATCCAAATAGAAGAATTAGATAAAATTATTAAGAAATATCATAGTTATTTCTTAAATCGAAAAAAAGATTCAGTTTTAAGAATCTTAAATAAATCAATCCTCTAATGATTAGAGGATTTTATAATGTCATTAATTATATAATTTGCTATATAAAGCCCAGCTACACCGGGAACATATGAGCAGCTAGGTATTTCCTTACTTGTTATTTTTAAAGGAAGTTCTTTACTCCAAATCACTGGTATTTTTAAGGATATATTCAATTCTTTGAGTTTTTTACGTAATATTTTAGCAATTGGATCATTTTGAGTTTTGTCTAAAGTAGTAATTGTCAATTTGGTAGCATCTAACCTTTTACCTGTACCCATAGAAGAAATTATTTTTATTTTTTTAGCCTTGGCATATTTAATCAAAGCTATTTTCGTTGTTATGGTATCACAAGCATCAATTATATAATCAAGAGAAAAATTATCTAATAAATCTAAATTATTATCTAATAAGAAAGTTTCGTAGCAGGTAATATTAACTTCGGGATTAATTGCTAAGACTCGAGTTTTAGCAACATCTACTTTAGATTGACCAATATTATTTTCTAAGGCAATAATCTGCCTATTTAGATTAGTAATATCTATTTTATCATTGTCTATAATAATTATATTACTTACTCCCGAACGGACAAGAGCTTCTAAAGCATATCCCCCTACTCCGCCAACCCCAATAAGAGCTACTGTTGTATTTTTAATTTTCTTAAACATCTTATCGTTTATTAATAATTGAAATCTTGCAAATCTTCTCATAAAATCACCACATAAAAACCTAGAAATAATAGCTTGCTGTGATAAAAACCCGCTCACGCGAGGTGGGCATCACATACAAATCTTTAGGATCCTGAATCACTTAATGGCTCAGTCTTCTACACCGAAATGTAATTAGATTCCCAATGTATCACTTAGTCGGTTTTATATAAAACAAACTATTACTCTAGGTACTTTTATTATATCACACTATTTAGAAATTATACAATATTTATTGCGGCATTACGGGATTTATTATTCCTACTGGACTCGATGAGCTAGTTGCTGAAGAGTTTGCGGCACCAGCTTGGACCGTTACACCTTGATTAGGTAATTTCCATCTAGCTGAAACATCACAAGAATTACTATATGGACTAGGATTTGGCATTTCCATTTTGATAATCATATTAATTTTAAAGGCACTACCAAAGCCTACGCAGTTACCAGGTTGTAAAACTTTTTGTTTATCTAAAACATCAGCCGAGATATTAGGTAACATTTTACTAATATATTCAATATCTAATGGGTGGGTCATTTTAAAGATTAAGAAGTTTGAACATTGAGCAATAACCGTATCAGATAGCTCAACAGGTCTTTGCGTAATAATATCTAATAATACGCCATATTTACGTCCTTCTTTGGCAATACGATCAAATATATTATAACCTATTAAGAAAGTATCTGTATCTTTTTGGATATATCTATGGGCTTCTTCTACAAATAGATTGAATGGTATAGAAGCTCTTTCTTTTCTTGATTTCGCAAATTCAAAACAAAATCTAGCAATAATTTTAACTATAACTTTAGCATAAGTATCATCAACATCTTCCAGATTAATATTGATAATTTGAGCTTTTTTATTTTGTCCTACTGCTACTAAGGAAGAGATATATCCTTCCATAGAAATTGGTTTATCGTAGGAAAAGAATGAACCTACTTTACTATTAATTACGGAATTAAGTCTAACTTTTAATAACATTGCATCATCATATACTTGTTGGTTATTTTGAAATCCTTCGGAAATTAAAGTAAATTCCATGGCTTTACTAAAATCGATTAATGTATAGAAAGCATCGTTTGGTTCTGGTGTTCCTTCTAGGCTATCATCAATATGTTTTAAGATATATTCAGTAATTAAAACACTTTCTCCAAAATTTCCATTAGAATCTATTTCAAAGCATTCACTGAAAACTCGCGTATAACCTAGCCCTTGAATTTGGGTATCAAAATTAAATTCAGGGGTATTACAAGCTTCGATAATTGTAAATATTTCATTTTTTTTATGAGAAGTTGTTTGATTGGAAAATAAGACAGCTAATAAAGCTTTAGCAATTAAGTGATTTTTATATTTTATAGCTAATTCGTCATTTTTAGAAAAAATCTTTGCAAGTTTTAAAGTTCTTTCAATAATAGGAATTTGACTATGGGAATCAGCTTGTAAGAATAATGACCAATCGTCTAAATTTAGTAAATATGGAGGTATTCTCAAAGGAACATCTTCAGGATCAATAGGATTAGATGTTATAAATTTATAACTAAAATATGGATTTATTTGATTTATATTTCTAAAAGCTGTTTTATATTCACCATAGGCATCAAAAATAAATAAATTAGCATTGTATGGAACCATATTTTTATTTCTAAAAATATTTTGGATTAATCTTGCAACACCGCATGATTTACCACTACCTGTATTACCAAAGATGGCAGCATGATTAGCAAACATTTGATTAATATCAACATAAACAGGTTGACCATTATAAATAGAACTTGTACCAAGAAGAAAAGATGACGCTCCATCAGTTCCCATTAATTCGGAAAGCTCTCCTTCATTTATAACACGGATTTTAGAAGATAATTTGGGCTTTCTAATAACACCACTTACGTAATGACCATTTTGAAATTCTCCTAGAAAGCGAATTTTAATAATTTCTTCATTAACTTCTGTAACTTCTCCTAATACATGTTGATTTTCGTCTTCAAAAACTACATGAACGTTCATTAAATCTCCGCTCATATTGATGCCAGCCGCATTTATAACATGAGCTTCATTATCACTAATATATTTGATGTTCCCAAACATATTTTCAACTCCTCTTTATTATAAAAAGATTATAACATAAAAAAAGAAATATTCAAAGCTATTTCCTTTATATTTCATTAATTTCATTATTGACTAAATCATTGAGTTGCGAAATACTTACATATCTAATATCATATGTGTAGGTTTCCATTGCCTTAGTAACTAGGCTTACCCAATGAGAACTAACAGTTTTAATACCATTAATCATTTGTGGGCAAAAAACATAACCAATACTTTCAATAGTGTTTAATCCTTTATCATAATATTGTTCAGACATTTTTTTGATGTATTGCCATACACCATATTCAATATTTTTATATTGGATTAGACCATTAGAACCCATTCCTCCATAAATATTATTTTTATAAAGCATAGTTCTAGCTGTATAATAACCACTTTCAGCAGCTCCAATACTTAGCATTAATTTATGGTCAACATTATTGTATAAAGTACTAAAATATTGAATAAGGGCTTCAACATATTCAGGATTATTAGGACCTGGGCGGTAAGAATTATTAACTAATTCAGGGAAAGAATTGTCTAAAAAGCTAAAAAACTCTAAAATTCCCCGATCAACGGAATTATAATTAATAATATTACCGTCAAAATCTCTAATTAAACCTATATTATTTTCGTTAAATGTATTAGGATCAATATTTATTTCTCTTATTTTGGCAATAGCAATCTCATAGTCTATCCCAAACATATTAGCAAAAAAGCGAATTTGTTCTTCATTATTATTAATAAAATTATCTATATTATTTTTTTCTTCTTCTTTTAACAGTAAATCAACTTGGCTATTATTTGATTCTGCTAGATATTTTGAATCAATATGAGTTTCGGATTGAATAGCCATATGTTTTATACTTGCTCCACTTATTAAGATTGTTAAAATAAAGACTGCCATTATCTTCCCTATTTTAATTAAATAAGGATTTCTAAATAGTTTCATCATTAATTTCCTCTCTTTTTTAATAGAGTAAGCATATTTTATCATAAATAAGGAAATTTTGCAAATTTAGGACTTTTTAATTTTTTTGACTATTTGTGTAATTATAAATCTTTATTTGCCCATTTTGAGTAATACATTGATAGATTCCGGCTTCTACTTCTTCAATTTTTTCATAAGTTTTACACGGTACATCAATTCTGTTTTTTGTTACATTATATACCCCTTTCGCAAATCCTTCATCATAAGGAACACTAATCCTTTTACAGATATCCCCAGTTAATGATTTATATGCATCACTAATGTAATCATAGGTTTTGCATGGTATATCAATTCTATTTTTTGTTACATTATATATTCCATATATAAAACCGTAACCGTCACCATCATAAGGAACACTAATTTTTCTACAGATATCCCCAGTTGCTGATTTATATTCTTTACTAATGTAATCATAGGTTTTGCATGGTAAATCAATTCTGTTTTTTGTTACATTATATATTCCACTTGCATACACATCATCACCATGTTTCCTAATTCTTCTACAGATATCCCCAGTTAATGATTTAAACTCGTCACCAACACAACTATAAGTACTATATAAATCAATTAAGTTAGATGAGATTGATTCTTGATTATTATATGAAGTATTTGATTCTGGTATAGCTGTTGGTTGAGGTGCTTCTTTTAATTGATTAAGTTGTTCTTGAAGGTTTGCCTTTTCTTGTTCTAAATTTGCTTTTTCTTGTTCCAACGAACTAATAGTTTTATTTTGATTTTCAATTTTTTCTTCATGATTTTCAAAACAACAACCAGCTAATGTTGATAATACTGTGGTTGTTAATAAAACTGATATTGTCTTTTTCAAATTAATTTTTAAATTTTTTATTCTTTCCATTTTCTTTTCCCCCTATAACAGAAAAAATCCTTTCAATAAGGATTTTAGAAATTTACTATTTACACGTTAACCAATCCCCATTGATACTAGAATTATAGCACAAATCTTACTCATTGTCAAATTTTGCAAAGCAACTACCATATTTTAGGCCATATTTAATAACTCTTCTACTGTAACAAATTCATATCCTTCTTGTTGGAGTTTATCGATAATTAATAAGGCGGCGTTTACACTACTTTTATAAATATCATGCATTAAAATGATACTACCATCATTTACTTTATTAATTACTCGATAAGTAATTCTTTTGCTATTTTTTATTTTCCAATCTAAAGAATCTACATTCCATAAAATTGCTTCCATATTGGCAAGTTTTAATATTTTTCCGTTGTAATTACCATAACTAGGACGAAAATATTTCGGCATTTTGCCGGTAATAGCTTCAATAATTTGGTTAGTCTTATCTATTTCTTCTTTTATTTTGGTTTCTTTTAATCGATATAAATTTTTATGGGAATAGGTATGATTACCTATTAAATGACCTTCATCAGCCATTCTTTTTAACAAACTGTAATTTTTTTCAGCATTACATCCTAAAACAAAGAATGTTGCTTTGACATTTCTTTCTTTTAGACCATCAAGTAATAATGAAGTATATTTATAATGTGGACCATCGTCGAATGTTAAGGCAATATATTTTTTATTATCGGTTTTAAAAGCCAATAAATCATTTTGAGATTTATGATTATTATCTAATATATAAAATAAACTACTAATTCCTAAAACTAAGACAAGAGCTTTAAATAATTTTTTCATAATAAATCACTTCGTTTAATAATATATAATTTACTTCCTTTATAAAAACAGTAAAAAACGTTTTCAATTATTAAATTTTTTTGTTTTAAAACTTTTTCTAGCCATGATTTATTTTTATGTATATAATGGAGGGCTTTGTCTTGAATTTGACCATCGACGATAATAGGCATTGGATAATTACTAGGAATTTTTAAGAAGTTGTATTTAAAGACCGATAATTTACCATTTGGTTCTAAAAAGGCATACTCCACATTTTCAATAGATTTAATTTCTTTTTGACGAAGTTCTAAAAGTAAATCGTCCATACTATATCTTTGTTTTACCATTTCTTTAAAATTTATTTTTCCATTACAGATAATTAAAGATGGCTTCCCGCCAAAGATATTGCGAAATTTACGGGATTTAATTGCTACAAAGGCTAAAAACAATTCTAATAAAACTAATAAACTAATAGGTAAAATAGTATATAAAATTGGATCTTTAACATTTTCGATGCTTATTGCGACCATCTCCGCAATTAAAATGGAGACAATTAAGTCGATTATTCCTAATTGAGCAATCTCTCTTTTCCCCATAATTCTATAGGCAAGAAGAATAAAAAAATAGAAAAAAGCAGTTCTAAACATAATTGAAAACAATTCCATTTATATCACCTACAATTATTATGGGAAAAACATATTATTTTAAACATAACATATGATTAATTAGGTGATTTTAATGGAAAAAATTTTACGATACTTAAAAAATGTAGGCTACTTTATTTTAGGTATTTTAATTTTAGCTTTTATTTCTACATTAATGAATTATTTTACATCAGTAAGTATGGGATTTATTAATACTTTTAATACTATTGCTTTATTAATCATTTATTTTATTATTTGTTTTAAGGAGGGAAAAACATCTTCCAGTAAAGGTTGGTGGTGTGGTTTAAAAAATAGTCTTATGCTATCTTTTACACTTTTATTAATTAGTCTTATATTCTTTACTAAAGATATAAAACTTTCGACATTCTTATACTATGGCATTTTGATTTTAGGAGGTATTTTTGGTTCAATTATTGGTATAAATAAAAAGAAGGAAAACTAATTTATTCATTTTCAATAAAAACATATTTTCCTTCTTTTTTAATGACATAATCATCTTCACTGATATATTCATTAGTTAAGGGATTAACTAATTTAGAAAGATAATTGTTATCATACAAATTTTTAATAAATATTTTATTATCTTGACATACTTCTTCATCAACGCATTTTTTTGCGGCTTCGTTAATTTTTAAGACCATACTATTATACAATTTTTCATTATGACGTTTTTGAACTAAAACTACCGTTGGAATACCAATAACTAATAACATTGTAATGGCAGCTATTAAAATCATTATTTTGTTATTATTCATCGTTACCACCATAATAATTTTTTATAAAATTATCTTTATATTCTAAAATATTATCATTTTGAATAGCTTCTCTTAATTCTTCGGTTAGTCTTATTAAAAAACGAATGTTATGAATTGATAATAATCGCGCTCCGAAAGTTTCGTTGCAATTTATAAGATGCTTAATGTAACTTTTTGTGTAATTTTGGCAAGCATAGCAATCACATTCTGGAGATATAGGTGTAAAATCTTCTTTATATTGACTATTTTTAAGGTTGATTTTTCCGTATTTAGTTAAAGCATTACCATGCCTCGCAAGACGAGTTGGTAAAACACAATCAAATATATCTACACCTCTAATTACTCCTTCAATAATATCAATAGGTTCCCCTACTCCCATTAAATAACGAATTTTATCTTTAGGAAGATAAGGAATGGAATATTCAATGGCTTTATACATTGCGTCTTTGTCTTCTCCATCATTAGCAACTCCCCCAATGCTATAACCATCAAAATCTAATTTTACTGTCTCAATTGCCGAATATTTACGTAATTCTTCAATTGGTCCTCCTTGAACAATGCCGAATAAGGCTTGATTAGGATTATTATGCACTTCTTTTCCTCTTTTAGCCCATCTTAATGTTCTTTCAATACTATTATGTAAATATTCATAGCTGGCACTAGCGGGAGGACATTCATCAAAGCTCATCGCAATATCACTATCTAATTTGTTCTGAATTGCAATGGATTTTTCCGGAGTCAAAAACAAATTATCACCATTTAAGTGGTTTTTAAAACGTACGCCTTCTTCACTAATATCTTTACTATTAGCCAAACTAAATACTTGAAAACCGCCGGAATCTGTTAAAATTGGTCCATCATAATTCATAAATTTATGAAGTCCCCCAGCTTTTTGGATAATATCTTCACCAGGTCTTAGCCATAAATGATAAGTGTTGGCTAAAATAATGCCAGCATGTGCTTCTTTAACTTCTTCAGGAGATAATGTTTTAATTGTCGCTTGCGTTCCTACGGGCATAAACATTGGTGTTGAAAATGTTTTGTTGCGGATTGTAATTTGTCCTAAACGGGCCTTGGTATGTTTTTCTTCTTTTAATAGTTCATAACTTAATTTCATAATTATCACTAAAAAACATTATATAATAAATGTTTTATTATGACAAATTAAAAAAGAATATTTTCCTTCTTTTCATGAAAGTCCTATTTTTACTATTTAATGATTTAAAGAAGTATTTAGATTAATTGTCAATATTTATTAATTTAGCTATAAATTAATTTTGTGGTAAATATGTCCATGGACTTACTAAGCTGTTTTTATAATTACTATAAGTACAGTTATATTCCCAGGCACATGTTGCGGTTTCTAAATGAAGATGAGGTCCGGTCGCATTACCAGTGGCTCCCATAATGCCTAAAAGATCATTTGTTGTTACTTCTTGACCATCATTTAAAAATACTTCTCGCATATGCGCGTAAGTGGAAAATACTTGTTCTCCATTAATATCATGCATTATTTGAACTAAATTGGCTCCATTTGTATCTTGACCTACATAAACTACTTTACCATTAGCAATCGGATATATTTCTTCTTTTTTATTGGAACTACCCATGTCTATTCCCATATGGCCACCTTTTCCGCTATAATCTTGAGTTAAATACCAGTTATTCATTGGATATCTCGTTGAAGTTGTTACTTCTTCTTGAGGCTCATCGTTAATTTTAGTGTAAATAATTTCTTCTGGTTGTTCTTCAACTGGTTTTTCCATTTTAAAATGCACTGTGGTTTCATTTAAAGCATCATCGATAACTTTTAATTCGTATTCACCATTTTCCGTAATGTTTAAATCAGTTAACTCTTGGCCATTTAATAAAGCTTGGTAATTATTATCATCAGTTATCTCTAATTGAAAATCTGCATTTATAACTTGATTATCTCCAATGTTTAATGAAGGGGCAGTATTATCGGTTAGGACATTTTTAACTTCATTTAATTTAGCTTGATAGTTATTCTTAAGATTTATATTAGGAATATTCGTAATTAATTGCTCAATATTTTGTTCTGTATATTCTTCTTTAATATCAGCAACTTCTTCCTTTGTTTTATCAGAGCTTAACAAAGTATCTGTTTTCTTTAAAAAGTCATCTACTGATAAAATCTTATGGTAGTCATCTTGTACTTTTTCTAAATCGTTTTGAATAACTGCGGCTTCTTTTAAAGAAATAGTATCTAAACTATCTAATTTATTAGCAATTGGTTTTAATTCATCAATACTTTGTGCTGTTTCAAGTGATTTAGATAATAAAGAAATAGTTTCTTTTACTTCTTTAGTATGTTCTTCACTTGAATTATTTGGCTGCTCTTTCATTATTAAATCTTGAACATTTTCCTCTTCTTCCTCGACCAAGAAATTAGCAATTATTTCTTCATTTTCCGGTGTAGAATTATTAATTATTTGAGGAGCTTCTTGAGAATCCTCAAAAGTACTTTGTATCTTATTATGATTATTATCAACCAAAATAACTGGTTCGACCATTTCTTCATCAGTTGATTTTGTTTCCAATTTTTTATACTTTAATTCTCTAAGATTACTGGCTGTTTCTTGTACTTTTTCTTTCTGGTTGCTTGTTACATTATAGGTATCACTTTGTTTTAAAGAGTCATTTTCATTATCAGTAAATAAAAAACCGCAAATTAAAAAGCTTATACCAGCTAGTCCTGTAAAAAACAATGCCTTCATGTATTCACCTCCTTTCAATAGATATATTATAGATAAAAGAGGGATTTCCTTTTTTCTGACATAAAAAAATACAAATTTTTTACAATTTGCATTTTAATTTATTTAATAAACATCGCATCGCCAAACGAGAAAAAGCGATAATTATTTTGAACTGCTTCTTTATAGGCGTTTAAAATAATTTCTTTTGACGCTAAAGCGCTAACTAACATTAAAAGCGTACTTTTTGGCAAATGGAAATTGGTAATTAGATTATCTATGGCTTTAAATTCAAAACCGGGATAAATAAATATTTTCGTTTCCCCACTACATTCTTTAAATTCCTGGTATTTAGCCATTACAGTCTCTAAAGTTCTGACTGTTGTAGTTCCTACAGCAATTATTTTTCGACCTTCTTTTTTGGCTTGATTAAGAGTCTGCGCCGTTTGTTTATCCATAGAATAAAATTCACTATGCATTTCGTGTTTTGTTACATCTTCAACTACTACAGGTCTAAATGTGCCTAAACCAACATGTAATGTTATATATAAAATCGTAATACCTTTAGCTTTTATCTTATTTAGTAATTCGTTTGTAAAATGGAGTCCAGCGGTCGGAGCGGCAGCACTGCCAATATTTTTAGCATAAACAGTTTGATAACGATTTTTGTCTTCTAATTTAGTCTTAATATAAGGAGGAAGAGGCATTTGCCCTAATTCATTTAATATTTCATAAAATATTCCTTCATAAAGCATTTGCACATGAATTATGCCCTCATCTAATATTTCTAAAACTTTTGCTTTTAATTTATCTTGGCCAAAAGTTATAATGGTGCCAATTTTTAAACGTTTAACTGGTTTAGCTAAACATTCCCAAATATTATCTTCCCTATTTTTTAAAAGTAATAATTCAATAACAGCTCCTGTTTCTTCTTTTTCCCCAATAAGACGTGCGGGGATAACTTTAGTATCATTTAAAACTAATACGTCACCTTTATTTAAATAATCAATTATATCAAAAAAATGCTTATGTTCTATTTTACCTGTTTTTTTATCTAGAACCATCAGCTTCGACTCCGAGCGATTTTTTAAAGGAGTTTGAGCAATAAGGGTCTCAGGTAAATCATAATTAAAATCATCAGTTTTCATTTTATCCTAACCATTTATCCGAAAAATACCATTTATTTTTTTATAAGCATAACTAAAATCATCGGTTGGCGTTTCTAAAACTTTAATTGGAGATGCATTATTTTTGATTTCTTGAGCCATTTTTTGATAAGCTTCTTGTTGGTCAATACTATTTTGAATACTAAATGCTTGATAATTATGATGATAAGCGCGCTCAAGACGCTGTTTATATAAATCAGTATTTTTTAGATAAAGTAATATTAAATATAAATCATAATGATTATTTAAATTTTCTAATCTTTTAAGCAAATTTAAGTAAATTTTTGTAAAACTATATTCTTTATAACCTAATCGGGCATAGATTTCTTCAGTAAAAAATGTTCGATCAAAAATTAAGTCCATTTCTACTTCTTGCATTTTATATAAGTAATCTAATAAAGCATTATACATAATGATGCTTTTTTCTTTACCGTTATTAGTTTTATCTTTTTGCCCAGATAAACGATATAAGTTACTAGCAGGAATATTATCCCTTAAATAATTTGTTAAAGATGTCTTTCCAGTTCCTTGTGGTCCTTCGACAATAATAATTCTATTTTTGGTCATTTTTCTTCTCCTTAAAATAATGTATTATTATGTTCAATTTTTAAATGGTTAAAAGCTTTGTCAGTGGCAATGCGCCCGCGTGATGTTCGTTTAACAAAACCTTCTTGTAATAAATATGGTTCAACTACATCTTCGATTGTCGAAACTTCTTCCCCAATGGAAGTGGCAATAGTTTCGACACCGACAGGGCCGCCATTAAATTTTAAAATTAAAGCTTCTAAATATTCAATATCAATTCCATCTAAACCTTCATCATCGACATTTAATCTCCTTAAAGAATTGGTTGTCATTTCTTTAGTTATATGGGATTCGCCAGATACTAAAGCAAAATCTCTAACTCTTTTGAATAAACGATTAGCAATACGAGGAGTTTTGCGACTTCTTTTCGCTAATTCTAACGCCGCATCATCATCTATTTCAAAATCTAGTACTCGACTAGTTCTTTTAACAATTTGTTCCAATTCTTGATAAGTATAATAGTTTAATTTGGAAACAATTCCGAAGCGATCTCGTAAGGGACTAGAAATATCCCCGGCTCTGGTAGTTGCTCCTACTAAAGTAAAAGGTGGTAGATCTATTTTAATATTGCGAGAATTGCCTTCGGCTCCCACGATAATATCTAGTTCAAAATCTTCCATTGCCGGATATAAAATTTCTTCAATATATCTAGGCATACGGTGGATTTCATCAATAAATAAAACATCTCCAGGTTCAAGCGTTGATAAAATAGCTGCTAAATCTCCACTTTTTTCAATAGAAGGACCACTGGCAGTTCGAATATTAGTCCCCAGTTCATTAGCAATAATATGAGCTAATGTAGTTTTACCTAATCCAGGAGGACCATATAGTAATACGTGATCTAAAGATTCATTACGTAATTTACAGGCTTTAATAAAAACATCCAAATTCCCTTTTAACTCTTCTTGACCAACGTATTCTGCTAAACTCAAAGGACGAATCGTTTTTTCAAATTCATCACTGGTCATTTCTTCAGGCGTTAAAATACGTTCTTCCATTTGCAATCATCCTTTCTATTTTAAGAATAATTTTAAAGCTTCCTTAATTTGATTTTCAATTGTTAAACTATTATCAATTTGGGGTATTACTCTTTTTATATCAGCCATTTTATAACCTAAGCCTAATAACACGTTAGTTAATTCATCTAGGGAATTTTCTTCTTCTTGGCTAACAGAAATAGTTAACTTTCCTTTTAAATCGAGAATAATTTGGCGCGCTACTTTGTCGCCAATTTTCGGAAATTTTTTTAAATATAAAATATTTTCTCTATCAATGGCATCGATTATTCCAGCGACACTACCCGTAGCTAGCATTGGTAAAGCCATTTTTGGTCCTAATCCTTTCACCTCAATTAATCTTAAAAACAATTCTTTTTCTTCTTTGGTCTTAAAGCCATATAATGTATTTTCTTCTTCTCTAATGTGGTTATAGACGAAGACTTGGTATTCCCTATTTAATTCAAAACTATAAGGGTTAGCCACATATATTTGGTAACCTATACCATTTACATCTAAGACAATAAAATTACTCTCTTGATCAGCTAATTTTCCTTTTATATAATTATACATTGTATCACCTTCTATATAATAACATACATTTGTACTATTATCTAGATATTTAATAAAAATAATTCAAAACCTAAATATTTATCAATTTTACCGGTTTTAATATCCGTATCTAATTTTAATAAAGCACGTAATTTTTCTTTTAATTCTTTTTCACTATATTCATAAGCATATTTTTCGTGTTTATCATATTGCCATTTTTGGATATTTAAAAGTTTCATAAGTTCACTTTGACTTTTGTTTTTCTTTTGTGTTTTAATTAAATACATATTGCGATATTCTCGGGCTAACAAAGAAATGAAAGCAATGGGCTCTTCTTTTAGGATTTTTAAATCTTTAAAGTATTTAAACATCAGTCTAGTATTTTTTTCTACAATAGCATTTATGAATTTAAAAACATTATCTTCAATTGAAGGTGAAACTATCGCTTTTATATCTTCAAAAGTTAAATCTTTTTGATTCAAATAACATAGTTTTATCTTTTCAATTTCATTATAAATTAAATCATAATTAACTAAACAACTTTTAGTAATATAACGAACTGTTTCAAAATCCACTTTATAGCCATTTTCTTTTAAGAGATTACTAACTTTTTTATTCATATCATATTCATTTAATTTGGCTATTTCTATTATTTGATATTTTTCTTTCATTAATTTTGTTATTTTTTTTCTTTCATCTAATTTGGTATTTAGCGTAAAAATAATGGTTGACTGCGGATTAGGATTATTTAAATAACTCAATAATTTATTACTATCTTCTTCTTTTATTTTACTACTACCAAAAAAATTAGCATTTTTAGCAATTATAAACTTGGGATCATTTAACAAAGATATATAGGCAGCCTCATTAATTAAGTCTTCGATACTTTCCTCTTGCATATCAAATTTAATAATATTTGGATTATTTTTGACAATTTTTTCTATTTGCTCATCTATTAAGCGAAAACTTTCACTTACAATTAAATAGGCATTCATATACTACCACCAACATTATTTTACTAAACAAATGAAAAAAGGACAAGTAAATGCCCTTCTTCATCTATATAAAACGTTATATAACGTACATTATATATTATGTTAAATAGCATTAATGGTGTATAGTTTTTTCTTAATGAGATGCGCTTGTTTTTATTTGCAATTTTTTGTTTTTTATTTTAAAGATAACACTGCCGTTTATATCTGTTCTAAATATTTTACTTTCTTGTAGGTTGGCTAAAACTTCAGAATCTGGATGACCATATCTATTATTTTTGCCGACAGAGATAATTGCATATTTCGGCTGAATTTGAGCAAGGAATTCTTTACTGCTACTTGTTTTGCTGCCATGATGACCAACTTTTAAAACATCGATATTAGGAAAATCATATTCTTTTAATAAATCTTTTTCAGCATTAATCCCCGCATCGCCCATAAAAAGAAATTTGTAATTTTGATAATTTAAGTAAATTATATTGGAGTTGTCATTTTCATTATCATATATTTTATAATTTAGAAAATTTAACTTATTAAAATGCATATTTATTTGTTTAATATTTTGATAGTAATTAATCTTTTTTTGATTTAAAAGAGTAATTAAATTCTTTTCTAAATCATTATAGGAATCCCGATTGAAAATGACATTTTTAATTTTCACATTTTTAACTAAATTAGCACTTTCTCCCATATGATCCATATCACCATGCGTTAATATAAGCCAGTCAATAGTAGTTATTCCTAAACTTTTTAAAAAAGTAATCGTCTTATCACTTAATTGATATTGATGATTTTGTTTCTCCCATTCTTCTTGAGAGTATGGCAACCTTCCACCCGTATCAATCATAATTACATTATTTGTAAATTCACTACGTATTAATATGCTATCCCCTTGCCCTACATCTAGAAAATAAACATAAAAATTAGCATCAAAAAAAGGTGTTATTTTCCAAAATATAATAAATAAGCCCAGAAATATAATAATCTTAAAGTCTTTGTAATACCATAAAACAAATAAACTTAAGTAATAAATTATAATAAATAAAATATTTATTTTAGGAATAACTATATTCAACGATAACTGCGCACATAGGGCGGCAAGTTTTTCCATGATTAAAAGTCCAAAGCCACAGGAAAAAGAAAATATTGGCAATATAAAATTGATTAATATTAATGGATAAATGATGAAAGTAACTAAAGGAATAAAAAGACAATTAAATAAGAAACTGAAAATATTTATTTCGTAAAAATTATATAAAGTTAGAGGTAGAGATACGATATTTATTATTAAACTAGTTTTTATTATATTAAGAAAGTAATTTTGATTTTTATCTTTACTTGTTCCTAATATTAAACTAAATGTTGCCAATACTGAATATAAAAATCCCAGATTAAATAGTAAATTAGGATTTAAAAACAATAAAAAAATTACTGTGTAACATAATACTTTAATATTAGGTAAATTAATGTTAAAACTTTTATTTAACCATCTAAAAACGAAAAATACTCCAGCTCTTAAGATACTGGCCGCAAAATCAGTTAAAACCAAATAAAATGATAAAAAACTAAAAATAGTTATATTTTTAAAAGTGGAATTTATTTTGAAAAAGCTACATAATTTGGAAATGAGGCCGATAAATAACGCAATATGCATTCCGGATATAGCAAATAAATGAGTAACTCCACTTTTTTGATAAGACTGCCATACATCTTGATCTATATAATATTTTTCCCCTAAAATAAAAGCATAATAATATTCTTTATATTCCATATTATTAATTTTTTGGATTAAAAGATTTTTTAATTTATAAAGAACATTTACGTTTGTATTTATAATTTTAATATCCTGAGCCTGCATTAAATAGTATATTTTATTATGATATAGATATTTTTGATAATTAAAAGTATTAGGGATGGTATTTGCCGGTGGAATACTTAGAGTTCCTAAAACCTTAATTTTCATTCCTAATTTTAAAGTTGTAGCGATTCTATTTTTTCCTTCTTCACTTTTGATGTAATAAGTAACTTGTATTTTTTCAGGTGTTTTGATAATTAAGGAAAGTTTATTTCCATCTGATTTTTGACTAATTAATGTACCTGTCAGCGCCTGAGAATTAATCTTTATATGGCTTTTATGAGGTATTACATTAAAATATATTATTAAATATAAAATCAAGCTCCCAATTAAGAAAAGAATAAATTTATTAGAGTGTAAGATTGTTTTTGATTTTATTAAATATCGTCTCACCAATGCCTTTAACATTCATTAGTTCATCAATGCTCTTAAAACCGCCATTACTTTCGCGATATTCAATTATTTTTAGAGCTTTTGCTTCACCAATACCAGTTAGAGTCATTAATTCTTCTTTACTAGCTTTATTTAGGGAAACTACACTTGTAGAGGAAGCATTACTATCCTTTTTAGTTGTATTTTCTTCGGCACTAGGAATAACAATAGACTCCTTTTCTTGATAGCATGAAGAAATATCTACATCATTTTCATAACATACATCACTAATTTCGTTTTCTTTAGTTTCTAGTTCATTTTGCGTATAAATAATAACGACCATTTCATTTTGTAACTGGCGACTTAAATTAATGTTTTTAGTTGTAGCATTACTCATTATTCCTCCAGCCATATTAATCAGTTCATTAACTATCGTTCCTTCATCTACTTCATATACTCCCGGACTATTAATGGCTCCTTTAATATCAACTTTTATTTTTTCAGTCTCTTCGGTTTTGGCAGGAGAATTATCTTCTTCTTGCTCAACTTTTTCGGTACTTTTTAAATCATCTGTTAGACTAGCTACAGTCTGCTTTCCATCACCCTTTTTATCATATTTATAAATTAAAAAATAAGTAAGACCGCCGCCAATAAGTAAAACAATCGCAATTATCGCTCCAATAATTATTTTTTGTGGCTTCTTATTATAATCAACTATTTCATTCATATATGACCTTTCTTTAATAAAAATAACTACCTTCATTATATATATTATAGGTTAAATAGCATTTTCCTTTTTTACTAAAAAAAATCGAGAAATTTTATCTTCCTCGACCTTGGGTTTGTTCTTCTTGATATTCAGGAGGCATAAACTGATAGGCCATCATCATTTTCATATTTATTTGGTTTTCTAAAAAAGCTAATTTATCTAAAAAATTTTTTTGTTTTTCCACACTTAAGTATGCTTGATATTTATTAAAAATTATACTTTTTAAGCGATCAATTTCTCCTAAAGCATAGATTCCATCGGTTGTATCACTAGAAGTATCATTAAGATAATTTAAAACAAAAGCCATTAATTTCTTAAAAGTAGAATTAAATTTTAATGTTAAAATTTTATCAATCATCTGAGGATTAATAATAACTATTTGATTGACTTGAATGCTCGCATTTTTTTGACTTTTGGGCGTAAATTTATAACCTTTCATATCATATTGCATATAAGTTATAGTATTTGTTTTATTATCTTTTTTGATTAAATAGCTCATTTTATCACTTCTTTACTTTAATAAATCTGGTCTTTTTTCTTGAGTCTTTTTTACTTGTTGCTCATGACGCCACTTGGTGATATTTTGATGATTGCCACTAAGTAAGACATCAGGTACGAGACTGCCTCTAAAATCTCGTGGTTTAGTATAGGTTGGATAATCAAGTAATCCTTCTGTAAATGAATCATTATCTTTGGAATCTTCATTAATTACATTATCTAAAAGGCGGACAACACTATCAGTTACTACTACCGCGGCTGCTTCTCCTCCTGTTAAAACATAATCACCAATACTTAATTCTAAATCAGCATATTCTAGTATCCGTTCATCAAATCCTTCATAATGCCCACAAATTAAAATTAAATGCTTGTAATTGGTAAAATCATTAGCCATTTTTTGATTATAAGTTTTTCCTTGAGGGGAAAGTAATATTACTAAACTATCTTCATCTTTAACACTTTCAAGCGCTTCAACGATAGGCTCACACCTTAAGACCATCCCTGCTCCCCCACCATAAGGAGTATCATCTACTTGCTGATTATTGAGATGCGAAAATTCGCGAAAATTTAACAAATTAATAGTTACTTTTCCTTGTTCTTGAGCTCTTTTTATTATTGATTCATTTAAAAAGCCAGTAATCATTTCGGGAAAAAGAGTTAGTATATCTATTTTCATAACATCAATCCCCCTACATTTTTAACATAAATTTTTTTAGATGCTATATCTATTTTTTCAATATAATCATTAACTTTAGGAACATAGAAATGTTTAGAACCATTAACCTCTAGCAATATATTAGATCCATTAGGAATAACATTTAGAACTTTTCCTAAAACTATATTATTTTCAATAATTTCACAGTCTAATAGATCGGTTAATAAATAATCTTTAATAGTAAGATCTTCTCTTTTAACATAAACATTTTGATTTTTATATTTTAAAACTTCATTAATATTGTTATAACCTTCTAAAGTAACCATTTCATACGTTTTATGATGACGATAAGTAATTATTTTTTCTTCTATTTTGTTTGGGCCAAAGTAAAGCTTAAAATTAGGAATAAAAATTTGCTCTTTTAATTCATGATTAGAATTAATTTTAATCTCACCTTTTATTCCGTGTGTCCCACATACTTTTCCAACTAAAACATAAGAAGACATAACCATCACCATAAAAAATATTATACTCTATTTACGGGTCATAAACAATCTATTTTTTTAATATTAATTCATGCAAATAAGGTACTTCTGGTACTTCATGAAGAGGATTTTGTAAAGTTTTAAAAACCGAATATAAATCTTTTAAAATGGGAATACCTTTCATTTTTTCTAAATATTCAGATTCAGAAATATAATAAATATTTTTATGAAAGATTTTAAAAAATAACATTATATATAATTGTACTTTATCACTGTTTTGATTAACAACTTCTTCTTTAATATTATAGTCATCTAAATAATTATCATAATTATTGGAAACACAATAACTAACCTTTAAATCTTTAATAAAACACCCATCAATATCACAAAAATAATGGCTTAATTTATGAATTAAAATATTTCTACCATGTACATCGGCAAAGGCTATTTGGGGGTTGTGATTATGAACAATTTGTAAATCATGAGAAACTAAATAACAATGTTTTAGATATATGTTTAACATATTGACATTGTTTAAATGGTTAGATTTTTTATATGGAGCAACGCAACCAACACAAAGACTATTATCCATGATTATTAAATGTGGCTTTAAAAAATTTTCAGGTAAATAACACTGCTCTAAATATTCAAGTTTTTCTTGTTTTTCCTTCAAAAAAACTTTATTTATATCAGTAAATAATTTATAAATATTATTTTTATCATAATAAATAATACTTTCGCTGGTTTTGTTTGTTAATAATTTTAATTTTTTAAAATTTAAATCATTTAAAGTAATTTTTTTCATCTAAAATCCCTTTTTCTAAGTATTTTATTATATATGACTTAAAATTAAAGTCAATAAAAAAGTCCAATTAGGACTCTTCATCTTTTTGCAATTTAACTAAAACTTCTCGAGGCTTAGAGCCATTAGAAGGTCCAATAATTCCTCTTTCTTCTAATAAATCAACGATTCTCGCCGCACGGTTATAACCTAACCTAAATCTTCTTTGTAGAAGTGAAGCACTAATTTTTCCGGTTTCGATTGCAAAATCAACGATTTCATTATAAAGGGGATCATCATATTCTTCTTTCTCACTGGAAATGGGATTATGTTCTTCCATTTCCGCTTGTTGCAAAGTATTATCATACATGGCTTTCTGTTGAGAACAAACATGATTGATAATTTTTTGGGTTTCCTCATCAGTTATAAAACAACCTTGAATACGAATAGGAGTATTTTCCCCCATTGGCAAGTATAACATATCTCCTTTACCAAGTAATTTT
This sequence comes from uncultured Bacilli bacterium, assembly GCA_947626055.1. Lineage (GTDB taxonomy): Bacteria > Bacillota_I > Bacilli_A > RF39 > UBA660 > HGM10766. Next base: position 95,181 of record CANQQP010000001.1, on the reverse strand, counting down.
TCGGCTCCCCCCCCATCTAAAATAGTACGGGAATCGATTGAAGAAGCTACAGCAAAGGCTATACGAGATGGAATATTAGCTTTAATAACTCCAGTTATAACATTTGTACTTGGTCTTTGAGTAGCTACTATTAAATGAATTCCGGCCGCTCTTGCAAGTTGCGTAATTCTTTGAATAGAACCTTCCACTTCTTTGGATGCAACCATCATTAAATCTGCAAGTTCATCAATAATTATAACAATGTATGGCATTTTATCTAAGCCTTTTTTATTGGCTAAAACATTATATTCTTCAATTTTTTTAACGCCATTGTCTGCAAACATATTGTAACGATTATCCATCATATCAACTAACTTTTGTAAAGCAACAGAAGCCTTTTTAGGATCAGTTAAAACTGGCCATAATAAATGAGGAATACCATTATAATTAGACATTTCTACTTTTTTAGGATCAACTAAAACAAGTTTTACTTCATCGGGACGATAACGCATTAAAATTGAGGCAATTATACTATTCATACATACAGATTTACCACTACCCGTAGAACCAGCTACTAATAAATGTGGCATTTTGGATATATCTGCCGTTTGCACTCTTCCCATTAAGTCTTTTCCTAAAGCTACTAATATTTTAGAGTTTTTCGCACTAGCCGGAATATTAGCTAGCACCTCTTTAATTTTAACGGCTGCAATTGAAGGATTGGGAATTTCAATTCCAACGGTATTTTTACCTGGGATTGGTGCTTCGATAGCAACGTTCTTCGCCGCTAAGGCAAGAGCGATTTCTTTATCAAGGTTTTTAATTCTACTTACTTTAGTACCGGATAAAACAGACAGTTCATATTGCGTAACTGCTGGTCCTACATGAATTTCGACTACAGTTCCTTTAATACCAAAGTCATTTAATACTCTTTCTAAAATCATTTTATTTGATTTAATAAAATCATTAGAGTTTACTTTAGCTTGATGTTTTGGATTTTCTAATAAATTGATTGACGGCAAAATATAATTAGCATTAACAGGTGCTACTTCTAAATTTTGAGCTGGCGTGCTAATTTCTTCAGGCTGATTATTTACTTTTAATTCTTCGGCACTAGTAATAATAATTTTATTGTCATCAACTTCTTCATTTTCGGCTTCTTCTTCATTATTATGTTCTTTTTTACGTTCTTGTTTTTTATTTTTAAGATTAATAAATATTTCTTTGATCTTTTTAAATATATCTGCAATAGTTATATCAAAGACTAAAATTAAACCAAATATAGCTAAAACACCAATTATTATTTTAGAACCTGTGACATCGAGAAGAGAGGTAAATAAAAGAATAAATAAAGCACCAATTATTCCTCCTCCGACATTAGAGTTTAAACTACTAGTTGCTCCCATAAAATTATCGATTGTGGTACTGATAATAGCTTTTCCTTTAAGTTCATTAGCTACAGCATATTCTAAATGGGAAAACATTAAAATAGCAATTAGCAAAAAATAAAAGCCAATCATTCGGGTGGTAAATAAATTAGGAAGTTTTCTTTTTATTATCATGTATATTCCCAAAATTAAAACCGAAAGTAGCGCCACTACATACCATGAACCCATTAAAAAAATTGCAAAATTTTTAATAACTTTTCCTACCGGGCCAAAGGTACCAAACCCAATTAATCCAATTAATATTAATAATAGGCCATTTAATTCAACACTATAATTAAAACTTTTTGATGTATCTTCTTTCTTCTTTTTCTTCTTAGCCATTTATTCTCACCTTTATTATTATAACTTATTTAAAAAAAAGGCGCAATTAATAAGCTTTAAATTGTCAAATTTTGTCATGCTAAAGCATATTATTTATTATGATACTAAGAATAAATAATCGAGATATCGAAGTTAAAGTACCATTAACTTTAAAAGAAAAAATGATTGGTTTCAGTAATACTACCAATATTAATTTTGGTATGTACTTTAAATCTTGTAATACTATTCAAACTTATAGTATGCAAGAAGCAATTGATGTTTTAGTTTTGGATAATCAAAATACTATTTTATTTATTTTAAGTGATTTTAAACCTCATAAAATACTTTCCATTAATAGAGATATTTATGAAACTAATATTTTAGAATTACCAAAAGGATTAGGTAAATATTTTAAAGTTGGTAGCCAAATTAAATTTATAAAAAAATAGATGAGTGATTTTATCTATTTATATACTATACTTCTATTTTACTTTTTATTGAGTAATTTTTGATATTGATTTTGTTTCTTTTCTCTTGCTTCGCCCATGTGCGTAGCATTATAAAATTGTTCTAACGCTAAATCAAAATAAGCACTCTTATTTTCTAAAACCATATTAGTTATTTCGTCATATTCTTTTGAAGATAACATTTCTGGGTCTAGTAAATTTTCCTCTTTATTTATAATTTTTTCTTTTATTTTTATTTCAGTTTGAAATTTCCTTATTTGGTCTATGGCATATGACATAAATAAATTATCAGGATAAATATGATTTAATAAATCTATTATACTGTCTATTTCCTCAATTGTTAATTTACCACTAACTAAAATAGGTAATTCTCTTATTTCAGTTTTTTCGATAGTATGATGTTGTTCATCTATATATCTACAATGTAAATTTAAATTAATTTTATCAAATTTCTTAAATATCTTAATGGCATAATAAGTATTATCAGTATTATAGCCCGAAAACCAAATAGCAGCATTTATATTGTCACTCTTTAATTCTTCTTTTTCATAACTAATATAATTTATAGGAAGATATCTTTCTATATTGGTTATTTTTGTATTTTCCATACTAGCAAAAGCATTAAAAGTAATATGTTCATTTATAGTTTCTAATTCATTAATCCCATGAATAATATTGCTATTGATTGTATAAGCATAAATATCTTGTCTATCTTCTCTTGGTAAATCAGAAGAAGTAAAATCATAAGTAATAAATTGTTTCATAGTATTTTCAATATCGTTTTCAAAGGTATGAAAGTGATTAGCAAATAACTGTTCTTTTTTGGTCATGCCTTCTTTTTCATATTTTTCATAAAAGCGGACTACAAAAATATTACTACTATTTCCAAATCCCAAATCATTTGGCTGTTCTTTTTCAAATACCAATTCATATTTATCATTTGGTATAATTAGTTGAGATTTAATAGGACTATTTTGACCAATATAATATAAGTACTTAGTTTGAATATTAGTATTAAAATTAGTTATATCCAAATTATTGAAAATAGGATTATCAGTCACATCTAGTAACTCTCCTTTTACGTAGAAATTACTTATGTATTGGATATTTTCTTTTGTATCAATTATCTCTATAACAGGAAATATGTCATTTCTTAAAAAATGAATTTCATAGTCATATAATCGCTTTATATCTATAGGAATATTAAAATATTCAGCGACATCAACAATATTTAAATTTTTATGTTTAATTTTTATTAAATGTTTATAATAATATCTTAAAATAGTTTCTAAAATCTTAAAATTTTCTTCTTCTTTTTGTAATTTTTCTTTTTCTTCTTCACTCATATTTTCTTTTATTTTTTTATCAATAGCCCCTAATTTTTCTTTCCAATCGATTTTTTCTTTCATATCTAAACCCTCCTAATTAATATTATTATAATTTAATACTTTATTTTGACAAGCAATATTCCCTATTGATAAATTCCATCTAAGCTAAAGCTTTTAGCATCAGTTATTTTAACATCAATAATTTCGCCGATTTTATCAGAAGCATTATCTACATTTACTAATTTCATGGTTTCAGTGTATCCAAATACTTTGGTGCTATCTTTTTCACTTTCCCCTTCAATTAAAACTTTGACTGTTTTTCCAAGATATTTTTGATTAGCTTTTAAACTATAACTATTAATCAGTTCGTTTAATTTATGTAAACGTTCTTCTTTAATAGACCCAGGAGTTTTATCTTCAATTTTTGCTGCCGGAGTTCCCTCTCTTGGGCTATAAATAAATGTAAAGGCGCTATCAAATTGACAAGCATTTACAACATCAAGAGTTTCTTTAAAATCTGCATCTGTTTCATTAGGAAAACCAACAATAATATCCGTAGTAATAGCCACATTAGGAATAGTCTCTTTTATTTTATGATACAAAGTTAAATATTCTTCTTTAGTATAACGACGACCCATTAATTTTAAAATTTTTGATGAGCCGGATTGTAGTGGTAAATGAATATAAGGCATAATATTATCATATTTCGCAATGACTTTAATCATTTCATCAGTAAAATCCCAAGGATGGGAAGTAACAAAACGAATACGCTCTATTCCTGTCTTAGCAACTTCTTCTAAAAGCTCGGCAAAGTTTATTTCGTCTTTTAATTCTTTGCCATATGCATTAACATTTTGGCCAAGCAATGTAACTTCTTTATAACCACTTTTAACTAAATCTTCAACTTCTTTAATGATTTCTTGACTTTTACGACTTCTTTGCTTACCTCTTGTATAAGGAACTATACAATATGTACAGAATTTATCACAACCATATTGGATATTAACCCATGCTTTAATTTGCGAATCTCTTTTGTAAGGCACATTTTCATATACATCACCTTCGCATGAATACACTTCAATGTTTTGTTTTTCTTTTTTATTAATAATTAAATCTTGTAATTTATAAATATTATGCGTACCAAAAACTATATCTATATATTGATGTTTATTCATAATTTCTTCCACAACATTTTCTTCTTGAGCCATACAGCCGCATATACCAATAATTACATCTTTTTTTTCTTTTTTTAAATGCTTACAGCGTCCTAAAAAACCATATAATTTATCATGAGCATTTTCTCTTATCGCACAGGTATTTAAAATTACGATATCCGCCTCTTCTAAAACCTCGGTTTTACTAAATCCTAAAGATTCCAAACGAGCCGCTATTTCTTCAGAATCATGAACGTTCATTTGACATCCATAAGTTTTTAAAAAATATTTTTGACCAGAGAAAAGTTTTTGATAATGGTCATTTAAATATATATATTCAACTTCTTTATCGGTTCTAATTCGCGCTTTTTTTAAATCTGGTAGATTCATTTCATCACTTCCAATACTTCCCTATTATAGCAAATTACCCCCAAGAAAAAAAGGCATATGCCTTTAAATTTTCGTTGGTACTAAATAATCAAACCAAGGTAAATTTCTCATAATTCCATAAATAATTACGAAAATGAGAATTGCATACCAAAACTTATTAGTCATAAATCTTCTTAAATTAAAATTTTTTATCCCCTTTTTTTCTAAAAAATCCTCACCATAATATATTAAAAATATTGGTAATAAGATAATTAAATTATAATAGCGAAAAGCTTGATAAAAATCTAAACTTAATAAAGATCTTAAAGCCCTAGTTATGCCACAACCTGGACAGTAAAAATGCGTCAATTTATAAAAGGGACAAGGTATATATAAATTAAAATAACTTCCTACTAAAAGGTAGACTATCAAAATAATAAAACCAATACCTATTTTAATTAAATAATTTTTTTGCATCTTTTCACCAACTTAAAAAAGAAAATATATTTTCTTTTTAATTATTTTGACTAAGTCTATTTAAATCATTTTGAATTAAAGCATAATTTACAATGCCAAAACCAAATATTTGAAGTAATAAATATACAATGGCATTATCAGCAAGACCTAAATTATTTTTATTGGAGTAATCATATAGTTTTCTTCCCATTTGAAAAGCCCAATATATTCCGTATATCCCGCAAGTAATTAAATTAAGTAAAAATGATACTCCCCCACTCATTGAATGATCGTCAGTAACTCTTGCAACATCATCTGTTATGACAATAAACCAATAAATACCATAGATACCACAAGTAATAACAGTCAAAATAATACAAGTAACAATATTTCTATTCATTTCTTTCGCCTCTTAGAAAAATTATATTAAATTTGCTTAATAAGTTCAATAACTTTTACATCATAGGAGCCACTAAGCGTAAGATTGCTTGCCATAATTTAGCAAAGAATTTGGTTTTTAAATCTTTTTGAGAAAGTTGTTTAGATACTAAAAGAGCATCATATAAATCTTTATAAATATCTTTAATAGCCTCAACTTCTTTTAAATATACTCCACATTCAAAGTGTAAATATAAACTACGGTAGTCTAAATTAATAGTCCCAACAGTGGCTACTTTATCATCACAAACAAAAACCTTGCTATGAACAAATCCCTTAGAATACTTATAAATTTTTACGCCACCTTTTAATAAAACATCAAAATATGAAGATGTTAAACTATAAACCGTTTTTTTATCCGGAATACCTGGTACAATTAATCTCACATCAACCCCACGTTTAGCGCACCTAATTAAAGCATTTATCATATCAGTATCGATAATCAAATAAGGAGTATAAATATAAACATATTTTTTGGCTTCACCTAAAATATTGAGATAGATATCTTCGCCAATTATTTCGTCGTCTAATGGGCTTTCGCCATAAGGAACAACATAACCATTTTCCTTATATTTCTTTTTAAAGACATATTTGTATTTAGTATAATCATTATCAGTCATGAAATAAGCATTCCAAATACTTAAAAACATTACCGTAAAATTCCAAACTGCTTCCCCTTTTATCATGATACCATTATCTTTCCAATGCCCATGAGGATGGGTAATATTAATGTATTCATCCGATATATTGATTCCTCCTGAAAAGACGGTATGTCCATCAATTATAAGCATTTTACGATGATCACGATTATTCATTATGGCACCAGCAAAAGGCTTTAATTTATTAAAAGCAACACATTTGATCCCCATACTTTCTAAAGTTTTAGGATAATCACTAGGTAACATTGCGATTGAACCTAAATCATCATAAATAACGCGCACATCTAAACCATTTTGAGCTTTTTCTTTTAAAATATTCAATATTCTTTCCCACATTTTCCCGTTATTAATAATAAAATATTCCATAAAAATGTAATTTTGAGCTTTTTTTAACTCTTCTAACATAACAGGATAAACATCATCACCTAAAGAAAAATACTTAACTTGATTATTTTTTGTTACGGGAAAATGAGCAAATTCACTAATATATTTTAAATCTGTATATTCTTGATCATTAATCTCTTTTAAAATTTTTTCGTCTTGAATTAAATATTTTTCACTGTTTTCAATACTTTTATTAATATTTTTTAAAAGTTTACTACGATGAATATTTCGGCCAATTATAACATACATTAAAGAACCAATTATTGGAAATAACATAATAATTATTATCCAAGGTAAATCACTACTTAATCTTTTACTATTTTTAATAATGCCTAAGACAATAACAATACTCATAACAGCATAAAATATCCCAATTAATTTAATATATTTTCCTAAAAATAAATAAACAAATAATGTTAAACATAGCTGTAAAATTAAACCAATTGCTACAATAGTTCCTCTTTTTAAAGCCATTTTCATACTTCATCAACTTCCTTATAAGTTAATTATACCACGCATATCTTTAAAGTTATAGAAAATAAAAAGCAATTTCTAAAAGAAGTTATTGCTTTTATTTAGTATAAATTAACGTAGCATCATGATTATAAGATTGTTTCTGGCGAGCTAAATCAGTCATTTTAGTAAATAAATGATAACTATAAGAAGGACTATTAAAAACTTTATCACGAAGTGATTTATTATACATATCCCGGTAATCTTCCTCATTTTCAATATCATAAAAGTAACCGGCTATTATATGACCATTTTTATTTAATTTTAATGCTAAATTTTCAATTAATTTTTTCCAATTTTCTAAGGTATTTTCCGGAAATAAATTATGAGCATAGAGAATTAAATTAGATAATGTTAGAAAATCCACATTATAAGGTAACTCAGATGCTAAATTTTTAATGTCAGTATTCATAAAAATTAAATTAATATTTTTAAGATTATTTTTTAAATATTTATAATTTTCTGGAGTTATATAATTTAAAGCACCTTTAATTTCTGACTGATTTCCTTCATCTTTAGAAAAAAGATTTTCTCGGATTTGCCAAGAAGTATACATATTAAATAATTCCTCCCAAAAAATTTTATCATTACCTTCTAAATATTGAGATATTTCTTGAAAAGTTTTCTTATCAAAAGAGTTAGCAGCGTAACTTTGATTTCTAAAAAAAGCTAAATATTCTTCTGGCGTGTTTAAAGCTTTAACAGCAGCTATTTTTAAATTTCCGTAATATCCTGTCAGAGGATTTATATCAAACCCAATTATTTCTTTAGGATTTTTTAAAGCGAGTTCGAAAATATGATCTGAGCTTCCTTGTAATGTTACACAAATTTTTCCCTCTAAATTGTAAGGTGCTAAATATTCTTTTATATTTACAGTAGCAAAAGGCCATAGATGATTAAAGATTGTAAAATATTCGCCACATTTTTCTTTATCTTCGATAAGTTTGCTCGCGAAGATTAAATCTTCTTCTACTTTTGACATTATAAATCCCCCCCTCTTGAAAATATAAATATTTACTAATTTCCGTTGGTTTTGATTATAACATACTTATATAGATTTCTCAAATAAGTCTAATCACCTAAAAAAAGAGCCAAAGCTCTAGTTATGAGGTTTAATAATAGAAATGCCACCCATATAAGGTTGTAAGGATTTAGGAATTTTAACACTGCCGTCTTTTTGATAATTATTTTCTATTAAAGCTATTAGAGCTCTAGTTGATGCTAAAACTGTGTTATTTAATGTATGTAAGTAGTAATTGCCCTTTTCCCCTTTAGCTCGAATTCCTAATCTTCTTGCTTGAGCGTCAGTTAAATTCGAACAACTTCCTACTTCAAAATATTTTTGTTGGCGGGGAGACCAAGCTTCAATATCACATGATTTATATTTAAGATCCGCTAAATCGCCACTACAACATTCTAATTGCCTGACAGGAATATCTAAATTTCTAAATAATTCAACCGTAAATTGCCACATTTTTTCATACCAAGCAGCACTATCTTCTGGCTCACAAATAACTATCATTTCTTGTTTTTCAAATTGGTGAACGCGATATATACCTCGTTCTTCAATGCCGTGGGCTCCTACTTCTTTACGAAAACAAGGAGAATAAGAAGTCATTGTTATAGGTAGAATGTCTTTCTTAATAATTTGATCTTTAAATTTACCAATCATGGAATGCTCACTTGTACCAATTAGATATAAATCTTCCCCTTCAATTTTATACATCATGGCATCCATTTCCGCAAATGACATAACACCAGTTACTACATCACTTCTAATCATAAAAGGCGGAATACAATAAATAAAACCTTTTTCAATCATAAAATCTCGAGCATAGGAAAGCATAGCGCTAGAAAGTCTAGCAATATCGCCCATTAAATAATAAAAGCCATTACCACTTGTACGTCCACTCGCCTCTTTATCTAAACCATTAAAAGAATTTAAGATATCAGCGTGATAAGGAATTTCATAATCAGGAACAAATGCCTCCCCAAAACGTTTAACCTCTACATTTTGACTATCATCTTTACCAATTGGCACATCTTCGGCAATTATATTGGGTATTACCATCATTTTAGTTTTAATTTCTTTACTGATATTTTCTTCATCTTGAGTTAATTTTTCAATTTCATCACCCATTTGGGCAACTTCGGCTTTTATTTTCATGGCTTCATCTTTTTTACCATCACGCATTAGAGAACCTATTTGATCGCTTATTTTATTTTTAAGAGCTCTTTTTTCATCCATTTTTTGTTTAGTTTCCCGATATTTTTTATCTAAGTCATAGATTTCGTCTACTAAAGGAAGTTTTTCATCTTGAAATTTCTTTTTAATATTTTCTTTAACTAATTCTTTGTTTTCTCTTATTAATTTTATATCTATCATTTTTTATTCCTCTACTTTCTCAAATCGATATTTTTGTTTTATCTCCGGATATTTTTCATGATCAACTTCCGAGACAAACATTTTATAAGGCCGCGCATAAATACCATCTTTGTGATTAGAATCGGTGTTATCTATACATGCATAAATTACCAAGTCTTCATTTGTTTCACTATGTTTAGCAATAGCGATGATAAAGGCTTTAGATCCTTTAAAATGACGGTATATTTCGCCAGCTTTTACTTTTCTTATCATAATTTCCTTCCTCCTAAAATAAAAACCACACTACTTGCAAGGAGCAAATAATGCGGTACCATCCTTTTTTTTACTTAATTTAAGATAACGGTTTTAACCGGTAGGTATTAACTACACTAAAAAGGAGATTCATTAACTTTGTTATTAGTTTGCACCAACCACTAATTCTCTTTGAAAACAAATATTAATTACTAGTCTTTTATCATCGTGTTCCAAGATTATTTTATCATACTTATTTATATTTTAGCAAACAAATTTTCAAAAATTCTTTTTCTTCTTTTAGGCACAACTATATTATTATTGTTGTTTGCACTTTTATAAGAATTTAATTCCTGCCAATTTTCTTCAGTCTTTTTGATAAGACCGTTTTCTTCTTCATATAGCATAATACTTTTTTGCGGATTAATTCTATTACGCACTGGATTATTTAAATCTGCCAATATTTTCGCATTTATACTATAATGTAAAAATATTTTAAAATAGTATGTATTTTCATTTTTAATGTCTTTTAATAACTCATATATTTTTTTTCTATCTTCATTTGCTGGGTTAAAATTTGTCTTAAGAGTTTGTAAAGCCACAATTTTTTTACTATCTAAACTTTTAACAACATAGTATAAATATTTTTTTAAGGCTCCAGCATAATAATGTTCTTGATTTTTTAAAATTTCTTTTAACTCTAGAATTAAATTCATAACCTTATTATTATAAATAGCACAAATATTTTGCACTTGGTTTTCATAATAAGTTTGGTCTTTTTCCAACATAATTCCTATATCATTATGGCCAAATTCTTGAAAATTAAACATTTTAATAGGTTTATTAGTACATAAATCAGTATATGTATAACCATCATACTTAACTAAAGTATTTCTTAATATATAATACGAGTTTTCTATGATATTATCGTCTTCATCTTTTGTAATTACTCTTTTAACTACTGTATACTCCGATATTTTTGGATTTGTTTTCATATTTTATATGCTTAAATATAAGCTTATCTCCCTTTCTGTCTTCTTATATTAAATTTTGAGGTTTTTTATGCATGACCTTTCTATTAATTATGATTTTTTTGATATTCTTCTAAAGCTTTAATCATCCCTTTATAGGGTAATGTAGCACAAGTTTTCCGATTTTTTTGTTTGAATATGTCATCAAACACTAAAGCTTCACCTAATTTTTCTTTATTGTACTCATTTTCATTAATCATTGCTTCAAAATCATGAATAAAATCTAATGCTTCCGGAATTGTTTTATTTATTAATTCTTTAATCATGATTGAAGTAGATGCGGTAGATATCGCACATGCCTCCCCATTAAATTTAATGTCTTTTATCCTACCACTTTTTATTAAAATTTGCAAGTCTATATTATCTATACATGACTCATTGTTACTATTTACCTTTAGATATTCACTATCATTAGTTGTCTCTTTATTATGAGGATGTAAATAGTTTTCCATAATAATTTCTCTTTTTATCTCTTGATCCATTTAAAACATCTCCGCAATTATTTTTTCTTTATCAGCTAGAAGTTCGACTAATTTATCAATTTCTTCTTTAGTATTATAAAAATATAAGCTTATTCGGCAAGTATTTTTTACGCCTGTTTCACTTTTCAATATTTTCGCACAATGATTACCTGCTCTTACACAGATATGATAACGATTAAGATAATAAGCGACATCTTGGCTAAATATATTATCAACATTAAAGGCGACAATGCCTGACTTACTATGTAAATTAATTATATCTATATAGCTAATTTTTTCTAATTTATTAATTAAGTATTCCCTTAAATTTCGTTCATATTTGGCAATCTTATCCATGCCAATTTCATTTAAATATTCGATAGCTGCCCCTAAACCAATTACGCCAGCAATATTAGGGGTACCTGCTTCTAAACGGGTAGGCAACGGTTTTAATAAAACTTCAAATTCATTATCAAAAGATTCATTCATCCCTCCCCCTAAATTAGTAGGTTCTATTGCTTCTAAAAGTTCCTTTTTACCATAAAGTACTCCTACACCCGTAGGACCACACATTTTATGAGCAGAAAAACAAAGAAAATCACAATCTAAATCTTGAACGTCAACTTTCATATGGGGAACACTTTGCGAACCATCGACAACAACAAAAATATTTTGTTCATGGGCCAAAGCACATATTTGTTTAATTGGCCTTTCATCACCAATTACATTAGTGACTTGGGCTAAGGCAATAATTTTAGTTTTAGGTGTGATAATTTTTTGAAGAGCTTCGATAGTTACTTCATGATTTTCATTTAATTCAATATATTTAATTATAGCTTTTTTATTTTTAGCTAAACGAAACCATGGAATAACATTAGAAGCATGTTCACTTTTGGTAATGATTATTTCATCGCCTTGTTCAATATTTTTTTCAAAAAAACCATTAACTATTAAATTTAGGCTCTCCGTTGCCCCACCTGTAAAAATTATTTCCTCTTTGCTTTGGGCATTAATAAATGTTTTTACTAAATCGCGGGTATTTTCATATTCCATATCAACATGATAAGAAATATCATAGTCACCCCGATGGGCATTTGCCGAATAGGTTGTATAATATTCATTCATTTTATCAATTACGACTTGCGGCTTAAAACTAGTAGCTCCATTATCCAAATATATAATATTCTGTTTTAACATAGGAAAATCATCACGATTCATAACTCACCTCCTATTTATCTATTATCTTTTTAACCTTTTCATCATATAAACTAAATATAAATGCTTTTTCTAATATTTTACTAGCTAAATTTCGATTAATTCCTTTACTCATTAAATAAAATAACTCCGGTTCTGAAATATTAGATATAGTCACAAAATGATCGGCTTTTACTTCATTAGTAGCGACTAACATATTAGGTAGAATCTTATTTTCTTTCGCATTTAAATTTAGAATTTTAATACTTTCTTTCATCATATTATTATAAGTATTCTTTTGTACATTGCCATCTACTTTAATATTAAAATATCCATCTTTTTTAGATATTCCTTTAATATTTAAAATATTTTCAATATTATCTTTAAACATATTAGTTGTAACATTTAAATGATTTTCTGTATTGGCAATTAAACCAATATTACCATAAAACTTCCCATTATCATAGATATTTATTTCTATATCTAAATTAAGACTAGCTTTTTGATTAAATATATTTAAGGTAAGAGTGCTATTATCATGGATATTAATAAGAAGTTTTTGAATAATATTACAATCATTTAATTCGTTAATTACGACATTATTGGTAATATCAATTGTCAAGTTTTGGGTATTAAATTGAACATCTACTTCTTCATCATCAAATGATATATAATCATTTTCTATTATTATTTTATTCATGAGTTACACTCTCACTTACTTTAAATGCCTCAAATCCATTCTCATCTATAATATTTGCTAATTCTTCCGTACCAGTTTTAATTATTTTTCCATCTTCTAAAATACTAATTCCATCTGGTTTTAAATATTTAAACACTTTGGTATTATGGGTAATTATTAAAATAGAAGGATGATATTTTTTATAGTAATCTTTTAAAGATTTCATGACAATTTTAAAAGCATCGACATCTAATCCCGAATCGATTTCATCTAAGATTATAAATTCTGGTTTTAGCATCCATAAGTGCATTAATTCATTCTTTTTCCGTTCTCCGCCACTCATTCCGGCATTTATATCGCGATGAATAAAATCATTAGGAATATCTAATTTTTGACATACTTCTTTAATTTCTTTGTGAAAGCTTAGGATATCTACTGCTTTTCCAGTGCGATTTGCTATCGCCATGCGCAACATTTCACTATTTTGCACACCATCTATAGCCGTAGGCGTCTGAGCAATTAAAAATAGTCCTAATTTTGCTCTTTGATCCGTGCTTAGATCATTTATTATTTTCCCATTATAAATGATACTACCCTGTTTTATAAGATAATTTGGATCTTTTAACAAAACCTTACATATTGTACTTTTTCCAACCCCATTAGGTCCCATGATTGCCCAAATTTTTCCGGTTTCTATATCTAAATTTAATTTATTTAAAATAATTTTATTATCTGCAACTACTGTTAAATCCTTAATCTTTAACATATAAATCACCAGAAATATTGTATAACAAAAAAAAGAAAAGTTCCACCTTAACTTTTCGAGGATATTTTTAATTATCTTTTCTTGGCTAATTCATAAAGAATAATTCCCGTAGCAATAGCCACATTTAAGCTCTCACAGGCTTCATTCATAGGAATATATACATATTGGCTACACTTATTTAAAATATCTTTATTAACTCCATTACCTTCATTGCCCATTATAAAAGCATATTTATTTGGTAAATCAAGTTCTTCAATTTTTTGACCATGCGTTACATTTGTTCCAATAACCTTATAATTGTTCTTTTTTAATTCATCAATAAAAGTATATAAATCTCTTTTGATAATATTAATATGAAAAATTAAACCTTGGGTAGCTCTTAAAACTTTTTCGTTATATAAATCGACAGTATTTTCTCCTAAAACAATAGTATCAATATTAAAAGCTACTGACGTTCTTATAATTGTACCTAAATTACCAGGATCTTGCAGACTGTCTATTAAAAGGAGCTTTTGACCATAAGGCTTTTCGGGAATTTTTTTAGCTACAGCTAGCATTGCCGGTGGATTTTCTAATGAGGTGATTTTTTTTAATATATCCTTGGTTACGTAATATTTAGGAATATCAACAGGAAAAATAGTCTCACTATCCAAAATTACTTCTATAGCTACATTTTGTTTAATCGCTTCTAAAACTAAATGCTCACCTTCGATTAAAAAAGCTCCTTCTTTATCACGATATTTTTTGCTTTTTAATTTACACCATCTTTTAACATTAATATTGTCTAATGAAGTAATTAAATTCATGCTTAGACCTCCTTCAAACGTTTTCTTGCTAATTTATAATAAGGATAATGTTTACTTACCTCTTGCCAAAAAGCAGCACTATGATTAGGATGCTTAAAATGACATAATTCGTGAATTATAACATAATCTAAAAGTGAGAGATCTTTTTTTAATAATTCGCTATTTAATGTTACAGTATTATTACTGCGATTACAAACACCCCAACGACTTTTCATTTTTCTTATTTTTAAACTAAATTGAGGTAAATACGGAAATAAAATTTTTAAATCTTGGACTCTTTTCGAAAAAATACGTTTACATTCATCTTGCCAAAATTTATTTAACATTTTTTCATTTTTGACATAAATATTAGATCCGTTTATTTCCGGGGAGTTTATATTTTCATCATATATAACTTCGTATTTATCGCCTAAATAATAAAATTCATTTTCATATTGATTAGTTTTTAACATTTTTTCATACATTTTAATAATACTTTTTTCGTTAGTTTTAATAAGCTTTAGTAATTCTTTTTTACTTACTAGAGGATGGCAGGTAATATAGAGTTTTAAATCTTCTTTCACCCGCATATAAATATTTTTATTTTTTTTATATACAATTATAACTTCAATATTATATGGGCCAATATTTACTTCCATATTTATTTACCTTTTAAAAGAGGATTTTGTTCTGATTAATTGTTTTGCTGCATTAATATCCTCTTTGGTAATATTTGGATTATATTTTAAATTAATTTTAGGTTCCTTAGACGGAAATTTACGAATATTTTTAATTGTTTCTAAGTTATGTTTTTTGATTGGAATATGTTGAACATAAACAAATAATTCATTATTCGTACCTGCATTACCTACAACATATATTTGTTTTATTACAGCGGAATCATCTTGAAGTTGAACACTTAAAAATGGTGTATCCGTTAATTTGGTTGTTTTATTTTTTTGATTATCATTAAACGTTTCATCAATTAAATCATCTAATTTTGTTTGTAATTCATAATCTTTACCAGTTTTTGCTATGTAGTAATATTTACCTTCTTGAGGGCTTAAAAAAGCCTTTAAATCCTTTTTATCTAAAGAAAGTGGTTGAGTACTAAAATATGTATATAGGGGTCCAGACTGAGATACTACTAAACCTTCATTCTTATTTCTTAGAACTTGAAAAGTAAAAATTCCATACGGATCAAGATAAACATAAAGTTTATTATAATCCAAAAGTTGCAAATTACATTGCATTTTTTGGAAAAGTACTTTTTTAACATATGAAGGAATATTTGAATAAGGAAATTGTTTCTTTCTTTCATCATCTAAATATCTATTGATTTTTGAGGAGCCTAAATCTTGATACATAATTCCATCGGGACTTAATAAAACGCCCCTTTCTCTAATACCCATATAAATTTGTAAGCAATCTTCACCAATATAATGGGATGGTACTTGTCTGATTAATTCTATTGTCATTTTTAATATTCTCCTTTCAATTTAAAATTTATTATACTTTCGTAAGAAAAAAAGGCAACATTAAAATCCGTGACCTCCACCACCGCCTCCGAAGCCTCCTCCGGAACCAGATGAAAATCCCCCGCCAAAGCCACTGCCACTAGAATTTATAGAATGAGCATTAGCTGCATTTATACTAGTTGTAACAGCCTGATGAACGGTATTTGCTAAATGATAATGCATATCATAATATAACCAACTATTCATATATGGAGCGTACATTGGATTATTTGGATCATATTCTTTAATTTTAACATTCATAGCTTTTTGGACTTTATCAGCAATACCAAAAATTACTGCATAAACCATATAACGTTCCCATAAAGCTATTTCTGGTAACTCTTTAGCCTCAAAGGTACCAAAGTCATTTAAAAAGTTTTTAAAGCCCCTCCATTTGGCATAATCATCATTTCCTTTTTTAGTTCGCTTATTAAATAATATAGTGTAAAATAGGAAGATAATTATTGGAATTAACATTAAATATATAAAGATACTTTGAACATTGTTAAGCATACTTATTATAAAGATAATAATACCTAAAACAGAATAGGAAATCCCCAGTGTTTTTATTTTATCTTTGTTTTCATAGAAGTTTTGATTTTGACCTTCGGCAATTACTTTATTTTTCCAATTCTGATATTTAGCTGTAAATATGGAATATGTATGGCTAGAATCTGCATAATTTTGTAAATCTTTAGTTGTAAATTCATTATTATCTCCCACAGAAGTAAATAGGAAATCAATTAAATAATTTTCAGCTTCTGATAAATTATCTTTGTTTTTTAAAATAAATTTATATTCTTTACTTTTCTTTTTGCTAGCAATTTCGGCAACTTCAATATTCTTTTTATAAATTAAATTCATTATAGAAGCACTCATGGCATTAGGAGTTATAGAACGGTGTAGCAAATAATCTATGACTTCAACATCATAATCTTCAATAAAATCTCGATAATATTTACCTTTAAAATTACTTTGGTATTCTCTATCATGTTTAATATAAATATATATCCATAATGCTATTAAACCAGCTATATAAGCCGCTACAATTCCCATAATTGAATAATAAATTAATCTAATTTTTGCTCTTTGGGCATTTGCTTCATCAGCTCTTTTTTCTTCTACCGCAATAATTTTGGCTAGAGCGTCTTCATTAGAATGATTCATAAAATCAGGAATTTGAATGAGCGATTTATCAAAAGTTAAACGAATATCAAATCCTGTATTGGCTTGTAAATTTTTCGCACTTGCTAATACACCAATTGGTTCTTTATCTTCGTTTTGATATTTTTTAATTTCGCCAGTTAACGGTCCATGGGCCCAAATGCGAAAATTATCCGAAGTATCAGAATATGGTAAAATTACTTGCACTTGCACATTACCAATAGGATCACTAAATTTATCACCTACATATGGATAATATAACTCAGCTACATCATTATGCATAACAACAGCATTAGTGATTACATATTCTAAATAAAAAGCTACTCTTCCATTATTAGAAGGACTATACATTCTAACATTTTCGCCATCATCAGTTTTTTCAATCGTATAAACATTCCTATCACCTAAGGAAGCCTTACTTACTTCCTCGGCAAAAGAAGCACTATTAATATCTTGCATTGTTTTAAAATCAACATTATCGCCTACTTTAAAGGTAGCTACTCTAAGATTTTCTAAGCTACTACCTCCATAAATAGAGCTTTTTTCAAAGTTAATTTTTCTTGCTTCCCATTTTGGTAAAGAACTATTTTTATAGACAATATCGCGTTGGTAGCCATTAAATGTGCCATCTAAGACTAATAATTCTTTTATTTTAATCCCTCCGGCAATTTCAACTTCTGAAGAAATATAATAATCTGTTATATTATAATCAACTTCAGCTTTTACTGCTAGAGGCACTATCAGTAATAATAAAAATAACCCGATTTTTTTCATTTGTTTTCACATCCTAAGAAAATTATACCATTTTCAATTTTAAACTTAAAGGTCTAACCGATTTTCGTTCCGTTTTTTACTTTTTGCTCGGGACTTAATAAAATTACTCCGTCATCTGTATATATACCTAAAACTAAAACTTCAGAAAGAAAATTAGCTATTTGTTTTTCAGGAAAATTAATAATAGCAATTACTTGTTTATTATCTAAATCAGTTATTTTATAATTTTCAGTAATTTGAGCAGATGATTTTTTTAACCCAATTTCATCACCAAAATCAATAACTAACTTATAGGCTTTCTTTCGTGCTTCTTTAAATTCTTCGGCTTTAATTATTGTTCCTACTCTAATATCAAATTTTAAAAAATCTTTAAATTCTACCATATTTCTCCTTTAAAAAAGTAAATCATAAGATTTACTCTATACTTGCATTAATTCCTGCTCTTTTTCTTTCGCTTTATCATCAACAATTTTATTGTATTTATTAATTAATTCTTGAACATCTTCCATCATATTTTTTTCTTCATCTCAGGAAGTTCTTCTTTTTTGATAGTTTGGTTAGCTTCTTGACGAATATTTCTTAAAGCTACTTTTGCATCTTCAGCCATAGCTTTTACTTGTTTTACATAATCACGACGACGCTCTTCAGTTAAATCAGGTACTGTTAATATAACAACTTCGCCGTTATTAGTTGGCGTAATGCCTATATTAGCTTCGTTAATAGCTCTTTCAATATCTTTTAATACATTCCTATCAAAAGGTTTAATAAATAATTGCTTGGCCTCTGGTACAGTAATATTGGCTAGACTATTGATTGGAGTTGGAGTGCCATAATAATCTACCATTATCCCATTTAACATCGCCGGATTAGCTCTTCCAGCTCGAACATTAGTAAATCTAGCTTCCATATTTTCAAGAGCCTTTTGCATTTTACTTTCTACTTCATTTATTGACATTTTATCTCTCCTTATATAATTATATTAGCATAGTTTAGAAAAAAATGATATTAATAATTAAAATCATCAATATCATCTAACATAGCAAGTTCATCTTCTAAAGTTTGTTTTAGTCTTTTTTTCACTAAATTGGTGCGATGCATTAAAGCTTGATTTTCAGTTTCAATTTTTTCCGATTTAACAAGGGCATTATTGACAATTCTTGAAGCATTAGCTTTAGCTTCATTTATAATACTATTTGCTTCTTCTCGAGCTAATCTTTTCATTTGACTAGCGGTTTCTTCAGCCATAGCCATAGCCCGATTAAAACTATTCTCAATATTTTTATAATTTTTAACTTTCTCTGTTAATTCATTTATTGTTTTGTCTCTATCTTTTAAATTATTTAGCATACTCTCGTATTTATCGGCTACAGTCGAAACAAAAGCATTTACTTCGTTTTTATCATACCCTCTGAAACTAGTACTAAACTTTTTCATGTCTCACCTCGACAAACTTTTAAAATAATCTTCTTTTTACCATTCTACTTCTTCGTTATCTTTTTTACTATCTTTATTATCTTCTGTTATTTTTCCTTGAACATTGACATTTTTCGGAGTACATAAGTATATTCCTACTCCAATTTTTTCCATTGATCCGCCAATTGCATATACTGTTCCACTTAGAAAATCAATAATTCTTTTAGCTTGATCAGATGTTACTCTTTTTAAATTAACAACAACACTATTACGATTTTTTAAATGATCGGCAATTTGCTGACTTTCTGAATAAGCACGAGGTTCGAGAAGTATCATTTTATTCCCTGTTTTATCGGCCTCTTTTAGAGCATCTTCTTCACT
The DNA here is from genome assembly GCA_947626055.1 of uncultured Bacilli bacterium. Classification (GTDB taxonomy): domain Bacteria; phylum Bacillota_I; class Bacilli_A; order RF39; family UBA660; genus HGM10766. Next base: position 74,904 of record CANQQP010000001.1, on the reverse strand, counting down.
CATTGCATAAAATTCATCTTCACTTGCTTCACTTTCGGCATCTTCATCCATAAATATTTTTTTTAAGTTTTTAAAAGCCATTATTTATTCCTCCATTGTCTATCTCATATCTTACCATATCATTTTATCAAAAAAAATTAGGTATTTCAATGATTTTCCATTGAGTTTACTAAATTAATCAATTAACAAAAATACCTAATCTCTTAAAAAGAAATTAGGTAGATTGACTTAAGGCTTCGTAAGTTTCTTAAATACTAATTGATATAAAATATAGCATATATTTTTATATAAAGTCAATACGTTTTTATACAAATTTTGTGTAGCATAACTTCCCTATTGTCAAAAGAAAACTCCATCTAAATGATGAAGTTATTCTACATTTTCAACCGGAATTATTTATTACTCGCCTAGCCACCCGGAAGCGAGAAACATTGTCGACTAGGATTATTTATTACTCGCTAGCCACCCGGAAGCGAGAAACATTTTCACACTTTCCCAAGTGCAATATAAATATACTATATTTTTATGAAAATGTCAAATAGTATACGTTAATATTATCTTCCCTTTTTTAACTATTATTTACTACTCTTTTCTTTAATAGCGGCTTGAGCAGCAGCTAAACGAGCAATTGGCACTCTAAATGGTGAACATGATACATATGTTAAACCAATATTATGACAGAATTCTACAGAAGCAGGGTCTCCTCCGTGTTCGCCACAAATACCTAATTTAATATCAGGTCTTGTTTGACGTCCACCTTCAACTGCCATTTTAACTAATTTACCAACGCCATTTTGATCTAATTTAGCAAATGGATCTGATTCGTAAATCTTATTAGCATAATAAGCATCTAAGAATTTACCAGCATCATCTCTAGAGAAGCCAAATGTCATTTGAGTTAAATCATTTGTACCAAATGAGAAGAATTCCGCTTCTTCGGCTATCTCATCGGCAAGTAAGGCCGCACGTGGAATTTCAATCATTGTACCAATATGATATTCAATATTCGAATTCTTTTCTTTCTTAACAGCTTCAGCAGTTTCAATAACAACGTCCTTAACAAATTTTAATTCTTTTTTCTCACCTACTAAAGGTATCATGATTTCAGGAACAATATCATAACCATCTTCTTCTTTTACTTCAATAGCAGCTTCCATTAAAGCACGAGTTTGCATTTTAGCAATTTCAGGATATGTTACCGCAAGACGACATCCACGATGGCCCATCATTGGGTTAAATTCATGTAATTCATCACATTTTTGTTTTAAATGCTCTACACTTACACCCATATCTTTGGCTAAAGCTTTGATATCCTCTTCTTCAGTTGGTAAAAATTCATGTAGAGGTGGATCTAAATAACGAACTGTCATAGGTAATCCTTTTAACTCTTTATACATTGCTTTAAAATCACCTTTTTGGAAAGGAATTAACTCACTTAAAGCTTTTTCTCTATCTTCAACAGTTTCAGATAAAATCATTTTACGAATTTTCGGGATACGCTCTTCATCAAAGAACATATGCTCAGTACGGCATAAACCAATACCTTCAGCACCTAAATTAATGGCATTTTTGGTATCTCGTGGATTATCAGCATTTGTACGAACAATTAGCTTACGTGCTTTATCAGCCCATTCCATAATACGACCGAAGTTACCAGATACAGATGCTTCTTCAGTGGCAATTTCCCCTTTATAAATATTACCAGTTGTACCATCTAAAGAAATATAATCGCCTTTCTTAAATGTTTGGCCTCCTAAGCTAAATTCTTCTTTTTCTTCGTCAATTTTAATGTCACCACAACCAGATACACAACAAGTACCCATACCACGAGCGACAACAGCAGCATGAGAAGTCATTCCGCCACGAACAGTTAAAATACCTTGAGAAGCAACCATTCCTTCAATATCTTCAGGAGTAGTTTCTAGACGAACTAAAACAACTTTATCCCCTTTGCCACCAATACCTTCTTTTTTGGCTTCCTCAGCAGTAAAAACGATTTTACCAGCCGCAGCTCCTGGTGAGGCAGGAAGACCAGCACCTATTACTTCCCCTTTAGCTAAAGCCTCTTTATTAAATGTTGGGTGTAATAATTGATCTAAAGATTTAGCATCAATACGCATTACTGCTTCTTCTTCAGTAATTTTTCCTTCATCTACTAGATCACAAGCAATTTGAATAGCAGCTTGGGCAGTTCTTTTACCATTTCTAGTTTGTAAAAAATATAATTTTCCTTCTTGAATAGTAAATTCCATATCTTGCATATCACGATAATGGTCTTCAAGTTTTTGCGCTAAACTCATAAATTCTTGATAACATTCTGGAAGATCTTGTTCAAGTTTAGTTATTGGTGATGGTGTACGAACACCAGCAACAACATCTTCCCCTTGAGCGTTAATTAAGTATTCACCATAAATACCTTTTTCACCAGTAGATGGATTACGAGTAAAGGCAACACCTGTACCAGATGTATCACCCATGTTTCCAAATACCATTGCTTGAACATTAACAGCAGTTCCCCAGTCGCCAGGAATATCGTTCATACGACGATAAACAATAGCTCTTGGATTATCCCATGATCTAAATACTGCTTTAACAGCACCCATTAATTGCTCAGTAGCATCTTGTGGGAAATCTTCCCCATTCATGGCTTCTTTATAAACTTTTTTAAATCTTACAACTAACTCTTTTAAATCATCAACTGTAAGTTCTGTATCATATTTAATTCCTTTTTCTTCTTTTACCTCATCAATAATTTTTTCGAAGTATGATTTTGGCACTTCCATAACTACATCAGAATACATTTGAATAAAACGACGATAAGAATCGTAAGCAAAACGAGGATTATTAGTTTTTTTAGCAAATCCTTCTACGGCTTCATCATTTAAACCTAAATTTAAAATAGTGTCCATCATACCAGGCATAGAAGCACGAGCTCCTGAACGAACTGATACTAATAGAGGATCTTCATTATCACCAAACTTTTTACCTTGAATTTTTTCTAATTGTTTTAAAGCATCAAAAATTTGCCCTTCAATATCTTTGGAAATTTGCTTTCCATCATTATAATATTCTGTACAAGCTTCTGTACTAACAGTAAAGCCTTGGGGAATAGGTAAACCTAAATTTGTCATTTCGGCAAGATTAGCTCCCTTACCACCAAGTAAATCACGCATTTGCGCGTTTCCTTCACTAAATAAATAAACATATTTTTTCATATTTTCCTCCTAACTGTTCTATTATAACAAACTAACTTTATTTAAACTACCTTTTTGTGCCTTTTTTACATAAAATTTCCAGAAAAAAACAAGTTATTATTTAACTTGCTCTTCTTTTAGTAACACTTTACAAATATAATATTTTCCATTTTTATTTTTCACTGCAAAATAATTACCATTTAAATAAATTATATCTTGACCCTCAATCGACATTACCGTATTATCATTAGAATCTTTAATAGTAAGATTATTATCTTTTCCATAAAAATAATACCCATCAACTAAAGCTTGTTTCTTAACGTAATTGGAAATTTCATTGTTTTCCGCAATGACTTTACCCGTATCAGCTTCTATTAAAGATTTATATAAAGAATTATATTCTGAATTAAATATTTCAATTAAAATATTATTTTCATTAGTAAGCTCATAAGAAATAGAATTAATAGTATCCGAAACGATTGTTTCATATGTAGCTAGAGTATTGCCTTTATCATCATATATACTTAAAGATAATGCTTTATCATCAATTTTTTCTTCTAATAAGTAGCGATTTTTAATAACCGCATCTTCATCCACTAAATATTTTAAGAATTTTCCTTTTAATTCTTTTACTTCATTTTTCTTATTAACAACAATGGTATTTTTAAAAGTTTGCCCATCATTTTCATCATTATTTTTAGGATAAGTGCTGATTATTAAACCATCATCAGGTTTAAAAACTTCAAAAGCATTATTATTTCCGCAACAAACACGAGAATTGTATTCAATATCCGATACGGAAGTCTTATAATTATAAATTATTCCTAAATCGTTATTCATTACTCCTAACTCACGATTTTTAACAAGAACAATATTGTTATCATAAACTTCTATAGCATCATAAGAAAAATCTAATACTTCCTCATTTAAACTATTAATTAAACCATATTTACCATCTTTTTTCGCTGCAATATAACGATTATTATCTACTTTAAAGAAAAGATCTTCATAAGAAATAGGAATAACAACATTACCTTCATAATCAATTAGACCATAACGTATTGTGTCATCAGCACTATTTACACTACTTATAACAATGAACTTATTACTAGATGTTATAATATTTTCTTCGGCATCTGTACGGTTATTATCGCCAATGATACTAACATCGGTCTCTTTAAAAATAGTTTTAAAATCACTAATTCGAACTAATTCTTTACCACCAACTACAAAATATTCATAATTTTTCATTTCGGGAGTTTCAAGTAAGGAAATATAGCTATCTGTTTCATACAATTTTTTACCAGTTTTCGCATTATAAATTACGGTTTTGATATTATTATCATTGGAAATAGTAACATAATACATATCTTTTAATAATTTTTTCGCATTTAAAGTAATGTATAAGGCATTTTCATCATTTTCATCTTTATATAAATTATATTCTTCTTGAAATAAAGTGGCAAATGTCTTAATATTTTTGCCATTACGATTTAAGTAGACTTGTTCTCCTAAAGTGTAAGTATAATAACCGCCATATAATATTTCAATATTGGTCGCTTCTTTATCAATTTTTTCAATAATTTTATCATTAATATCAATTATTAAATATTGATCATCTTTTTTGGCTAACATTATACCATCAATATATTTATCTATAGACGTATAGGATACTTTACCTTGTACGAAACCTGTTTCAATTTCGACTTGTTCTCTATTGGCTAAATAAATATAAACTACACCCGAAATAATTAAAACTAAAACAGCTAAAATTAATATCCAATTTTTTTTGATTTTTTCCATTTTATATCTCCCTTTTATTTTATATAATCATAACAATTATCATCTTAGAGGTCAATTATTTTTCTTCTTTACTACGCGGATGGGCATTTAAATAGACACTTCTTAAACGTTCATTAGAAACATGAGTATAAATCTGTGTTGTACTTAAACTGGCATGTCCTAAAAGTTCTTGAACACTTTTTAAATCTGCCCCTTCATTTAAAAGATGGGTGGCAAACGTATGCCTTAAAGTATGAGGCGAAATTTTATGTTTGATGGCCGCGGCTGTTATGATATTATCTATTATTAATCTTACGCCACGATCAGTTAGTTTATTTCCTAAATGATTTAAAAATAAATAATCATTATGTTTATCCTTTAATAAAATCGGTCTACTTAACGTCAAATATTTTTCTAAACTTTCAATTTCATAATCGCCAAAATAAACTACTCTTTGTTTATTTCCTTTACCAACAACTCGGATCTCTTTACGTTTTTTATCTATATCTGCTAGTTTTATATTAACTAGTTCACTCACACGCAAACCCGTATCATATAAAGTTTCAATAATTAGGAGATTTCTAATGCTTAATGCATCATCTTTTTGGCAGACATCTAACATTTTTTCAATTTCACTATATTGTAAAAAATTAGGTAATTTTTTTTCTTTTTTAGGTGAAGAGATTGTTTTGAATATATTATCAGGAATAATATTTTGATTTACTAAATAAGCATAAAAAGATCTTAAAGCACTTAGATGGCGAGACACGGAAGCATTTTTATAGTGTAAAGTATCTAAATATTTTAAATAGCTACGAATATCATCTTTTTGTAATTTTAAATAATTAAGATTATTATTTTGAATAAACTCTGCAAACTGTAATAAATCGAGTTCATAATTTTTGATAGTAGTATTTTCTTGATAGTTACGCTCTAGAGCAAGATAATTTAAAAAATCATTAATATTTTTATTCATCTTTTATCCCTATATAGCAAGCGCATGGTCTCTTGATTTTCCATTCTTTGCCTATCTGATAAATAATGTCCATTAATATCATAGGCGCCATTATAATCTACTTGGTGGTATTCATTATATAAATTATGAGAATTGTAATAATCATACATCGTTAGATCAAGTTCTTTGTTAAAATACTCTTGCATTATTTCCCATAATTCCATTTCGTCTTGAATATCTTCAAATGACATTTGATTTAAAGGAACGACTTTTTTTGGCGCAGTTTCTCTTTTATACATTGCATAGATAGTCGCGTCACTTTGGTTAACTAGCCAATTATAGTCAATATTTTTTCCTCTTTGCTCATAACAAATTTGAATTATGCTAATATATTTATTTTTTAAAGTTGTACTGAATAGGGATACGTTTTCTTTCATGCTCTTCACCCGCTTTTATATTATCCTCATAATTTATTATATCACTAAAATTATTAATAATAAATAAGGTAAGGGCTCTTAATTCATGATAAGGTAAGTATTTAGCATAATAGATGTTTTTCGGATTTGCGGCACTTCTGACATTTTTCATCACTTCTAATACTGATCTAAAATATGGTGATAAGTCTTTTTGATGGTTAAACTCATTATAAATTCGATTGGCTGCTTGCGGATTAGTTGAACAATACTCTAAAAAGGCTATAACAAATTGGTAATTTAAAAATTCTTGTTCATTTTTATAACAAATTCCATATTTATTTTCTCTTATTCCGTTATTTTCTTTAAAAACAATTTTCATTTTACTATTAAACTCATTTTCTTCTATAAAATTAGCTTGTAATAATTTTTCTTTTAAATCTTCTTCATCATTAAATTTACTAGTAAAATGATCTATTCCTTCTAATGAGTTTAAATTCTCATTTTCGTATTGAGATAATTTATCGTAATCAAAAGGCATATAGTCTTTTGGTCTGCGCTCCATTACTAACATATATTGCATAAATACTCCTCCTTACAAAATAGTAGATTATTATAACGCAAGTTTCACCGGTCGTCAAATAAAAAGAGCGTTATATCTGAATTATAGTGATATTGCGCTCATAGAATTTATCTAAAGACCTGAAAATAATATTGTCTTTAGTAAGAACTCTTAATGATTTACAAATTACTAATTGGCCAGAGCCGACGTCATGTACTCCCCGACAATACTTGGGAAATAAGGTATACCTTGGACCAAATATGCCCCGGGAAGCCAATCTTGTTTCTAAAAAAGTTGGTGTTAAACCATTATGCATGTGGCCACAGATTATGTAATTTATTTTATTAAATATCGGAATTTGCTTTTGTACATCATTTTCGATAATTATTTCTGGACTGTGGCACAACAAAATTATTATTTTATTTGGGGCAATGGTAAAATTACAAGCATTAAATTCTTTAATAAAATTCTGATTCCACATTTTTTTATATTTTGGTAAATAATTTTGAACAGTGGGACAGAAACCAATAAATTGATATTTTCCTAATACTATACTTTGATTATCTAAAACGGATATATTAGGAATCTTTTTTAAGGACAAATATAATTTTGTAATCGGAAATTGCGGTGTTTTAAGTTCATGATTTCCTTTAGATATTATTACGGGAGCTATACAAGATAGCTCAGAAAAAAATTTTAATAAATAACTAATTTGTTCTTGATAGGCAATTTTAGGAGAATCGACAATATCCCCGGGAATTAAAATAAATTGTGGATGAAGACTTTTAACTTCATTGATTATTTGTTTATAATAATTATCTTTGCAACTTTTAATATGATGAATATCAGTAATTATACATAAATTATCCTTTTTCTTGTTTTGAGTAAGATTTATATAATTAACTTTAATTCTCATAGACATCCCCCTCATTAAAATAAGCTTAATTGCGAAGTTTCTGGTAAATTATCTAAAACACCTAATAATCTTAATTTTGACATAGTTGTAGTGTTGACCTTACCTCTATTTTGAAAATCTTCAATACTATAATAAGCTTTTTTATTACGCTCTTCGATTATACTTTTAGAAACTTGTTCACCTAAGCCATCTATTGTTTTAAAAGGTAATATTAAGGATTTACCATCTTCATCTATTAAGAAATTATTAGCTTCACTTTTCGTAATATCAATATTTTTAAAACTATATCCCCTTGAAAGCATTTCTAAGGCAATCTGCAATGTTTCTAATACAGCCTTATCTTTATTTGTAGCTTCGTAACCTTTAGTTTGAATTTCCATGATTTTAGTTTTGACGGCATCATAACCTTTAAGCATCGAATCTACATCAAAATCATTACAACGAATACTTAGAAAAGCAGCATAGTAATAAATTGGCATATGAACTTTAAACCAAGCGATACGAAAGGCACTCATAACGTAAGCAGCAGCATGGGCTTTAGGGAACATATACTTTATTTTATGACAAGATTCAATATACCATTCGGGTATATTAGCCTCTTGCATAATACTTACATATTCTTTCCAACCTTCCGGATCTTTAGAAGCTTTTCCTTTTCGGACAAATTCCATGATTTTAAAGGCTTTAATTGGCTCTACCCCATTATACATAAGATAAACCATGATATCATCACGACAACCAATAACATCTTTAAATTCACAAATTTTATTTCGAATAAGTTCTTGGGCGTTACCTAACCAAACATCTGTACCATGGGATAAACCAGAAATCTTAATTAATTCGGCAAATGTTTTGGGTTTAGTATCAACTAACATCCCAATGACAAATTTTGTTCCAAATTCTGGTACCCCTAAAGTTCCCGTATCACAATTGATCTGATCTTTAGTTACACCTAAAACTTGAGGAGAAGTAAAAATTTTCATAGTATCTTTATCGCCCAAATCAATTTTAGTTACATCTAACCCTGAGAAATCTTGGAGCATTCTTAACATGGTAGGATCATCGTGACCAAGAATGTCTAATTTTAAAACGTCTTGATCAATAGCATGATAATCAAAATGAGTAGTACGCCATAATGAAGTATTATCTTCAGCCGGATATTGAAAAGGAGTAAAGTCATAAACATCCATATATCCTGGTATAACAACAATTCCACCTGGATGCTGACCCGTTGTTCTTTTGGCTCCCGTGCAGCCTTTAGCTAATCTTTCCACTTCGATATTCCGCATCACAATATTTTTGGCTTCGCAATATCCTTTAACAAAACCAAATGCTGTTTTTTCAGCGACTGTACCAATAGTTCCAGCTCGATAAACATTGTCTATACCAAATAACTCTTTAGTGTATTCATGCGCTTTCCACTGATATTCACCGGAAAAATTCAAATCAATATCAGGAACCTTATCGGCATTAAAGCCCAAAAAGGTAGCAAAAGGCATGTCTTGACCTTCTTTGTTCATTTTCTGACCACATTTTGGACAATTTAGATCCGGTAAATCATAACCACTTGAATATGTCGCCCCTAAAGACTCACCGTCTATTTCAAAAATGCTGTGTTGACAATTAGGACATACATAATGGGCCGGAAGCGGATTTACTTCAGTGATTCCCATCATCGTCGCAACAAATGATGAACCGACAGATCCACGGGAACCAACCAAATATCCATCATCATTACTTTTCTTTACTAATTTTTGAGCAATTAAATAGATAACATCAAATCCGCCCCCAATGATACCTTTTAATTCTTGCTCAATTCGGTCACTAATTATAGGAGGTAAATCTTTACCATAGATGGAACGGGCTTTATCATAAACCATATTTTCCACTGTTTCTTTAGAATTTTCAATTTTGGGAGAAAAAGGAACCCCACCCGTTTCAATTATAACTTCTATTTCTTCAATTTGATCAGCAATTTTATTGGTATTAGTTACAACTATTTCGTGAATTTTTTCTTCGTCTTCTAAAAAAGCAAACTCTGCTTTTAATTCATTTGTTGTTTTAAAAGACATATCCGGAACATCTATGCCCGCACGATTAAGAGGATGCAATTTACCATTTGTTTTTTGAGCGACTATAATATCACGATATATTTTATCTTCACTAGTCAGATTATGGACGTCCCCAGTCACACAAACTGGCTTACCCGCTTCTTGAGCAACACGGATAATTTTTTTCAAATGATTTTCCAAATCTGTTTTAGTTTTAAACCCACTAGATTCCATTTGCAGTAAATGGCTCATATGCGAGATAGGTTGCACTTCTATATAATCATAAAATTGCATCATGTGCGATAGTTCATCGTCTTCTTTAGTAAGAGCCGATTCAAAAATCTCACCATTTATGCAACCACTACCTATTAATAGACCTTCTTTATATTTGCTAATTTCTTTACGAGGAATTTTTGGTTGGCCATTTTTAAATAAATATTTGGTATTAGCCATAGATATAATCTTAAATAAATTTTTTAAACCTACTTTATTTTGCGCCAAAACCGTGATATGAAATGGAACTGAGAACTTAATAAGTTCATCTTGATCGATAGAATTATAAATATCCATCGTTGTTTCAATATTGCGATCATATAAAATTTTTGCCATTTTATAAAAAGCTTTCGCCGTTCCTTCACTATCGTAATCGGCACGGTGATGTTCATCTTCATTCCACTCAATTTTATATCTTCTGACCAAAGTTTGTAATTTATGATTTGGCCATTCGGGATTTAAAATGCGTGCTAAACTCATAGTATCTAAAACAGTATTTGTAAATTCACCTAAATTATATTTTTGCATGGCCATTTGCAGAAATGATATATCAAATTTGGCATTATGAGCTACCATTGGTAAATCTCCTGTCCACTCTAAAAAGCGCTTAGTGACTTCTTCTTCTTTTGGCTTGCATTTTACCATTTCATCAGTAATATTAGTTAAAGCTGTTATCTTATCAGGAATATGATATTCCGGATCAATGAGCTCATCAAAGCGATCGATAATTTCGCCATCTTTAATTTTTACGGCACCAATTTCAATCATTTGATCACTACCAGGGTGAAATCCGGTAGTTTCGGTATCAAATACCACATAAGTTTGATTCATTAAATCATATTCTTTTTGATTGAAGATTACATCAACATCATCATTAACAACACTTAATTCGGCGCCATATAATACTTTAAAATGATCTTTTTCATCTTTGCCTTTATTATAATCACAAACAGCGTGATACAAATCGGGATAGGCTTGCAAGCAATTATGGTCAGTGACTGCGACCGCTTTATGTCCTAAAGATAGTGCATAATTAATTAAACCTTTTTGAGGAACAACACTATCCATCATACTCATAAAAGTATGAGCATGAAGTTCAACTCTTTTTTCTGAGGCATCATCTACTGCCTTTTGGTCTTTAGAATTAATAGCTTCCATATTCCGAATAGCAATAACTATATCTTTAGAAAAATTATCAAATTCCGCATTGCCATGAAAACGATACCAAGAACCAACTTTAATCTTTTTTAAAATGTCGTGATATTCGTCAATATCTCTTTTAAAGATTTTTGCGATAATACTATTAGTTTTATCACTAATTTTTAAAGTAGCAATATTAATATTCTCTCTTTCCATTGAATCGATGCCAAAAACATAAGCTTCTACAATAATATTTTTAGTATCACCTAAAATGTTATCAATATTTTCTACTTCTCCATCAATGTGTTTGCCGATTATAATATTAGTTTTCTCTTCGGGAATGGCAATTGGGGCAGGAGCGCTATTTTCCATACTTTTTTTTATATCTTCTTCTAATTTTTTATTTAAAAAAGTTTTTATAGTCAAGTTGGAAAAACCATATTTAGATAGAGAGCTAATAATATTTTCTGTTTCTTTTATTACTTCTAATTCTTCAATTTTATTGGCCACTTCCACCGTAATTACTTGATTTTCCACTTTAATTTGCGCATCCGCCAAAGAAATTAAAGAAGGACGTTTTTTAATTAAATTACTAAGATAATCATTAAAATAAGTAAAAATATCATCATCTGTAATATTATGATAAATAAAATTTACGTTTACTTCTTTTAAACCATTTATTTTATTATCTGTAGCTTTGATTAAAGCATCAACGTCTTCTTTGGGTAAAACATTTTTACTTTCAATATAAACTAAAAAAGTTTCTGTTTTTTTATTTATTACTACTTTATTAATAGTAGCAGCATTAAATACATCATTTTGAGGAACAAATTTAATACTGTCAAAAAATCTTTTTAATTCAGTCATACTACTACCTCACTATTTTTTCCATTTCTTATTTTACAATTCTTAATTTATTTTTTCAATATTAGACACAACAATTTGATATTTATCCAGTCTTTTTTCAACTTTACCAGTTACTAAAATTAAGTTATCTTTTTTAAACTTAGTCATTAAACTATTTTGCTTGGGAAAAATTATAAAATCGGCACTGGCTGTTTCATCTTCACCAGTTACAAAATACATCCGTTCTCCCTTCTTAGTTGTAACATTATAAATACGCGTCACTAAAACAACGCACTTAATAAATTTATCAAAATAAGTAGAAATATTTTCTAACTTAATAATATTCTTATCATGATAGCGACTGGCAGGATGATTAGTTATATAAAAACCTAATATTTCTTTTTCTTTATCAATTAACTCTTTTTCCGAAAACTCCGGATATTCCTCCATTGAAGGTTTTAAAACTAAAGGAGAGTCTATTTCGGCTGTTAACTCGGCATAAGTAATAGCACTTTCGATATTATTAATAAGCGTTTTTTTATTGATATTAAAATCTTTAAATGCGCCGGCATATACTAGAGATTCCAACACTTTTGTCGTTACACTTTGGCCATAACAACGCTTTACAAAATCAAAAAAGTCGGTATAAATTCCTTTTGTTCTTTCAACCAAGATTTCACTAACAGCCGCAGTGCCAACATTTTTTATCACTCCTAAGGGTAAAAGGAGATTATTACCTTTAACTTTATAAATTTCTTCACTTTCATTAATATTTGGCCCATAGATTTTCATCCCCGCCCTTTTTATTACTTGTAAATATTCGTTAGTTTTCATTTCACTAGCGATACTCATATTAAGTAAATTAGCATAAAAGATGGAACTATAATGCGCTTTTAAGTAAGCCATTTGATACCCTACTAAAGCATAAGCTACAGAATGGGATTTATTAAAACCATAGTTAGCAAATTTTAAGATTAAATCATAAACTTGTGAAGCACAATTTTGATAACCTCTTTTAGAGGCTTCTTTGATAAAGTGTTCTTTTTCTTTTTGCATTATTTCCACTTTTTTCTTGCTCATAGCGCGGCGAATATTATCGGCTTCCGAAAATGTATAACCACCCATTTTTACTAATATTTGCATAATCTGCTCTTGATAAATAATTATTCCATAAGTACTCTTTAATATTTCTTTTAAATCTTCGTGAATATAATCAATGGCTTTTTTGCCTTCTTTACGTTTTATAAATTCATCTATATTATCCATTGGTCCGGGGCGAAATAACGCAATAGCAGCAATGATTTCCTCAAAAGATGAAGGTTTTAATTTTTGTAAAAAACTTTTCATTCCTTCACTTTCAAATTGAAATACCCCTATTGTATTTCCTGTTTTAAACATTTCTAAAGTTTTTTCATCATCTAAAGGAATATCATTTAATTTAATTTTCTGACCAGTATTTTGCGCAATTAGGTCTAAAACATCATGAATAGTTCGCAAATTACGAATAGATAAAATATCCATTTTAATTAGGCCTAAATCTTCTAAATACTCCATAGTACAGCCTGTTAAAATATTTTCATTACTGATAACAATGGGAATTAAATGATCCAGAGTAACACTTGATATTACAACCCCCGCCGCGTGCGTACTTATCTGTCTTTTTAAACCTTCTAATTTTAAGGCAATTTTATATAAATTTTGGTATATCTTATCTTTTTTTAAAGTGTTTTGTAATAATGGATTAGATTTATAATTTTCCATTAGTGTATTTTTGGCCTCAATGAGTTTTAAAATATTATTTAATTTAACTTCATCTATTTCTAAAATTTTCCCTACATCTCTTAAAACTTGTTTGGAAGTTAAAGACGAATATGTCATAATATTAGCTACATTATTAGAACCATATTTATCTTTTAAATAACTAATTATTTGCCCTCTTTTAATATCTTCAAAATCAATATCAATATCTGGCATCGTTATACGATCTTTATTTAAAAATCGTTCGAATAATAAATCGTATTTTAAAGGATCAATATCAGTAATACCTAAAGAATATGCCACAATTGAACCAGCAGCGCTACCTCGACCAGGACCTACTAATATATCATTTTTTTTAGCAAATAATATGTAATCGTAAACAATTAAAAAATAATCGACAAAACCCATCTGTTTAATAACTGAAAGTTCATATTCTAAACGTTTAAAATAATGCTCTTTAAACTCGCCGTTAAGCCTTTTTAATAAACCTTTATGAGTTAACGTATCTAAATATTTATATGAATCATTTAAGTTTTTATATTTGGGAATATATTTACCATTATAAGGAATTTCGACATTAATTAAATCCACTATATCTAAAATGCTTTGTTCATCTTCTTCGTTATACGCACTTAAGTAATAATTTTTGGAATAATCTGTTACCTCTTCGGTATGAATAGTAGTATTTTTACTAATCATATCTAAATATTTTAAGTAATTAGTATCCGTATTTTTTAAAGCCTTAATAATATTTAAAAAAACAATATCTTTAGTGATAATTAAAGCATTATTTTTTTCATATTCACTTGCATAACCCAAATACACTTTCTTATACACCTTAGCTAAATTAGAATAAATTTGTTTATCTAGGTAGGAAATAATACAGATGATATTACGACTATACTTTTCTAAATCTATGATTGCTAAATCTTGCTGTTGCTTTAATGTATTTAATTTTAATAAATTTTGATATCCTAAATAATTTTGAGCATAAAGATAAACGGGATGATTTTCAATTGTAATATTTAAACCAATAAGAGGCTTGATATTATTAAGTTTACATTTATGATAAAATTCAATAACCCCAAACATATTGTCATCACAAATTCCACAAGCAGGCAAATTATTTTGTTTTAAAAACGTGATTAAGTTATCAATTTTAATCATACTTTTTAGTAAACTATGGTCAGTTTTTACACCAAGAGGTATATACATATCATCACCCCGCTTCATTGTAAATATTATATCATGAGATTTTCTTTAAAGATAGAAAAAAGAAAACAAATTTTTGTTTTCTTAGAATTTAACTTGAACGTTTTCTCTTTCAGCTTCAGCAGCTTCAAAGAATGCTTCACTTTTAAATCCAAACATTCCTGCAATGATGTTAGATGGAAACATTTGAATCTTATTATTATATTGTAATACTGTATCATTATAAAATTGTCTAGCTGAGGCAATCTTATCTTCAACTTCTTTTAAATCAGCTTGCATTTGCACAAAATTAGTATTCGCTTTTAAATCTGGATAACTTTCAGATAAAGCAAATAATTTACTAATTGCTCCTGTAAGTGCATTATTAGCTTTTATTTGATCTTCACTAGTTGTTGCTGATAAATAGGTATTACGAGCTTTAATAACATTTTCTAAAGTTTCACTTTCATGCTTAGCATATCCTTTGACCGTTTCCACTAAATTAGGGATTAAATCAAATCTTCTTTTTAATTGTACATCAATTTGCGCCCATTGGTCTTTAACTCTATTTCTTAATTCCACTAGTTTATTATGAACTGATACTACATATAAAGCTAAGATTACAACAATGGCTATAACGACAATTAAAATTATTATTCCTGTACTCATGACATCCTCCTTATGTTATATATATTACCATGGGTTTTTAAAATAGACAAGAAATTATCATAAAAAAAGGATAAAACTTTATCCCTTAATAATATCCATTGCTCTACGCATTTTTAAATCGTATTTAACCATTTCTATGCCACCAATTTGACGTTCAAATTCTTCGGGTTTCATATCGTATTCTTTAGCCATTTTTTGGAGTTCTTCTTTAGCTTCTTTATCGGTAACTTCAATTTTTTCTTTTTCAATTACTTCTTCTAATAAATAACGATATTTAACTCTTTTAGTTGCTTCCCCTTCCATTTGTTTGTGTAAATCTTCATGAGTTGCTCCCGTAAATTGCATATATTGTTCCATGTTTAAACCTTGCATACGAAGTTGATCTTCAAATTGATGAATCATATGATGAACTTCATCATCAATTATCTCTTCATTAATTTTGACTGTCATATTATTAGCAGCTTTTTCTAAACAATCATTCATATATTTATCTTCAATATTTTTGGCTTTACGTTGTTTAATTTCTTCTTCAATCTTTTTAGTAAATTCTTCTTTGGTTTTAATATCATCATAACCTAAATCTTTAAATAATTCTTCATTAATTTCTGGTAATATGCGATGTTTTAAACCTTGTAGTTTAACTTTGAAATTGACATCTTTGTTTTTTAAATCTTCTGTATAATTTTCAGGGAAACGAAGATCAATTGATTTTTCTTCACCTATTTTCATTCCAATAACAGCATCTTCAAAGCCAGGAATAAATGTATTGGAACCTAATTCTAAAGGATAATTTTCCCCTCTACCGCCTTCTAATTCTTTACCATCAACATAACCCGTAAAATCAATTACTGCAGTATCTCCACTTTCTGCCGCACCGTCTTCTTTAGGAACTATTTCGGCACAACGAGTTTGTAACGCTTTAATTTCTTCATCTAATTCTTTTTTGCTTACTTTATTTTCTTCTTTTTTTACTCCTAAATTTTTATATTCGCCTAATTTTATTTCGGGTTTAGATACAATAACAAATTTAAAAGTAACAGCATCTTTAGATATATTAGTAACATCCATTTTTGGTTCGATAACTGGTATGACTTTTTCTTTATCTAAAGCTTCCTTATAGGCTATACCAACAGCTGCATCGACAGCATCCATATATAAAGATTCTATACCTACCTTTTTTAAATAGATATCTTTAGGTACAGCTCCTTTTCGAAATCCATCTAATTTAATATTTTTACGTTTTTTATTAAAAGCTGCATCTAAACAATCTGACCATTTTTTTCCTTCAAGGGTAACTTCAATTTCATGTACATTCTTTTCCATATTTTTCCTCCAATTACTTATGTATTATAACTTAAAGCCCTTTTTTATACAAGGCTTAAAAAGTAAAAAATCGCGATTTAAGCGATAGATTCTATTTTGACATCAAATGAGCCATTTGGTGTTTCAACCGTAACAATATCATTTACTTTTTTGCCAATTACGGCAGCACCAATTGGCGATTCATTCGAAATTTTATTGTTGAAAGGATCAGCTTCTAGAGACCCAACTATTTTGTATTCCTCTTTTTCATTATCATCAACATAACTAATAGTTACAGTAGAACCAACACTGATGACATCTTTATTATTATTCGAAATAATTTGGGCATTTTCTAACTTATATTCCAATTCTTTTATGCGTCCTTCTAATTTCGCCTGTTCATCACGCGCCGCATCATAATCAGCATTTTCGGATAAATCTCCTAAAGCTCGTGCTTCTTTTAAAGCTTTAATAACTTCCGGTCTTTTATTTATCTTTAAATCATTTAATTCATTTTCTAATTCCAAGTAACCTTCTGCCGTTACTAATATTTCTTGTTTTTGTGACATTTTGTCTTCACCTCTTAAATTTTCATGGATAAGTCTACTACAAATATGAAGAAATGTCAAATATTTTTAAACGCAGCATATCATATTTATTTAAAGCCTTATCACAAGGGATTTTTACGATCATTTTGGGATGACGTGCAACATCTATTTCCTCCATATTTTCATTATATATTTTATTTATTTTTAGTTCATAAGGTTCCGTATTTGGACCAAATGCTTCTAAAACATCACCAATTTTAAAATAATTACGTTCTTCAATAGTTACCATTTTTGCATCATCATCATATTCTAAAACTAACCCAATAAAATCTTGATTAGACTCTTCTTGGCGTCCTAAAAAATATTGTTCTTTATTAGTTGGTAATTTATCATAAAACTGGGGAGTCGATTCGCGATTGGCACATCTATTTAAAATATCTTGATAATATTTAATATATGCATCATTAATAGTCTTATTCATCGTTTTATCGATAATATTACGATAGACATTTAAAACTGTAGAAACATAGTAAATAGAGCGCATTCTTCCCTCAATTTTAAAAGAATTAATACCCATATCAATCATATCTTTGATATAACTTACCATATTTAGATCTTTCGGCGTAATGGAAAATGGTTCCCCACTATTTTCGATATCAAATACCCAACGACATATCTGCGCACATCCACCCCGGTTGGAATCGCGATTGGTAAAGCAATTTGATAAGACACATTTTCCCGAAAAACTAGTACACATTGCCCCGTGAATAAAAACTTCTAAATCCGCCTTGGTCTTAGTTTTAATATCAATTATATCTTTTCTTGAAGCTTCTCTTGCCAAAACAAGACGACTTACATTTTCTTTTAAATAAAATTTGGCACTTTCGGCATTTAAAATACTTGCTTGGGTAGAAAGATGAACTTCCAAATTTAGGTTTTCCTTTTTGATAATGTCTAAAACGATAATATCACTAGCAATAATAGCATCAACATGAGCTTGAGCTAAAGATTTTAAATAATTTTTTAAATTTTTTAATTCTTCATTATGAAAAACAATATTAACCGTAACATAAACTTTTTTATGCAAATTATGGGCGTACTTTACCGCTTCTTTTATTTCTTCTATCGTAAAATTTTTAGCATTTGCTCGTAAGCTAAAATCTTTACCACCAATATAAACAGCATCCGCGCCATAAAGAAAAGCAAATTTTAATCTTTCTAAATCTCCGGCTGGGGCTAGTAATTCTACTTTATTCATTAATATCACCAATTTTATAAATAGTCTTTTTATCTAAAAATCCATTAAAATCAGATTTTTCTGTTTTATTTAGAGCTTCAAAAATATCTTGAGTCGTTAAAAAACTTGTATTGATATAGTAAAATTTAATATTATTCTTAAATTCTAATAATTCTAAATTATTATAAATTTTTTCATCATAAATAACGGTCCCATACTTATTTTCTTTAATCCTTAAAGTTTTTTTGGTAACTTTTTCGGTTATTTTGTTTTCTAATGGTAAATTTAAGGCAAATTCCTGATTAAAATTACTGATTAAATTTCGACGAGAATACATAATTTGATTATACCCATACACGGGAATAACCAAATCTTTATGAGTTTTATTTAAAATTTCTTTAATTTCCTCTTTAGTTATTTCGTTGGAAATTACCATACTGTCAATATTTCTTTCTAAAAAAGCATTAATTGAGGCATAATTAGTCCCAAAATGATTAGCAAAATAAATTTTTTCCAAGTTAAGATTAAGCTCATTTATTATAGATAAGACCCCTAAATCTTCAAAAAAGATGCCTTTTAAAAAGCGGTTATCTATTTGTTTAAAGATTTCTTTTAATTTAACCAAATCTTCATAAGGAAGCAAGCGATTAATCAAAAGATAAAAATCATTTGTTACCCTATTTATATCTTCTAAATCTAATTCATCATATCCAACGCAAAAATTAGCTAAAGGTACTAAAAAATTCGTTATTCCCTGCTTTTCATATTCTGTTATTTCGGATAAATTTTTGATATTTACAATAATTTTTTCTTTCATTTCTTCCTCGTTACATCATAGTTTCTTTTAACTTGGTAATTATTTCATTAAAGTGCATACCATTAGATGCTTTAAATAAAATAACGTCATGAGCTTTTATAAGTTCTTTTATTTTTAAAAGAGCTTCGTCATTTGTTAAAAAGGTATAGACATTATCTTTAAGCATTCCTTTTTCTACCGCCATTGCTGCAATATTTTGCGCTTCTTGACCAACGGTAATTAAAATATCAATATTATTTTCTTGAACATACTCTCCTACTTCTTCATGAAGTTGTTTGGCATACTCTCCTAGTTCTAACATATCGCCTAAAACGGCAATCTTTCGAGAAGTATATTTTCCTAAAATTTCGAGTGACGATTTCATTGAATCCACAGAAGCATTATAAGCATCATTAATTATTGTGATATTATTTGATAAATTCAAATATTCTAGCCTATTTTTTGTAAGTTCAAAATTTTTAATCCCCGCAATTATTTGCTTGGGATTGATATTTAAAAGCATTCCTACGGCAAAGGCTACTAGACTATTATAGATAAAAACTCGCCCAGGAACGGGAACATAAACATCATAAATCATAGATTGATATTTAATTTTAAAAGTTGATGATGTTTCTTTTAAGTCAATATCAGTGGCCATAAAGTCACTTTTTTCATCAATGCCAATCGTAACAATATTGATATTTTGAGCATTTTGGACATAAGTGTGCAATAAATCATTATCATTATTAACTATTAATATACCATCTTTATCCATACCATTTATGATTTCCAACTTAGCTTTTAAAATGTTTTCTCTTCCCCCTAGTTCCCCAATATGAGCAGTGCCAACATTGGTAATTACACTAATATGAGGTTTAGCAATTTTAGTTAAATAATCAATTTCGCCTAAATGATTCATTCCCATTTCAATAACGGCTGCCTCTTCATCAGAAAGACGTAATAAAGTAAGAGGAAGACCAATATTATTATTGTAATTTCCTTCGGTTTTTAAAGATTTAAAATGAGTTTTCACTACACTATATATCATATCTCTAGTAGAAGTTTTTCCAACACTACCCGTAACGCCAATTACTTTGGCACCAGAATGGTCTCTTTTATATAAAGCTAGTAATCTTAGAGCTGCAATTGTATTTTCGACAATAATAATGGGCTGAGTAGTTGCCTCTATCGCATTATTTTGAGCAAACTCGCTTTCTAAAATACAACAATTTGCTCCTTTGGCAAAAGCGTCTTGGTAAAAAGCATTACCATCAAATTTAGCCCCTTTAATTCCAATATATGTATCATTTTTAGCGATTTGTCTTGTATCCTTAACAAAGTTTTCGCAAATCACTTTATTTGAGCCACAATATAATTTTCCTTTACAAATCTCCACAATTTGAGCTACTGTTAAACCTTTTTTCATCTTAGCCTCCCAACAAATGTATCTTAACATAAAAATATATGTAAAGTAAATCGCGTCTAGAAGTATATAAAAAACTCGCCTTAGCGAGAATCTTTTTTGACACTGACCGAAAGTCCATCTCCAACATCATAAAATTTTGTTTCAAATTCTTCGTTTTCTTTTAAAAATAAGATGTATTTTTCAATTTTTTTAACTATTCCTTCTAAGTTTTTGCTTTCAATTTTCTTTTTACTGCCGACATAACCATGAAATTTTAAATTATCAGTAATAATTATACCGCCAGGAGCCAAGAAATATTTAAACTTTTCAAAAAACTTAGTATATTGTCCTTTAGCAGCATCGATAAATATTAAATCATACTCAATTTTATCTGTTAAATTAACTTCTAAAGCATCCTGATAAACTACTGTAATTTTTTTATCCATGCCACACTTTTTGACATTTTTTAAACATTCCATATAACGAGTTTCATCACGTTCAATAGTAGTAACTTTGACATCTTCAGCGACACTTGCCATCAAAATAGCCGAATAACCAATGGCCGAACCAATTTCCAATATATTTTTAACATTATTTAATTTAATATATTTCATTATAAAAGTTATGGATTCTTTTTCAATGATAGGCACATTTTTATTTTTGGCATATTCTTCCATCTCTTCTATGAATTGTTTCATTATTTTCACTCTTTCTACTATATATTATATTCTTTATTCATAAACATACCAATTATCGTTATCTTTTAATTTTGCTACTTGCTGTTCATGTTCAGCATTGGTCTTACTAAAGTATATTTTACCACTTTTATCAGAAACAAAGAATAGATAATCGTTATCTTCCGGATATATTGCTGCCTTAATCGCTTCGATACCAGGATTGGATATTGGTCCTACTGGTAGACCCTTAAAACATGTTCCGCGCGTATTATAAGCATTACATTCATTTAATTCATCAGCTGTCAAATTATCTTTAAATTCTTTTTGCGCAGCATAATA
Source organism: uncultured Bacilli bacterium (assembly GCA_947626055.1). Lineage (GTDB taxonomy): Bacteria > Bacillota_I > Bacilli_A > RF39 > UBA660 > HGM10766. Next base: position 52,850 of record CANQQP010000001.1, on the reverse strand, counting down.
AGTAGTTACATCACTGCCTAAAGACATTCCGATATTAATTCTGTTTGTAAATACGCCAACAATACCAGCTCTATCGCTACCGTCTTTGCCTTCTAATTCAACAATAGAAGCTAGGGTCATAATTTCGTGAATACTATAAGCATTTTTCTGCATGTCCTTTTTATAAGGAGCTAATTTACTTTCTGTATTATCCAATATCGTTTTTAGAACATCTTGAGCAGAGGTGTTTTCAAAAAAATTATAGGTATCTGGAAATAAATAACCTTCTAGAGGATAATAAATATCCGGATTTAAAATATCATCAGTTAAAAACCAGTAATCGGCAATTAAACTTTTCAAATAGTTATTATCTTGCATCAGATTTTTAAAATCATCTTCAGAAATCTTTAAAGAACTAGATATCTCTTCCAGATAATCAGGATATCTTTTTCCTTCTTTAAAAGTAATATTAATTCCTTTTTGTTCTTTCGTTTTGCCACTATCTAAGATCTTAAATATTTGTTTGACACTCATATTTCTCTTTAAAGTAAAAGTCCCCACTTTAAAAGTATAATCCCTGTGAAAAAGGTTATAAATATAAGCGGCTTCCTTACAACGAATTAAATCGGCCGTTTTTAAATTATCAATGATTTGTTTTTCTCCTTCGCCTTGTTTTACTACAAAAGAGATGTTTTTGGAATCATTTTTCGCCACGGGCGCTAAGAAATAAAAATACAAACTAATTATTAAAATAATAATGGCAACTAAAGCAATAATTAATCCCACTACTAATTTTTTCATTGATCTTTTTCGCTTTCTGCGTCCACTTTTTCTTGGATAGAAGATAAGATATTTTCAATTAAAGCCCATTCTTCCTCGGTTTCAATAGGTTTTAAAGTCTTATCTTTGCCACTTGGATCATAAATACTAGCATACACTTTCGTACTGCCAGTTTCATCAGTAGTGTTATCGGTATAAACAATATAACTTTGTTTATTTTTATCATTATCAAATGTAAATAAAACTTCACAAGTTATTTGTTCTCCTTTGTCATTTACTAGTGTTAAAACATTTTGATTATCATTTTCTTCTTTCATTTTTACTTTCCCTTCATTCTTAAATAAGTATCAAGTATAATCGTCGCCGCCACCCCATCAATGACTTTTTTTCTTTTTTTTCGACTTAAATCAGCATCCAATAAAATATTTTCTGCTTGCACTGTCGTCAAACGCTCATCTAAAAGTTCAATTTGCACATCACACTTTTGGGCTAATTCTTTTTGAAAGTCTAGGCTTCTTTGACTGGCAAAGCCCAAAGAATTATCCATATTTTTAGGTAATCCTAAAACTACATGAGTAATATGATAAGTATTAATCAAATCACAAATTTCTTGCAACATTGCTTCTTTGGTTTGACTAGTATATTTGATTACTTTTAAGTTACTCGCAATGGTATTAGTTTTATCACTAATAGCCACACCTACTGTTTTAGTACCTAAATCAAGCCCTAAATAACGCATTATTTACTAAGAAATTCCTTTAACATGATTTCAATAAGTGCATATCTATCAAGTGCAATTATCTTTTCCCGAGCGCCTTTGTAACTAGAAACATATCCCGGATCTCCACTGTTTAAATATCCTACAATCTGACTTGTCGCATCATAATTGCCAGCGACCAATAATTCAAAAACTTCTTGTAAGATTGCTTTAGTGGTTTTTTCTTCCATTAAAAATCACCTCTAGTACAATTTAATTTTACCAAAGTCCAACCAAATAAGCAAATAAACTCAGACAATTTTTGGCGTTTTACAACATATTTTTGCTTTTTTTAACTTCTCCAAATTAGCTTTAGCTTCTTTACTTACTTTATAAGAATCCTTAATCTTACTTAAAGCTTTATTAAAAATAAAGGGTTTAAGGTGACTTTCTTGTAAAAATTTAAAGGTAGCAGAAGGATATTTAATAAAACATTCACAAATAAGCCATGATATTGCCATATCAACATAATATTTATCGATTAAATTTCTTTGGCATATTTCATATATACTGTTTAAATATTCTTTTTCAACATAATAATTTAGAAAAACTACAATTGCCACACGCACGGAAAATTCATGCTTACTATTCAAATAATCGTTAAAAAATGGCCAAAATTCTTTTTTATTATTTTTAATAATTTTAAGACTACTACAAAATGAATCACATATCGCCCAATTATCAATTAATAACACGTAAGAAGTGATATATTCTTTTAATTTGAGAGTATCCTTAATCCCTGCAATAATAAAGCCTCTTAATAATATTTCTTCATAATAATTTAGGGTCATTACTTTTAAAAAACTTTCATAGTTACCCTGTAATATTTTTTTAGCAATATTTCTTAAGATTGGAATTCTTATTCCAATAAATTTATATTGGCTAGATACTATTTTTTGATTAAATTCTAAATATTGCGGGTCTTTGAAAGTTTTTAGATATTGCAGAAATTCAGTATAGGCTTTCTTTGACCAATTTTCCTTAATTAAATTCATATTTATCACATAAAATATTGTAACATAAAAATTGACTTCTTGATTTATTTATGATAAAGTCTTAAAAGAATTAGTTAAAAAGGAGGAAAGAGTTATGGCAAAAAAAGTAACAACTAAAAAACCTTTAACTGGAAACAAACGTTCTCATGCTTTAAATGCTACTAAAACACAACAAAAACCTAATCTTCAAAAGAAAAAAATTAATGGTAAAAGTGTTAGAATCACTGCAAGAGAAACAAAAAAAGCTGCCTAATGAAGCAGTTTTTATTTTAACGTAATTTGTTAATCTGTTCTTGAAAATTTTCACTTAAACAAATAAAAGAACCCGAAACGCACATATCTAAACCTGTATCTTTTAAAAGAGTGATAGTATGATCATTTATCCCTCCATCAACATTAATGATAAAATGATAATTATTCTCTTTTCTTAATTTATCAAGCTCTTTGACTTTTAATATTGCTGTTTCTTTAAACTCCTGCCCGCCTTTACCAGGAATAACACTCATAACTAAAACTTGATCAATATTTGCTAAATATGGTTCTATTTTAGATACTGGCGTATCTGGATTAATAGCAAGGCCAACTTTTATATTTTCTTTTTTAATAATATTAATTAAATTATTAAGATTATCGGTTATTTCGGCTTGAATTGTGATGTATTCGGTAGGTAAATTTTTATACTCATTAATATAATCTAAAGGATGGGCACACATAAGATGCACATCCAATTTTTTTGATATGTTTTGCAAATAAGGACAAAGATTTTCAGTTTTTTCCATAACGAAAAGACCATCCATGACATCTACATGAATATAATCACAATTTGTTTGCTCTATTTTTTTTAAAGTTTCCTTTAAATTATCTTTTCTTTTTAAAAATGATACTGATACTTGCATATTCTCACTTCTCACTAATAAAACTTTTATAATTATCGTAACGTGATTTTAAAATTTTATCTTGGGCAACTGCCTCTTTTACAGCGCACTTTTTTTCATTAACGTGCATACAATTAGGAAATTGGCATTGATATAAAGAAAACTCTGGGAAAGAAGATTTTATTTCTTCTTTAGAAAAGTTATTAAGATCAAGAGCCGAAAAACCAGGAGTATCTACTAAATAGCAACCAGCTACAGTAAATAATTCTACATGACGCGTTGTATGTTTACCTCTCCCTAGAGCTTCAGATATTTCCCCAGTTTTAAGTTCTAATGATTTATCAATTTTATTGAGTAATGTCGATTTACCAGCTCCTGTTTGGCCAGTAAAAACCGCGACACTTCCCTTTAATATTTTTTTTAATTTGCCAACTTGTCTATTACTAATCACCAAAATACCCAACTTACGATAATATTTACTTAATTTTTTTATTGTCTTTTTTTCCTGGCTAGTTGCTAAGTCTAACTTGGAAAAACATATAATTGGTTTAATTTTATTAAGTATAATAATACTTAACATTTTATCTAATAAATTTAATGATAAATTTGGTTTTACAACACTTGTTAAAATTACTGCATAATCTACATTAGCTACCGCCGGACGTTCTAAGCTATTCGTTCTTTTTTCAATTTCTAAAATATAATTATTTTCTGGATCAATATGACAATTATCCCCAACTAAAGGGGTAATTTTGTCATTGCGAAATTTTCCCCTGGCTCGACATTCATATTCTTTACCATTAGCTTGAACTGTATAAAGATTACTAATTATTTTAATAATTTTTCCCTTCATTAGCATAATCCTGTAGTTTCACAAACATCTTCTTCATCTGGAACACTAACATCATTACCGGCCGTTTCATTTTCTTTAGCTGTTGCCACTTTAATATTTAGCGTAGAGCCTGCTGATACAGTATAACCTACTGTTTTACTTTGGTAATAAATTGTCCCTGGTGCATAATCAGATGTTTCAATATATTCAATATTTAAAGTTATGCCATAAGTATTACACCAATTTTGGACAGCTTCTACACTATATCCTCGAGAAAAATCGGGATATTTAGTTGTTATATTAGGAATATATAAAGTAATTGTCTCTTTTGGTTTCAATTTCTTACCAGCTTCAACAGATTGACCAATAATTTGCGTATCGGTTATTTCATTAGAACTTTCCACATCTTTCTTTTCAACGACAACATAAATATTTTGAACTTCCAATTTTGCTTTAACTTCAATATAATTTTGGCCGGTATAATCTTCAACTGTAATTTGATTGCTACCAGTGGAAACATATAAAGTTACTTCTTTACCTTTAATTTTTTTTGATCCACTAGCTGGATTAGTTTTAACAACTTTGCCTTCTTCTATATCATCCGAAGCAGTTTCTTTTTGATCATCAGCTATTTTAAAACCTTTATCTTGTAAAGTTTTAATAGCTTTTTTGACACTCATTCCCGCCACATCTGGAACGGTTACTTCTTTACCACCCGTTAATATTGGCAATATTAAAACAATAGTTGTAGTAATAATAACTAATCCGGCAAAAATAGAACCTAAAATAATTAAAAGTTTATTTTGTTTTTTCAAATCATCTTTAGTAATTTGTTTAGCCACAACTTCTTCCTCTTCTTCTGGCTCTTCTTTGACTTGTAAATCTTTTGTAACTTCCGCGTCTTCTAAGCCATCCTCGGGATAAGGATAAACATATCTTGGCTCATCTACGCGGGAATCGTCCATAACTGTTTTTAAATCTTCATGCATTTCTCTAGCATCAGCATAACGATTTTTAGGATTCTTAGCAGTAGCTTTTAAAATGACATTTTCCACACTTTGCGGAAGATTTGGCAAATATTCTCTAATTGATGGTAATGGCTCTTTTAAATGTTTTAAAGCAATTTCAACCGCATTATCGCCTCTATAAGGTAAATGACCACACAAAAGCTCATACATTAAAATTCCCATTGAGTAGATATCACTTTGTAAAGTAGAACCCGAACCACTCGCCTGCTCAGGAGGCAAGTAATGGACTGATCCCATTACCGAGTTAGTTTGAGTAAGTTGTGCGGCATTCATTGCCATAGCAATCCCAAAATCAGTGATTTTGACTAACCCATTTTCTAAAATCATAATATTTTGCGGCTTGATATCTCGATGAATAATATACGAATCATGAGCTACTGCTATACCATCGGTAATTTGTAACATAATATCAATTACTTCGGTAATTGTTAAGTTTCCACGTTTTTTTAAAAGTTGTTTTAAATGTTTACCTTCAATATATTCCATAACTATATAATATTGGCCATTATCTTCACCAACATCATAAACTTCCACTATATTAGGATGAGATAAACTACTTGCTGAAAGGGCTTCTCTTTGAAAACGACGAACAAATTTCTCATCATTAGCTAAATCCCCGCGTAATACTTTAACAGCTACGTTGCGATCTAAAATAGTATCATATGCTAGATAAACATTGGCCATGCCCCCTTCGCCAATAGTTTTTATAATTTGATAACGATCATTAATCTTCTGACCTTTCATTATCATAGACCAGCATCCTCACTTTCCTTCAATAAAAACGCTACTGTTATATTATCGGTGCCACCCCTAGCATTACTCTTTCTAATTAGCTTTCTTACTTTATCTTCCATAGTTAATTCTTCATCATTTAAGACTTTTTCAATTTGTTCTTTAGTTAGCATATTAGTTAATCCGTCACTGCACAACATAATACCATCAATATCTTTATCAACATCAAAAATATCTAGTTCGCATGATTCGGCAGCTCCTAAAGCCTTCATTAAGACATTCTTTTTAGGATGATTGATAGCTTCTTCCTCACTTAACTCACCCGTACTGACTAAAAGATTAACTAAAGTATGTTCTTTCGTGACTTTATGAAGTTTATTATTTTTTAAAACATACCCACGAGAATCTCCAATATTACCAAATATTAAATAATCTTGAGTTAATAAAGCTACAACTAACGTCGTACCCATTCCAGTTGTATCTGGATATTGCTTAGTGTAATCAATTATACCTTTATTAATTTCATTAATATTATCATTTAACCAATTTACGGCATCTAATTTACTTCCTAAAGAAGCAATTTCTGTAAATCTTTTTCCTAAATGGGTAACAGCTAAAGAAGAAGCAACTTCTCCCGCTCTATGACCGCCCATTCCATCAGCCACAATCATTAAATATTCATTATTAATATTTTTTAAAATTGTTACGCTATCCTCATTATGATCTCGAACTCTTCCCGCATCTGTTAAATAAAATGTTTTCATGCATCCACCTCTTTGCTTCTTAATTGTCCACACGCTGCATCTATTTTAGAACCAAATTCACGCCTAATAGTGACATTAATTTTCTGCTTCTTTAAAGTGTCATAAAATTCTAAAATTGTTTGTTTTGACGATTTTTTAAATCCTAAGTTATTTGTTTCATTATAAGGAATTAAATTAACATAGGCATTCATTCCTTTTAATAAATGAGCTAATTCTAGTGCACACTCTCTACTATCATTAACACCATTAAGTGTAACATATTCTATGGTAACTCGTCTATTAGTTTTTTTAATATATTCTTTTAAAGTAGCAATTAAATTATCAATATCATAAATTTTATTTATTTTCATTAATTTACTACGCAAGGCATTATTTGGAGCATGTAAGGAAATTGCTAAATTTATTTGAAGCGGTTCGGCCATAAGCATTTTAATTTTGGGAATAATACCACAAGTAGATACAGTAATATGACGAGCACCAATAGCTAAACCTTTATCATTATTAATTATTTTAATAAAATTCATTACATTATCATAATTGTCAAAGGGTTCTCCAATCCCCATTATGACAACGGATGATATGCGCTCTTTTATATCTTGGGTTACTAATAAGATTTGTTCAACCATTTCATGCGTTTTTAAATTTCGGACTTTCTTTAAGCGTCCGCTTTCACAAAAAGCACAGCCCATATTACAGCCAACTTGACTAGACACACATATACTAACTCCATAATCATGATACATTAAGACACTTTCCACAAAATTTTCATCAGCTAATTTAAAAAGATATTTCTTCGTGTCTTTGTCCGTTTGTTTTTTGATAATTTCTAAGGAATTAATGGTAAATGTTTCTTGTAATTTAATAATTAAATCTTTTTTTAAATTAGTCATCTGCGTAAAATCAAAAACTTGCTTTTTATATAACCAATCATAGATTTGCGTAGCTTTAAATTTTTTTTCATTAATGCTTAAAAAGTAATCTTCTAATTGATCTAAACGATAATCAAATATATTTTCCATAAAACTCCTACTTTTCAATATCATTCTGGGTAACTTTACCAATATTTGAATATTCTAATTCATATAAAGCCGCACCATCTTTTATGATAATATTTTTAATATCAGAATTATCCGACTTAATACTAATCTCTACTCCATTATCCAAAATATAATTTTGCTCATTATCTTTATTTTCTAAAAATTGAGGTTCTATTAATTCCATAATATAATTTACACTAAAATAATTAGGATTTAGATTTTCATATAAATTAGTCATTTCTTCTTTTTCCGTAAGACCAACTTTATAAACTTTATCATTTTCTTTAATATATTTTATTATCCCATTAATATCTTCTTTATAGCCACTTTCGATATTTAAAAGCTTATTACCATAATATAAAATTTTGGTTTCATTAATAGTTATCGTGTATTTATAAGCAAAATTGTTCTTTTTTAAATCTTCTATTTTCGTACTATTATCTTTCTTATAAGGAGTATATACAGTTTTATATACTTTGGGAGATAAATCAGATCTAAAGAAAATAAGTAGTAAAACTAATAGTATAAAAACTCCATATATACCTAATTTTAAAGCAGCTCGTCCTCTCGGTGTTTGCCAAGTTTTAATAATCCAAGGATCATCAGGATTAGTTTGTTTATATTTAGGCTCCTTTTTACGAAACATTTATCTCACCTACTTTACTTCTTTATTTAATAATTCATCCTTTTTTATTCCATTTAAATAATCTTTAACAGTCATTATTTTTTTGGAAAAAGGTTTTATAGTTTTTAAATAAATAATACCATCTTGAGCAGATATTCCGATAGCATCTTTTGTCAGTTCGCAAACCTGCGCAATATTATGCGTTTGTTGGAGTTTATATTCACATTCCAAAACTTTAACTTCTTTTCCATCTAAAATTATATTAGCTAACGGCCAAGGATTTAATCCGCGTACTTTATTATATATATTTTGACAGGAATCATGAAAATCTAAATGTTCCTCATCTCTTTTAATGTTATAAGCAAAAGTTACCTCTTTCGGATTTTGTTTTACTCTTTTATTAGTCCCTTGGATAATCATTGGCAAAGTTTCTATTAAAAGTTTAGCTCCCATTTTTGCTAAAGTATCATGTAAAATACCGACATTGTCCTCTTTTTTTATAACATATTCTTCTTGGGCAATGATATCACCATCGTCCATACCTTCAGCCATATACATAATCGTAATACCTGTTTTTTCATATCCATCTATTAAAGCATGATGAATTGGTGCTCCCCCTCTTAATTTTGGCAGTAAAGAAGCGTGAACATTAATACAACCGTATCCTGGTAGATCTAAAAGTTTTTTAGGAATTATTTGTCCGTAAGCACAAGTAATTATTATATCAGGTTGCTCATTAATTATCTCTTCATAATCTTCTTTGATTTTAACAGGTTGAAATACTTTAATATTATGTTCTAAAGCAACCTTTTTAATAGGCGGTGCCATTAGAGTTTGTTTTCTTCCAACTAATTTATCAGGCTGACAAACTACTAAAGATACATTAGTATTTTCAATTAGAGTATTTAAAACTGGGACAGAAAAATCAGGAGTTCCCATAAATACGACTTTTAAATCTTTCATCTTATCATATCCTTCTATAAAATTATAACAAAAAATACTAGATTTAACTAGTATTTAAGCTTTTTTACTTTGATTTTGATAAGTTCTAATAAGTGCTGATATTTCATCTACTTGTTGTAAAGCCTTGTTTTCTTTTATGACAGCTAAGTTCTGTTTAAAAATTGTATCATACACACCACCAACATACTTTATATAAAGTGTTTGGCGTTGTTCTTCGTTTAATTTATTCCATACTTCTACCATATAGTGAATTGCTTCCTTTACGTCAACATCAACATCATTTAAAAAATCATAAATATAATCTGTATCGCTATCTTTATATTTTTCTGCAATGTTCTTACCAATTAGCGATATATCAGCGCCAGGAACATAAGAAGCAAAATCTTTTTGATCAGCAAAGCTTCCATATTGCATAACGATGGCTTGATGATCTGAAATTTTAGAGTTCGGAACATTTTCAACAAACCATAAAGATAATTCTGCATTTTGTATTTTCAAAATTTGGGGTTCTAATTTTAATAAAAGGTTTCTAGAAAATTCTTGTTTTAAATATTCTTCAATACGTTCAATAATATTGGTAATTGTAGGGTTTTTTTCAGTTTCTTTTTTCATTACAATTTATCTCCTTTTTTTATTATTAATTATGAGAATTTAACTCTCTTACCAATTGAGTTAATTTTTCTAACTCAACAGTCTCCTGATAATTACGTTCTATGCTTTTTATATAATTAGGATATTTTTGTCTTAATATATTGCGCTCTGCATCAGTTAATTGAGGATATAATTTTTCTAAAATTCTCTTTATAAAAATGATATTTCCCTCCTTATTAATTTCGATCAGTACATAATATATTAAGCACTCCTTACTGCCATTTTAAAATAACCACTCACGTGCTTCCTGTCTTAATGAATCGTTTATATCACAATTAAACGAATAGCACAATTCTCTAATAGCATCTTCATTGCCGGTAGTCAAAATAGCTCTTTCTAAATCAGATTTCAATTCGTCATATCCCATTATAGTAAGCATACTACGAAAATACGACATACTTTGGGAGTCATTGCTTTTTATAACTACTTCCAAATGAGATTTAATATTAGCATTAGGAACATTTTCAGCAAAATAGATAGATAATCCAGCATCATTAAGAGCTACTATATTTTTTTCAATGCTTAATAACTTTTCCCCATGATTATTTTTATTATTTAAAAACTTATCTAAAGATTCAACTAAAACTTTTCTATTTTCAGAGCTTAACATATTTTCCTCATTTCTATGAGTCTTTATTATAAAAGAAATAATTAGTAAAAGCAACAAAAACTAAAAATTTGTTTTCAATTATATATTTTTTCTAGTTATATGTTTATGCTAATACTCTTCCTAGTGATGGCTACTATGATGAAATTATTTTATGGGGTGAAAAAATCATTGGTCCGCAAACTTATTATAAAAGAATATGTCAAAATTGCGGTAAAGTGCAAATTATTTGGGGAAATAAAGCCAATCAATATCTTGAATTATTAAACAACGAAAAAAAGGGAATAACCCCTGTTTTAAAACGCTAATTAACTTTTATTGGGACGAGAGTGTTAACAAAAGTTATTACTTCCTCATAAGCTTGTTGCTTTTGTAGCTCATGCTCTATATCATCTAAAACGGAAGATGTTTCACCTATTTTTGCTTTTAACCTAAATATTTCTTCTTTCGTTAATTTTGAATATATTGCCAATATTAATTTTTTTTGGTAAATATATTCAAGTTCTATAGGTTCCATAAGAGTTTGATAAATTACCTCTTTGCTACCATAAGTAGATAACCACTCAATTACTGACCCATTCATTTTTAATTTTCTCGCTATCCTCTTATCCAATAATTTAGCAATATAAGTTTCATTATTGGCTTTCATTATATTTTTAGCCAGAATATACATATGATTCTTTCCCATTTTACCATTAAATAATAATAACCACATCTTTTCAGGGTTTTGAGTATTGGATATGATATCTACATGATCCTTCGCCCTATCAGGAGAAATATTTCTTATCCAATATAATGATAAATCAGCATCTTGAAAACTTATAATCTTATCTTCAAGTTCTGACAATTTTTCTCTATACCCGCCTAAGTCTATATATTTTGTTATTTTAGAAATTAATAATTTTCTATCACCATCACTTAGCATATTTATCCCTCTTTCTAAAGGCTTTTATTATAGATAAATTAATATATAATGTCAATATATATGCATTTCATATTTTTATATAACCATTATGGCCTAATTACCTTAATGATATTTTTTTAAACTACGCATTTGCGGTTGGATTTTATAATAATTTTTAAATTTATGATAATTATCTGCCTTTGAAAATTTTGTATTATTTTTAAGAATATCATAATCTTTTTTATCAGCAGTTTCTTCTTTTAAAAATAATTTAATTAGAGCATTCCGATATTGTTTTCTTTGCTCTTTTTGATTATTTACTTTAATAGTCTTGTTATTAAATCTTATTATATTGTTTGCATAATGAATTTCATTATCTACTACAACAAAAGAAATATTATGGGCAATTAACTCTTTTAGCAATTTATCTTTAAAAGCCTCTATATCACTTACATAGTAATTTTTAATGTTCATTTTCCTTCTCCATTGACCCATTTATTTTAATTTTTTTATTTATGACGAAGAAAATAATCATTAACACAAATAGTACTAGACTAAATATATATCCTTTTTGAAGAATGCTGCCAAATAATTTGACTAAATTAATATTTACACTTTGATTTAAAATGGCTAAAACTATTTGCAAACCAAATGTACCTAAACCCATGAATATAGCAAGTAATAATAGGCAAACTGCAAAATAACTCATAAAATTTCTTTTTTTAATATTTAGAATACCAATTAATAATATTTGCACAATTAAACTAACAATAGCAATAATATATAAAGCATTGTTTTTTACAAAATTTGTATATTTGTTTATATTATTAGCTAACTCATTATTAACATTTTCTTTTTTATTAACAATAACTACCTCATTAATATTTTCTTTTAATTCTTCTTTTTGATCTTCTGTTAAATCTATATTATATTTTTCAGTAGCAATATCTAGTAATTTTTGCGTGTCTTCATCTAAGGTAATGTCAGTTCCATCCAAATATTTTTGTAAGATAGTACCATAATATTCTTTGGCCTCTTCGGACGCTACAACTTCATCAACTTTATCTTCACTAACTCCGTATTTTTCGGCTTCTTGATAAACAAAATCTAACTTTCCATCTTCTTTAACTTCTTCAATTATTTCCGTAACATTCGTTTCTTTAATTAACTCTTGCATCGCATCACTTGATAAAATATTTCGAATAGAATAAGTTGCGATAATGTCTAAGGCTGTAAAAAACATTATAATTGTTAAAAATATACTAATAACTTTTTTCATGTAAATCTCTCCTTTTCCCTATAGTCTATCACATTTTTTACTATTTTGCTTTATTTTTTTAGATATAGTATAGCTATAGCTTTGGGCAATTAACTGCATTATTTTTGCATCCGAGATGGTATCATTTAAGATAATCGTAAGCCAATGTTTTTTATTCATATGATAAGCAGGGTAAAATCCTTTTTGCTTTAAGAAATTTTCTATAGTAGTTGGATCTAGCTTTAAATTAATTATTTCTACTTTTTTAGAAGAATTCTCCCCTAGTTTATTAAAATTAAGATTCATTATAATACTATACCATTTATTATTATTTTTAAAAGTTGCATATCCTGGAAACTTTTCCCATTCAAATTCAGGCTCATCACCATATTTTTGCGTAATTGCTTTAGCAATTCTATTAGTCTGCTCATATATAAATACTTCCCTTGTAGAACATTTATCTTTAATATCTTGCAATAAATTTATAAATTCGTCCCTAACTTTATTTTGGAATGATCCTCTATTATCTTCTATTCGAAAATTAGTATATTCATCTTCAAAAGATAAATCAAAAATTTTCCCTTTGACTATTCCTGCGTTATTTATTTCAATATCAATTCGAAAAGTATTATGCATGATATTTTGAGAATATTTATATAATAAATTATTCTTTTTAAAACCATATTTACATAATTTAGCAAAATCAATCTTGGCTCTTTTAAATATTTCCTCTTCTATAGTCATACTTACCTCCTATTCCATTATTCTAATTTAAAATATTATTTGTCTTTTTCTATAAAAACGGAAATTTCTTTTAATTTATTTTCTAATATTTTTTTGTCTATTAATTTTAATTTATATTCCGCAACCATTGTGGGAGACATTGTTCTGCTCATGGCATATTCTACCACTTTTTCATCTTTATCCGCGCATAATATTATTCCAACACTTGGATTTTCATTATATTTTTTTTCTTGTTTATCTAAAGCTTCTAAATAAAAATCCATTTTGGAAACATATTCAGGTTTAAATTTGCCAACTTTTAATTCAAAAGCTACTAAACAAGTTAATTCGCGATTATAAAATAAAAGATCAATAAAAAAATCTTCATTACCAACTTGGATTCTATATTCTTCCCCAACAAATGTAAAAGACTTGCCAATTTCTAAAATAAAATTTTTTAAATTATTTATAATAGCTTTTCTTAAATCAACTTCCGAATATTCATTCGGTAAATTTAAAAATTCTAATGAATATACATCTAACAATTTAGTATTTGGATAATCACCTTCATCAATTGTTTTATTTACTGATGGTTTTATTGTTCTATCAGATAGCATATACCTTTCATAATAACCACTTGAAAGTTGTCTATCCAATTCAATTTTTGAATAATTGTTTTTTATAGCCATTTTAATATAAAATTGTCTTTCTTCTCTTGTTTTGGTTCCTGATAAAATTAATAAGTTATTAGTCCACTTAATTGTGTCACTAGTGGTGACACAATTTCATCATCTTTATATGTTTCGTAAAATTGTTTCATTCTATAAATCCCACGTCTATTAAATCCTTTTAAAGTAGGATATTTATCTTTTATAAACATTGCTAAATTATCAACCACTTTGCTACCCCATTTATTACTTTGAACTTTTTCACTGACAAAACATCCTACATCCCAATATAAGGCGATAAGCTCTTCATTTACTTTTCTATAAGCATTATCTCTTCTAGTTTCAATCATTTCGACAATTTTAGAAAAATCATCGATATAAACATCTTTATTAATTAAATTATGCATTAAAATAATTTCCTCCTTTACTTTGTTTTCATATATTTTTTTAACTAAATATAAATCATTTATTATTAAAAAAAGAATTATTTTTAAAATTCTCTACTCTACTTTAATCCCATTATAAAAGTTTATATTAGACTTAAAATACATACAGTTTCTACATGATAAGTATAACTAAACATATCGGCAATATATATTTTTTTTATTATATATTTCTCTTTTAAAACTTTTAAATCCCTAGCTAAAGTCATAGGATCACACGAAATATATATTAAATCCTTAGGAGTGATTTTTAAAATATTACTTAAAGCCTCTTGACTAAGCCCATTACGAGGCGGATCGATAATAATTGTATCAATCTTGGCTTTTATTTTATCAATAACCTCTTTAGCATCCCCTAAACAAAATTCAATATTAGAGCATTTATTCATTTTTTTATTTATCAAGGCATTTTTGATTGCATTCGGTACGATTTCAATACCATAAACTTGACAAGCTTTTTGAGCAGCAACAATTCCTAGAGTTCCCACACCACAATATAAGTCCGCCACAATACTTTCCTTTTGTACATTTTCAGTTACTATCTCAAAAATTTTTGAAGTTACATAGGGATTAATTTGAAAAAAAGAATTATAACTAACCTGAAATAATCTATTAGCAACTTTTTCTATAAATTTATCTTCACCATAAAATATAGCATCATTTATTATGATTCCTACTATTTTATGTTTTTGAGTTAAATAAGGTAAATCAATATTTATTTTATCAGCAGTTTGAATAATAATTAATAATTCATTATTGTAATTCGTTCTAAAAGTTATATCGGCATTTTTTAAATGAAAGTAAGAAATGTCCTTAATTATTTGATTAATACTTTCTTGAGCTAATAAACATTGCGTAATTTCTACCAATTTATGACTTTTTGTTTCATAAAAACCTAGTTTACCATTTTTAATCTTTAAAGATAATTTATTTCGATAATTATAAGGATGAGGATTTTCAATAACATTTATATTACTTTTAATTTTCGCATATTTATTAAGAATTTCTTCCACTTTTTCTTTTTTAAACTCGAGAGTTCTAGAGTATTTTAAATGTTCTAAAGCACAACCTCCACACTTAAAAAAATAAGGACAAGGCACATCTACGCGATCGGCACTTTTGGTTTTTAAATTAGTTATTTGGGCAAGATTATACTTTTTGCTTTTTTTAATAATTTGATAATCTATCTCTTCGGAAGGTAAAGCATAATTAACGAAGGTAATTTTTTCATCAAAAATTATTCCTCTACCAAAGTGATCAAGTTTATTAATTATTGCCATAATATCACCAAAGTTATCTTATCTTAGAAAACTCTTTTATGCAACTTATTATTGCAAAAATATAAAAATATGGTATTATACCTATATTTGAAAGGGGTGTCTGGGATGAATGATATTCTAAATTATCTACTAAAAATTTTTAATATTGTAGGAAAAATTAGTTATGATTACTTAATAACTGATAATAGCGATAACCTTCTCGGCTCTATTTGGCAGGAAGATGATGTTACTTATATGGAACTAATTCAAGATAATCATTTGAAAGTCGCTATTAAACCTAGTTGCAGCCATCAATCTTTTATTCCAGGTTTAGTGGATCAAATAACTAATAATTATCAAATTATTTATGAAATAAACGGATATAAAAATTCTTTAAATATAAAAAATACTATTGTCTATAATATTTTTATTTTAAATCAAGAATATCGTTTAGCTATATTCGCAAATTACACTAAAATCGATAACACACCTTCTTATGATTTTAAGTCATTAGAACAAAATAATTTACTAAAATTAAAAAAAGAAACAAACTTTAGATAATTATTTAAATAATACTCTTTTAAAGTTTGTTTTTTCATTTAATAATTTTTCGATTTCTTCAAATGTTAAATTTTCCAAATTAGGAATATCAAGAGAAATTAAAGCTTGATACTTTTGAATAATATTAGTTAAATAATAGGCACTAAAATAGGTTTCTTTAATTATTTCATTAAAACATTTTTCTTTATCGATAGCAACTAGCTTTAATAAATCTTCGGCTTTTTTGGCTGCTTCTTCATCCTTTTGTTTGTAACGAAATTGACCGACCTGAAAATAATAACTATTAAAAGGTGTAATAAAATTGTTTTCATCAGTAATTTTTAAAGTGTTAATATCTTGCATTAGCTTGTTTAATTTAGCTAAAAATTCCGTTATTAAATCAGGGTATAGTTTTATAATCGTTATTAAATTTCTATAATTGGCTGATTGAAATTTTTCCATTACTTCTTCTTTAGACATTCCTGATTCCGACATTATAGTTTGTAACCAATCTTGACTAATAGGAATTAAAGAATTATAAAAAGCATCTACCGCCATAATGTGTTTATCAAGAAATTCAGGGCAAAAAAACATAGTTGAGAATTCGTAATCTATTGGTGGAGCGACATCAATGATTTGCTCTTCCTCAGCAATTAAATTAACATTTTCATAATGATAATTTTGATCACCTCTTAAAATAGATAATAATATTTGCTCTGCAATCTTGCGCCCCAATTGGGGATTGTTTTTTAAAAATTTAGTTTCTAAAATATTTTTATAATCATAAAATTTTTCACAATAATTAATATAATTTTCTATATCTAAATTATTTTCTGGATGATCTAGAAAATATTCATATATATTAACTAATTTTTGTTTGTGATTAACTAGATTTTTAACTATCGTTCCTTTATTATAATATTTTTCTTGTTCTTTAGACATATTTTCATAAATTGCTAAACGATATAACGGCGCCTGATTATCAAAATATGTTTTGACAATATAAGACCAATATACTTCACTATAAGCAAATAACGGCGTTGTATAAGGTTTCGTTTTAGAAAGCGGTTTAAATATATATTCTTCATTATCTATATTAAAAATTGGAAAATGTTTGGTACTTTTAACTTTGCCTTTAGCTTCACTAGTTAAATTCCCTACCTTTTTTTGATTATTTAAATTCATTACTTGAAATAATTTTTCCATACTCTCACCTGCAGGTATTATTATAATATATTTTCTGAAAATCACCAAGATAAAATGCATATAACTACCATATTTTGCCAAGAATAAAAATGGTGAAGAATATGAACAAAATTGTGGAACGTTTACAAAAGGAATTTTTTGACAGCTCCGATTTAATAATAAAAACCGTTAATAATATTTATATCATATATTTAGAAAGTGTTTCTAGTAGCGATCGCATTAATGATTATGTTTTAAAAGAACTCTCTTTAACCAATAAAAAAAATGGGCATAATTTAGAATCATTAATAGCAGGACCAAATACAACCAAAATTCAAAAATATGACCAATTAGAATTTTATTTAGGAAATGGCTTTGTTTTAATTATTTATGAAAATGACGCTTATGCTGTCGAAGTCAAAGCCGATATTAATCGGAGTATTACCACACCTGAAACCCAACCGGCTATTTATGGACCTAAAGATGCCTTTAATGAAAATATTCAAAATAATTTAGGTTTAATTAAAAGACGTATTAAATCTAATACTTTAATTAATGAGGATTTTATTATAGGACGTAAGACCAAAACTAAAGTATCAATATTATATCTAAATGATATTGCCGAGGAAGCAACAGTAAAAAAAGTAAAACAACAGCTCAAAAGTATTGATATTGACGGTATTATTGATTCTGGTAATATTCATCAACTTTTAGAAAAAAATAATAAATCACCGTTTCCGACAATTAGATCAACAGAACGCCCGGATTATGCTTCAGCTAATTTGTTAGAAGGACGAATTGTTATTTTAGTGGATACTTCGCCTTTTGCACTAGTTTTACCCGTATTTTTTGTAGATTATATTAATCCGCAAGTCGATCAATATAGTAAAAGTTTAAATATTAATTTTTTAAAAGTTATTCGTTTAGCTTGTCTGATTTTAACTATTTTAGTTCCCGCTCTTTATATTGCAATTATAAATTATAATCCTGAAGTTATTCCTTTAAATCTCTTAGTTAATTTTGCCACCCAAAGAGATGGGGTCCCCTTTCCCGCTGCGGTAGAAGCAATTATAATGCTTTTAATTTGTGAAGTTCTAAGAGAAAGCGATATTCGTTTTCCCTCTTCTTATGGTAGTTCTATTTCCATCTTAGGAGCTTTAATTTTAGGAGAATCAGCCGTAACAGCGGGCATAGTTTCCCCTATTATGATTATTGTGGTTGCTTTAACTTTCATTACTAGCTTAATATTTACCGAATTAGAATTTATTAATTCGATAAGACATTTTCGCTTCTTATTCTTACTGGCCGCTGCCTTTTTTGGCTTATTTGGCCTAGTAATAGCCGGGGTTATTTTTCTGACACATTTATGTAATACTTCTTCTTATGATAAACCTTTTTCTTACCCACTGGCACCTTTTGATCTAAATTATTTTCGAAAAGAATTATTTCAAAAACCGAAAATTAAAGATCGTCTCCGCAGCAAAATGCTGACCAATAAAAATTATGTTTCTCAGGGAGAAAATAAAATATGAAAAAAATTATTATCTTAATTATTACTCTGCTTTTTTTTACAGGTTGCTATGATTACACCGAATTAAATGATACCGCAATAATTTCCGGTATCGCCGCTGCTTATAAAAATAATAAATACGAAATAACTTTTGAAATAATTATTTTACAGAAAGATGATTCCGGTAGTCAAAGCCAATCCAAAACAATGCTCGTCACAGGTCAAGGGGAAAATCCTGCCAAAGCCTTTAATAATACGATTGGCAAAGTTGATAAAAAAGTTATCTTTGATCATTTACAAGTAGTTTTATTAGATGAATCATTGGCTCAAAAGGAAGGCATTAAACATCTATCCAATTATTTATTTAGAGATATTCATATTTCTAACAACTTTTATTATATTATTGCTAAAGATACTAGTGCCAAAAAAATCTTAGCAACTAAAATTAAAAATGAACCAGTTGTATCCAATGCTTTAATTGGTTTATTTAAAAATCAAAATGATGCCGAAATATTTGATTTACATAGTGAATTTGATTATTTATATGCCCAATTAAAAGAAGGTAAAAAAGATATTCTTATTCCTTCCGTTACATTAAATAATTCCAAAATATCTTTAGCAAGTTCCGGAGTTTTCATTAAGGATAAGTTAAAAGAATATTTAACTAAAAATGAATCGCAAACTGTTAATCTTTTAAACGATAAAGTCGAAAATGCCTTATATAGTAAACAAAATATTGCCATAACAGTATATAAAAATAATACGAAAATAAAACTTAAAAATAATACAGTGCATATAAAAGTTAATGCTGAAGGATTAATTCGTTGTTTAAATAAAGATTACGTCTTAAGAACCGGCAAGATTAACAAAAAGCTCTCTCAAGATTTTAGCAAACTAATTAAAAAAGATATCAAAAAATTAATTGAAAAATCTATCGATACTAATAGTGATTTTCTGGGCATAAGGAATTTATATTATCGAACCTATCCCGTTAAATATGAAAAAAACATTTGGAAAAAATTAAATTACAAAATTGAGGTAAATTTAGAAGTAAATAGAAATGGCCAAGCATTTGAGGTGATAAATTGATAACTAAAAGACAATATAAAATATTAAGTTTCTTTTTAACTAGATCATTATTTTTTGGTCTAGGTATTACCAAAATATTTCATTTAAGCAAAAATGATGCCTGGATAAGCGGGATTATTGGGACTTTAATCGGATTAGGAATAATTAGTTTAATTTACTATTTAAAAAAAGGTAATTTAAATTTTAGCCAATTTTTAAAACATGGTTTTTGGGGTTCTATAACCAAAATACTAGTTCTTCTGCTTGCTTCTTTTTGTATCCATGATGTTTTTTTATCTTTAACTACTATGACATCATCATTTTTATTACCTCAAACACCATCAATTATCATTGCCATTGCGGTTTTACTGACAATAATATATGGTAATTACAAAGGTGTTGCTTCTTTTGCCAAAGTGGCCGAAATATTACTTCCTATAAGTCTTGTTATCTTTGCCTTTAAAGTCGGCTCTAGTTTAATAATTACGGATTATAATAATTTTCTGCCTTTTCTTTATGGTCATAAATTAGGCATTATAAAAGCCAGCATTGTCTACGCTTTATTAAGTACGGTGCCATCTTTACTTTTAGTTAATGTAGATAAAGTTAAACTAAATTATAAAGACTTTATTTTCGGATATTTAATAGGCAGTGGCACTATTATTTTAACCTTAATATCTGTTAATGGCGTTTTAGGACCAACTTTAGCAAATATCCTAAGATTCCCCGAATATATGACTTTAAAGAAACTGAGAATTTACAATTTTATTGAGAATATTGAAAATATATTAACGTTCACTTGGTTATTTGATTTAATAGTCTTAGGTTTTATGAGCGCTTACAATATCAAGAAGATATTTAAAATGAGCATAAATAAACCATCTATATCTAAAATAATGTATTTAGGTTGGACAGTGTTAATTATGTTGATTGCCGTATATGTCTTTAATAAACATTATTATTTAGCCTTAGATTTATATAATCTCGAATGTTTTATTTTAGGCGGTTTTATAATCGTGATATTATCTTGTTTATTTATATTAAAACATACAAAAAATATAGCTAAATCTTAGCTATATTTTTAATTACCTTTAATTTGATTCATTACTTCTTCAGCAAAGTTTTCTTCTCTTTTTTCCATTCCTTCGCCTACTTCATAACGAACCATAGTTTTAAGTTCACTATTATTATTTTTTAAATAAGTAGTAACATCTATATCGCCATCTTTAATGAACGCTTGATTAGCAAGACAAATTTCTTTATAAAATTTATTGATTCTACCAGCTACCATTTTTTCTGCTATATCTGCTGGTTTTCCTTCTTCCATTGCTTGGGCTTTTAATACTTCTCTTTCTTTTTCCACAACTTCTTCCGGAACATCTTCTTTAAAAACATATTGAGGTTTCATAGCAGCAGCTTGCATTGCGACATCTTTAGCAATTTCTTCACTACCGTCTTTAATCACTGTTAAAGCAGCAATTTTACCACCCATATGTAAATATGCCCCAAAATTATCTGTATCTTCTTTAGTAATTACAGCAATTCTTCTTAGAGATAATTTCTCACCAATTTTAGCAGTCTTGGCAACTATTAAATCATTAATAGTTCCCTCTTCCAGCTTTAATTCTAAAGCTTCTTCTACAGTAGTTGCTTCACTTTTTAAAATAGCATTACCAATGATATCAATCATTTCTACAAATTCAGCATTTTTGGATACAAAGTCCGTTTCGGAATTAACTTCTACGATAACTGCTTTGTTGCCATCAACAAAAATATTAGCAAGACCTTCTGCAGCAATACGTGAACTTTTTTTACTAGCTTTAGCAAAACCTTTTTCTCTTAACCAATCAGTTGCTGCAGCCATATCGCCATTACATTCGCTTAAGGCTTTTTTACAGTCCATCATTCCAGCTCCAGTAGCTTCACGTAATTCTTTTACATCTTTTGCACTAATCATTTTTTCCCTTCTTTCTATTTATTTAAAGTTTGAACTAATTCATCTTTTTTCATTGTTGAATAACCTTTAATACCTCTTTCTTTAGCAATAGCTTTAAGCTCAGTTAAAGTTTTACTAGCTAAATCTTCTTTTGGTTCTTCTTTTTTAGTTTCTTTGGCAGTTTCTTTTTTTGCAGGTTCTTTCTTTTCTTCTTTAACTTTTACTTCTTCTTTAACTTCTTTTTTAGTTTCTTCTTTTGGTTTAGCTACTTCGTTCATATCTGGCATTTTCGTTTCTTTTTTACCTTTTTTATCTTCTTCGGTTACATAATCAACCATTTCTAAACCATTAGCTTCACAAATAGCATTATTTAATACTCCTAATACTACTTTAACAGAACGAACAGCATCATCATTACCAGGAATAACGTAATCAACATCATCTGGATCACAATTTGTATCAACAATTCCAAATACCGGAATATTTAATTTTCTAGCTTCTCTAATAGCATTTATTTCCTTTTTAGGATCAACTATTATCATAGCTTGTGGTAATTTATTCATATCTCTAATACCACAAAGAACTCTATTTAATTTTTCATATTCTTTCTTAAGTCCTACTACTTCTTTTTTAGGAAGAACATCAAATGTTCCATCTTCTTCCATTTTTTCGATTTCTTCTAATCTTTTTACTCTTCTTCTAATTGTTCTAAAGTTAGTAAGAGTTCCACCTAACCATCTTTCCGTAACATAGAAAGATTTAGAACGTAAGGCTTCTTCTTTACTTGCTTCACTTGCTTGCTTTTTAGTACCTACAAATAAGAAAGTTCCTCCATTTGCAGCAATCTCTTTAATAGCAGCATAAGCTTTTTCAATACACTCTACTGTTTTTTGTAAATCGATAATATAAATGTCATCTCTTGTTGTAAAAATATACTCTTTCATTTTGGGATTCCATCTTTTTGTTTGATGACCAAAATGAACTCCAGCTTCTAATAAATAACTCATAGAAACTACGGCTTCCATAATCATTCCTCCTTCGTTAATTCATCTGCTTAGTTCAACTTTATATCACACCTCTTCGGCACTCGCAATATAAATCCCTAAACATGTCTATTTGACTAACAAGCCAAATCTATTCTATCAAAAAAAATATGCATAAACAAGTGATTTTATACATATTTTAATTTACTTTGCCAATTTTATTAAAGGGAAAAATAACAATACTTGTTGTTCCTTTAATTTTTTCTTTTTTTATCGGACCAATCGAACGACTATCACGAGAATTTTCGCGATTGTCACCTAAAACAAAATATTCATCTTTTTTCAGTTTTATTTTTTGGTAATTACTAGTTGTCCCATCTCCATATTTATCTTGGATTTTTTTACCATTAATATAAATATTATTATTACTTATTTCAATTGTTTCATTAGGAAGACCAATGACTCTTTTGATTAAATCATCTGGTTCTTGAGCCACAACAACAATACTAAAACGTTTTGGTTTTCCTAATTTATTTAAAATCATTATTTCGTTGCCTTTTAAAGTCGGAAACATAGAAGAGCCATCAACTTTAACTGGGGTCGCAATAAAAGTTCTGATTAAAATAACAACAACTAATATGATAATATATGGATATACTTCTTTTAATATTTTCATTTCTTCACCCTTTTTCATAAAAAAATTAGAGCAATATTCTCTAATTTCTTTCTTTAACTTTAAATTCCTTTTTCATTCCTTTTAGAATATTGTTAAGTTTAGCACGTCTTACAACGCCTTTTTTAATAACTGTAATCTTATCAATAGTCGGACTATTTACAGGGAAAATTCTGACAACGCCAACATTTCCACTTTTCTTACGAACCGTAAAGGTTTTGGAAACCCCACCACCAGTTATATTAACAACTAGACCTTGGAAAGCTTGGATTCTTTCTTTTTTACCTTCTTTTACCCAAACATCAACTTTTACAGTATCTCCAACTCTAAACTCAGGAACATCAGGTTTAATATGCTTTTTATTAATTTTTTCAATTAACGTACTCATATTTTCATGTCCTTTCTATAATATATTAATATTCAATCATATAAATTATTACAGCGGATTAAATATGCTCAAAAGCAATTACGATTATAACAATTATTTAAGAATTTGTAAAGAGTTTTGTTGTCTATGCCCAATATAATTTTAGTCTTCTATTTCTTTAGCATCCGGAATCTCTACATTTGTATAACACATATCAGCTGTCTTCGTTAAATTCGTATTACCAAATATGATATCTTTATTTCCTTCGGTTGTATTACATTTTAAAATACTAAATTCATCATAATGATATAATGTGCTACCTCCATCATCATAAACTTCTTGACTTGAGGCCTTTTTATATAAATCTTCTAATTTTATTTTATTATCTTGAAGTAAATAGCTTAACTCATAAATATCTTCTTCACTATATTTAATATCTATTGCATTTAAACAATTAAAGTAATATTTTTGATCTTTAGTTTGATAATAAATTTGGGTTCCCGTCGTACACTTTTTATCTTTATCAACTAAAACTTCAAAATCATTATATAAGCCAGAGGAAACTATTTTTGAATCAACTAAACTGATTGTATAAGTGTCATTGTCATCTTTTTCCATTTTGACAACTCGACCAATAACTTTAACGTTATCATAAACACTATAGTTAGAAAGCTTTTCATAATTTCCATTAAATATAAATCTTAATTTTACATTATCATCAAATGTTACATAGCCATTTAATTTATCTACTTCAAATTCATAAGCTTTCATCTCTAATGATTTTATTCCTTGGATTTCACTAATTTTCCCTTCAATTTTGACAAAATCATTACGATATTTACGATATTTTTTTTCAAAATGGAGTAAGAAGTCATTGATATCAATTGTTTCTAATTCTTTACTATCACAGTAAAAGTTGGATTTATAATATTTATCTATATACATTTTTTTATCACTTATATTACATTTCCAAACGCGATAAAAGGTGGCATTATATATTTTGGTATTACTCGAAATAGTGTTTCTAATTGCAAGTAATGGCAATCTCTCAAAGTTAGCTACTAATAAATAATCGATAATAATTAAACTGCTTGCAAAAATTATCGTTAGAATAGGAATTAAGATAATCTTTTTCTTGCGATACATGACCATACCGGTAATCTGCACTACAAATCCAATAACAATAAATATTAAACGATATCTATTGGTAAGATGAATAAAAAAACCAATGCCTATTAATAGCAATCCTATTAATACCACAATTAAAGATTTCTTATTTTTACTCATTATTTCAACTCCCTATCTATATTGATTATACCAAACAATAAATATCTTTCAAAGGAAAAAGCCTTAATTTGTCTTGTAAGTTAACAAAAAAAGAATCAAATTGATTCTTTTAAAAAACATTTTAACCATTTATTTTATTATTAGTTAACTGAGTCTTTTAATTTGCTTCCAGCTTTGAATGAAACAACATTTTTAGCAGGAATATGAAGTGGTTCTTTAGTAAGTGGATTGATACCATCTCTAGCAGCTCTTTTTTTAGAACTGAAAGTTCCGAATCCAACTAAAGTTACCTTTCCATCTTTTTTTAATCCTTCAGTAATTCCAGCCATTACAGCATCAACAGCACGGCCAGCTTCAGCTTTTGACATATTAGCAGCTTCAGCAACATACATTACTAATTCATTTTTTGACATATTGTCTACCTCCCACATAAATATTTATTATAAGGTCCATACCTTACATACTAAATCTATCAAAAAAACTTTTTAAAATCAAGATAAAAGTGCCATTTTCTGCGAAATTTCGCATAATTTTCACTTTATTTGCGCATTTGCTCCTAATTGATTAACAATTTCCGCGTATTTTAATTTATGCTCGGAAAAATTAGGGAGAATATTTTCATCTAGTTCATTATAAGGGATTACTTCAAAATCAAAAGCTCCCGTTGTTAAATTACGTGTTTTTGTATAAGTAAATTCCGCGCTTAAATTTTCTAATTTAATAGGATTATCCTCTTCTTTAATTACATCAATGCCGACCATTAATCCCGTTAATTGATCAACCGTTCTTTGCCCAGAAATAAAATTACCTAAAGAATAAATAACGAGAGTATCATTAATAAAAGTAATCGGTTCAATAACATGAGGATGATGGCCAATCACAATATTAACTCCTAAAGAAGCTAAATAATTAGCAATTTGTTCTTGTTCGGCGTTTTGTTTTAATGAATATTCGGTCCCAAAATGCATACTCACCATTAATAAATCAACTTTATCTTTGAGAGATTCTACATCTTTTTTGACTTGCTCTTCATCGTACACATTTAAGTAATATTCTTTTCCTTGTGGACGAGAAAGTCCATTCGTCACTGTGGTATAAGCCAGTAAAGCATATTTAATACCATTTTTAGTTTCAATTTTTATATTATCTCTTTGTTCCCATGATTCATAACTGCCGGCGGTATAGATAGGTTTATCTTGCCAATAATTTAACGAGTTTAAAATAGCTTGCTCTCCTCTATCTAACGTGTGATTATTAGCCAAGCTCACTAAATTAAAGCCCGCATCTAAAAAGGCATCGCCTACTTCTTCAGGGGAATTAAAACGTGGATAAGTAGATAATCCTAAGCTTTTTCCACCAATAATACTTTCTTGATTATAAAATGCTAAATCATAATTTTGAATAATGGGTTTTATTTTGGCAATTTTAGGTTTAAAGTCATAACTGCCATCGCTAGTTTTCGCAGCATTATAAACAGCTTCATGAATTAAAGCATCCCCGACCATAATCAAAGATAGCTTTTTAGTAGTTGCTTTTTGTTCAGGTACTTTCTCGGTTTTTTTTGGCTCTTTGGTAGTTGTTGTTTGCAAATTATATAATTTTAGTCCCGCCAAAGCAAAGCAAGCTAAAGCCATAACTAAAATAATAACATATAAAAACCTACGCAAATACTTATTCATTACTACCACCTATTGCCATCATTATACTATAAATTATGGAAATATTAAAAAAAATCTATCAGTTGATAGATTAAATAACAATAGCTATTAAATTATTGGCGCCTTTATTAACAATTTTAGTAACAGTTTGGGATAATTTATAACGAGTATTTTCCGGCATTATTGATAATTTAGCTTGAATGCCTTCTTTAACAATGTCATCTAAACTGCGACCAAATATTTCACTTTTCCAAATGCTCGCCGGATCTGTTTCAAAATCTTTCATAATATAGTCAATTAATTCTTTACTTTGAAGTTCACTACCAATTATTGGTTCAAAGGTGCTTTCCACATCTACACGCATTAAATGAATGGAAGAAGCAACAGCTTTTAATTTAACTCCATAACGAGAACCTTGTTTAATAATTTCGGGTGTTTCTAATTTCATATCTTTTAAAGTTGGATAAACAATACCATAACCTGTGCTACGAGCCATTTTTAAAGCACTTTTAATTTGATCGTATTCGTTTTTACCTTCTTTATAGTCAGCAAACATTTTAAGAAGTCCGGCTTTAGTTGTGACTGATTCCCCCATCATTTCATTTAAGATATCATTATATAAACTATCAGGGCTTTCTAAATTAAGGGTTACTATTCCGGTTGAAGCATCTACTTCACTAATATATGCTTTATTAATATATGTGCTATCTTCAAAGTTCTTAATTATATTATCAATATCTTTAATTTTATCAACACTTATGACACTCTCGGTAATTTTTTCTAAATAATGTTTTTTTAATTCATGAGTATTACTTAAAACATGAACCCATTCTGGAATATTTACTTTGATATCTAACACTGGGAATTCATATAAAGCCTTTTTCAAGATTTCATATATTTCTTGCTCGTTCATAGTTTCTACACTAATTGGCATTACTTCTACATCATAAGTTTCACTAATTTCTCTAGCTAAACTAACAGTTTCCGTATTCGTAGGATGAATTGTATTTAAAATAACAATAAATGGTTTGCCTAAGCTTTTTAATTCAGAAATAACTTTTTCTTCGGCTTCTAAATAATCATTACGATCAAGTTCTCCATAAGAACCATCACTTGTAACAACAATGCCAATCGTTGAATGATCTTGAATTACTTTTTGCGTGCCAATTTCCGCTGCTTCTATAAAAGGGACAGGATCAGAAAACCAAGGAGTTTTAACCATTCTTGGTGTACCATCATCATCTAAATATCCTGTGGCATTAGGAATTACATAACCAACACAATCAATTAAACGAATATTAGCGGAAAATTCATTGATTTTAATATTAGCCCCATTACTAGGAACAAACTTGGGCTCAGTTGTCATAATAGTTTTCCCTTGAGCACTTTGCGGAATTTCATCTAAACATCTTTTCTTTTCGTATTCATCTTCAATATTAGGAACTACTAAATTTTCAATAAATCTTTTAATAAACGTCGATTTACCAGTTCTAACTGCGCCAACAATACCTATATATATTTCGCCATTTCCTCTTTTAGCTATGGACGAAATTATTTCGTCTTTGTTCATATCTCCACCTCATTTTTCTTTCTTAGTAAATATCTATGCCAAATCTAAAAAGATATGAAAAAAAATACTAAATTTAGTATTTTAAAATAATTTATCGACATCTTTAGGGACATTATCTTTTAATATCGTATCAATAATTTTATCTTCTTTTTCTTTACTAACATTTTTATTAGTCATAGTACTTAGAGTTCTAATAACTTCCCTTAATGTTTTTTCATCTTTCATATTCCCATTTTGTAATTTTTGAGCCAAGCTAATAATTGTATCTTTATCAACCTTAGTTTTTTTCTCGACTTTTTTAAAAAAATCATCACCAAATTTCATTAAAAAATCCTCCTACATCTAATATATGCAAAAGGACTTTATTAGTTATTCATAAAAAATGTCATCAGGTTTCAAACTAAAATATCGGGCAATTTTAACTGCTAAACTATAATATAAATTTTTAGTTTTATTTTCAATTTGCCAATAATAACTCGTACTAAGACCCAATTCTTTAGCCATTTGTGCATATGACAAATTATGAGCTTCTCGTAATTTTTTTAATTTTTCATAACAATAATTTTCTTTCATACTTCATTACCTACTGTTTTATAATAAATGACAAAGCTTTAGAAGTCAACTTTTATCAAGCTATAACTAGGTAGACTTATTTTAGCAAAATGCTAATAATAACATTAAGGACGTGATTAGCAGTGCCATCATTAAATAAAATATTAGGGATTAATTTACGTTACTATCGATTTTCCGAAAATTTATCACAAGAAAAATATTATTCAAAATATAAATTAAGTATTAAACACTTAGCCAACATTGAACGAGGAAAAGAAAATGTTTCCTTAGATTTTGTTGAGAAAATTAGTCGAGCTATAGATAAAAGCCCCAATGATTTACTGACTTTTGATGAGCAAAAAATTATTAATAAAAAACGAGTTGATCAAAAAACAATCCAAAATTAAGAGAAGCACCAATTATTTTGCTTCTCCTTTATTTTTAAATTGTAAAATTATAGGGGTGCCAGTTAAATCAAAATTTTCTCGTATTTTATTTTCAAGATATCTTTCATAACTAAAATGAATTAAGTTTTTACTATTAACCTGAAAAGTAAATTTAGGGGGCTTTGTTTCGGTTTGAGAGACAAAGTAAACTTTTAATCTTTTGCCTTTATAAGATGGCGGATTATGTAAATTCATGGCATCTATAATTACATTGTTTAATATTGAAGTTTTTATTTGCTTACAAGAATTTTCATAAGCTTTGATAACCTCGGGCATCAGCATATGCATTCTTTTTTTAGTCTTAGCGGATAAAAATACGACATTAACATAAGGAATAAATTGAAATTCATTGGCAATTTTTTGCTTCCATTTTTTAATTTGTTCATTAGGATTAACAATCGTATCCCACTTATTTACTACTAAAACTAAAGCTTTCCCTGAAGAAATAGCATAAGAGACAATATGCTTATCATGTTCAATTATCCCCTCTTCGGCACTTAAAACAACGACACATACATCACTGCGCTCGATGGCTTTTAAAGAGCGAATTAAACTATATTTTTCAATATTCTCATATATTTTGCCCCTCTTGCGCATACCAGCGGTATCAATTACTATATAATCTTCATTATCATAGCGAAAACGTGTATCAATGGCATCTCTAGTAGTCCCTGCTACATTGGAGACAATGGAACGATCTTCATTTAATAAAGCATTTATTAAACTACTTTTACCAACATTGGGACGCCCAATAATACAAAATTTTAAAATATCTTCTTCTATTTGTTCATTTTCATTAAAATCTCTAGTTATTTCGTCTAAAAGTTTATCAAAGCCATTATTATGAATAGCACTTAATGGTATAACAGTTTCAAAACCTAACTCATAATAATTATAAATTAGTTCTTCTTTTTGAGGATTATCTAATTTATTTACTACAACAATTACTTTTTTATTTGTTTTAATTAACATATCGCGAACAAGATAATCATTACTTGTCAATTCTTCTTTACCATCAACAATAAAAACAATGACATCTGATTCATCAATCGCAATCATAGCTTGGGCTTTAATATCTTCATTAAAGTTATCTCGACCCATATCAATTCCACCTGTATCAATTAAAAGAAAAGTTTTATCTTTATACGTTGCATTCCCATAAATACGATCTCTAGTAATTCCAGGATTATCAGCAATTATAGATTTTTTTTCACCTATTAAACGATTAAAAATGGTGCTTTTTCCTACATTAGGTCTTCCAATTAAACATACAGTTTTCTTCATAAGGCACCTCCAAACTAAGATTGTATTTTAGCAGAAAAATATAGATATAGCAAACTAATAATTTTTCGTTGCTATGCCTGGGACAAAATAAATATCACATGCTACGCTAGTATAATGAGTACTAGAAGTTGTAACAATAAACTCTCCCTTATCATAATATAAACGATTGCATGTTGTTCTATCAAATTTATAACCACTTGGGATATCAATATCTACCCTTTCAGAAGCGCCATCATCATTTATATATTGTTTTTTAGTACTATATTTTTTGCCATCTTTATATAAATCTATTTTATATTCATATCTATAACGATTAACAGTATATGGGTTTTCACCAGGAGTACTTTGAAAATATACTTTATAATCATCTATTGTACTACCATCATCTAAAAGATTTTTAAAATTACTTTCATTAAAATTGTTAATACATTCTTTAACTTTTGTTAGTAAATAAGGATTGCTACCTTTATTGCTTAAGCAAGATTTATTAAATGTTTTATTTTGGAAATAAGTTTTTATATCTTTGTTAACCCTTTCAACTACATTTCGATCAACATTATATCCGTTTACAACTGTCGTAATTCCTTGACACAATTTATCTATATCTATATAAGTTGTTAATGTGTTTTTATTCATTTCTGAATTATCTACTGGGTTTCTAATTTTACCATCTTTGTCATCAGCTTTTAAATAACCGGCAGAAATTAAAAATTCAATATTCTTATCTTTTAATGTTTTGCAACTATTTTTATTATCATCTATCCAAGCTTCTGCTGCAACCTCAACAGTTTTGACTTTAGCTTCATACATATTTTCTTTTATTTTTTTTGATATACCTAATACGCTAGGAACAGCTATAGCAATTAAAACTCCTAATAAAACAATAACAGCTAGTAATTCTACCAGTGTAAAACCCTTTTTATTTTTCATCGTTATCACCTAGTATTATTATAAAACAGAATTGTCCTTTTTACAAAGAAAAAAAGAAAGTTTAGACGATTTCTAAATAACTTTCTATAATCTTATATACTTCATCTCGTCCTTTTTTACTTATAGACGAAAAGAAAATCAAATTATCTCCCTCTTTAATATCCATTGCTTCCATAATCATTTTATCTTGTTTAACTCTCGCTGTTTTATTTACTTTATCATATTTAGTAGCCACAATTGTTACCGGAAGATTATAATATTTTAAGTAATTATACATCAAATAATCATCTTCGCTAGGTTTATGTCGATAATCAATAAGCATAAAAACTTGTTTTAAAGATTTGCGAGTTTTTAAATATTCTTCAATCATTAAACCAAATTTTTTTTGTTTTTCTTTACTTACGGTGGCAAAACCATATCCGGGCACATCAACTAAGTAAAAACTATTATTAATTGAATAGAAGTTTAAGGTTTGCGTTTTACCAGGCTTACTACTAGTTCTTGCATAGTTTTTACGATTTATTAATGCGTTTATAAAACTACTCTTTCCAACATTACTTCGGCCAACTAGCAAAAATTCCGGCTTGTTATCAGTAGGATATTGACTAACTCTAACCGCTGTATTGCTTAATTCAACCGTATCTATTTTCATATAAAAATCACCTATGTGTAATACATTATATTAAAAAAATTACTAAATTGCAAATAAGGGAAAAATATTTTATTGTTTTACCTCTTCTTTTTCAAAATTTTTATAGTATTTCTCCAATATTTTAAAATCGCAACATCTAGTTTTTTGATTTGGGCTTAAATGATTTTTTAAATATAAATTGTAAAATACGTGAACTTTTTTAATTAATTTTCTTTTATTATCATTTAAATAAGTTAATTGATTAATAACTAATTCTCTATATTTATCATCTTCAATTATGGGTAATAATTCGGTTAAAACATCCGAGGTAACAGGTATCATATTATTTATATTAACTACACCTAGCTGGCCTTGATTAATCTTAAATATATCTACTGCATTGCTGTTTATTTTTAAGTGTTTGGGTTTTGGCGAAGTTAAAGGAGCAAAATATTTAATCTTATTATAATAGAAAACTACACCTACGTATGGCCTTTTTTGGACTTTATTATATGGTACTTTTTTGTCAAACTTTCTTAAAAACTTAATATAATCATCATCAATTAAATATAACTTTAAAGATTTCATTTTGTTGCCTTCTTTCTTTGCGAAATATTGTTCGCTAATGTTTTGAAATTAAAACTAGAGTAAAGCCTAAACTCTAGTATCTTTTTTAATTTCCCTACTTTGGCAAGGGTATTCCACTTTTTTAGCTCCCTACTTTGGCAAGGGTATTCCACTTTTTTTATTCCCTACTTTGGCAAGGGTATTCCGACTTTTTTAGTATTATATGAAAGTTGTTTCATTTAATACATCTTTATCCTAGCATCATTTTTACTAATTGTCAATAATATTATCGTTATATATCTTAATTAAATCATCTAATTTATAAGTGGCATTGGCTGGCGAGGTTGAAGGTAAACTTACAACTTTAATGGGAATTGTATTTTGAAAATATTTACAGTATAAATTATAAGCTTTTTGCCCATTTATTAAAATTTTTTGAATGTTTGTCTTTTCTATTAAACTCCCTATATCGTTAACTTTGACATTTTTAATACTAGCATCAGCAGAACCCTTAATTTCACATGAAGCGATAACATCCCATAAGGCTAAATGATGTTTAAGTAAAAAACTTTCTTTATCCGTTATTTTTTCATTAAAAATATTTTCTAAAACCAGCCAAAAGCGATTTTGCGGATGGGCATAGTAAAAGCATTTTTCACGTGAATAAACAGAAGGAAAAGAACCCAAAATTAATATTTTTGAGTTCTCATCATAAATAGGTTTTAAAGGGTGAATTACTTTAGTCATGTTTTATTTTAAGCAACCTTTTTTAGATTTATACTAGCAGCATTGCCATTAATATCAATTTTTTCTGAGCAATCATTAGGAATATATCTAAAAATCGTCGCTAAAGTCTCTCCTTTTATATATTCTTCATTGTTTAAAAGCGCTTCTTTGATATTATCTTGAGCATTAAATTCTAACTCGATACGATTTTCAATTTCTAAGCCATTTAATTTACGTAAATTTTGAACTTTGGAAATAAATTCACGCGCAATTCCCTCTTCAATTAAATCTTTAGTTAAATTAGTATTTAAAATAATAAAGTTATTATTTTCCATACCAACATCAAATCCCTCTTTGGAGTTAATTCGAACATCTACCATATCCAAAGAAATAGTAAACTTTTCCCCATTAATTTCTATTGTAGGTGTCTTACCATTTTGTAAATCCTTAATATCATCTTCACTATAATTATTTAAAATAGTTGCAAACTCTTTAATATTGCCACCAAATATAGGCCCCGCAACTTTAAAATTCGGTTTGATTGAAAAATTCATATATTTAGAAAGATCTTTTTCAAAAACAACCTTTTTAACATTTAACTCTTCTTCGATTAAATTAACTAAATCTTGTAAAATTGTTTCATTTTTACCATCAATAATAACTTCACTAATTGGTTGACGTACTTTTATCTTAGCTTCTTCTCTAGCCATACGACCTATACTAATTAAATTACGAACTAAATCCATTTTTTCTTCAATTTCTTTATTGATTAATTTTTCATTAACGGTTGGATAATCACTTAAATGCACTGATTTTTCATTCGTTAAATTACGATACAATTCTTCTGATATGAAAGGTGTTATTGGGGCAATTAATTTGGCTAAACCAACTAATACTTCATAAGTCGTAATATATACACTCTTTTTATTTTCATTAAGTTCATTACCCCAAAAACGATTACGATTACGTCTAATATACCAGTTAGATAAATCTTCGGAAACAAAGTCCGCTAAATAGTGCACCATTTTATTTAGATCATATTCAGCAAAAGAAGTACGAACATCTTTTACAAGTTGATTATATTTTGATAAAAGCCATTTATCTATTTCTTCTCTTTTTTCATAAGCCACTTGGCATTTGTCGGTATCTATTTTATCAATATTAGCATATGTTGCAAAGAAACTATAAGAATTTTTTAAAGGGTTAAAGAATTTCGAATAAACTTCTTTTAAGCCGGAAATATCAAATTTTAAAGGCGTCCATACAGGTGAAACATAAGGAAGATAAAATCTTACGGTATCAGCACCATATTCTTTGATAGTTGTAAATGGTTCGACGATATTGCCGCGAGATTTACTCATTTTCTTGCCTTCACTATCTAAAAGTAAATCATTTACTAAGACGTTTTTAAATGGTGAACAGCCTTTTAAAAAGGTGGAAATAACCATTAAAGTGTAAAACCAACCTCTTGTTTGATCAATACCTTCACAGATAAAGTCAGCTGGAAATTGGCTTTCCCATAATTCTTTATTTTCAAAAGGATAATGATATTGAGCAAAAGGCATAGAACCAGAATCAAACCAACAATCTAATACATCCGGTATACGAGTCATTTCCTTTCCACATTTGGCACATTTAAGATGAACATTATCAATATATGGTTTATGTAAATCAAAATCATCACCAATTGGTTCTATTGCTTTTTCTTTTAATTCGGCCATTGATCCAATCATTTCAGCATGGCCACATTCACACTTCCAATAAGGGATAGGACTACCCCAATAACGACTACGAGAAACATTCCAATCTCGCGCGTTAGCAAGCCAATTAGCAAAGCGTTTTTCTCCAACATAAGCCGGATACCAATTTACTTGGGAATTTGCTTTGACTAAATCATCACGCATTTCTGAGACTTTAATATAGTAACTAGGCATGGAATAATAAATTAATGGAGTGTCACAACGCCAGCAATGAGGATATTCATGAGCTACTTTTTGGCGTTTAAATAATTTGCCATTTTCTTTCAAATAAGTAACTATTTCTTCATTGACATCATGAACAAATTTCTTGTCCCATAAACCACCTACATAACAACCATCTTTACCAACCGGATTTAA
Organism: uncultured Bacilli bacterium; assembly: GCA_947626055.1. GTDB lineage: Bacteria > Bacillota_I > Bacilli_A > RF39 > UBA660 > HGM10766. Next base: position 16,940 of record CANQQP010000001.1, on the reverse strand, counting down.
GTATGGTAAATCATAAGCTGTTCCTACATTAGCATCATCTTCACCAAAAGCCGGAGCAATATGAACTATACCGGTTCCATCTTCCATCGTAACATAATTATCACAAGTTACATAAAAGGCTTTTTTATCAACTTCAAAAGAAGGAATTAATTGCTCATATTCTTGATATTCTAAATCTTTTCCTTTAAAAGTTTCGATTATTTTAGCTTCATCACCTAATACTTTATTAACAAGCTTGGCAGCTAAAATAAATTTAGTATCTTTTGATTCCACCAAAGCGTATTCTTCACCAGGATTAACACATAAAGCCACATTAGCAATCAAAGTCCATGGTGTTGTAGTCCAGACTAAGAAATAAACATCTTCATTTTTTTTCTTAAATGGTACATAAACTGTTATAGCAGTATCTGTTTGATAATTTTGGGCTACTTCATGGGTGGCCAGACCCGTTCCACAATGCGGACAATAAGGGACAACACGTGTTCCTTCATAAAACATTCCTTTTTGAAACATTTCTTTTAAAATCCACCACTCGGTTTCAATATATTCATTTTTATAGGTTAAGTAAGGATGCTCTATATCAAAAAATTGACCCATTTTACTCGTTAAATCGGAAAAAGCACTTTCGTTTTCGCGAACTGATTTACGACATTCCTCATTAAATTTATCGACTCCCAAAGCTTCAATTTCCTTTTTAGAAGAAATACCTAATTTTTTCTCGACATGATTTTCAATAGGCAAACCATGGGTATCCCAACCTATTTTACGGATTACTTTATGACCATTCATAACATGGTATTTCGTAATTGTATCTTTTAAATTTTTAGATACCATGTGATGTAATCCCGGAAAACCATTAGCAAAAGCTGGTCCATCATAAAAGACAAACGTTTTATCATTTTCATGGATTTTCACTTGTTCATCGTGCATAGCATTTACGCTTTGCCAAGAAGCTAAAATACTTTCTTCTACCTCACTAACAGGTCTTTTATCTAATTCTTTAAAATTTTTCATTATCTTTTCCTTCTTTCATTTTCATTAAATTCAAACATTTCTTTTATATCTAATTCATTATTTTGGGAAAATAAGACATTTTCATAAAATTTAATTAAATATTGATAAGGCGGGAGCATATTTTCTCCTAAGCAATTACTTAAAACTAAAGCATTTCGAAAATAGCTAAAATTATTTTTTAAAACTTCATTATCCGGTTGAAAACCGAGTTGTTTAAAATAAATCATCATAAATACAGCAACTGTTCGCGTATTGCCATCCAAAAAAGGATGAGCCTGCCAAATATTAGCAGTAAATTTAGCGAAGTGTTTTAAAATTTCTTCTGTAGTCTTACCCTGGTAATTATATTTTTTTTCCGTTTCTAAATCATACTTTAAATAATTTTCGATATCTTGATAGTTAACATATAAAACTGTTTCATCATCAATAATTTTTTCTTTCTTAAATAAGTTATCTTTCCGTAATTCACCAGCGTTTTGATATAAACCATGAAATAGATAGTAATGAATTTTTCTTAACTGATCAATATTAAAAGAAACGGCTGCATTATTGTTAATCAATTCATATATTCTATGACTAACAATATTCCTAATTTCGGAAATTGACATATTTTCATCAACTAAATTATTCATTATCTACCTCCTTAAAAAAAAATCATAAACTAAAGGACGAGTTATACCCGTGGTACCACCTTAATTTATGATTTTAATCATACACTTAATACTTGTAACGTAAGTAACCCGTTTATATTTACTTTTTTCAATATAACGCATCCAAAGTGATCTTTAATATATTTTGTTTACTGATTTGCACCACCCATCAGTTCTCTTTAAACTAAATATATTAACGTCTTTGTCAATTGCTTTTAACGATTTTTATTATATTATTTTAAGACCAAATTGTCAAACTTTCCTCTTATTTATAACTTTAAATTTATGCTCTTTCATTACCAAACTATATAACTCATCAATAGCCGTCTTCTTTTTATCCTGATCCATATTATCGCTCATCTTTTTTAAAATTTGCGGATTTTTAGCAATTTTGGTTAAATAAGTCCCGAATTCCTTAAGATTACTAGCTTTTAAAGCAAATTTATTTTTTACTAAATACTTATAATTAGCTTTTTCTTGTCCCGCACTTTTATTAATTAAAAGCATTGGTTTTTTTAAAAATAAACATTCGGTAACAGTAAGACCACCAGGTTTTGTTATTACTAAGTCACTAGCTGTCATATATTCTTTAACGCCATCAACAAAACCCAATACCTGAATATTTTTAGTACCTTCTTTTTTTACAAGGTCATTAACTTGCTTTTTAAGATCATTATTTTTACCGGCAATAAAAATTATATTGAAATCATATTTCTCGCGAATTAAATGCTCTAAGAAAGGAAAAGATACACTCGAATTATTGCCACCCCCAAAAAATAAAATTGTTAATCTTCCATTATCTAATTTCAATTTCTTTTTACAAGTTTTAACATCTAATTCCGCACAAAAAGCATCAGATAAAGGAATACCAAAAACTTTAATTTTATTTTTAGGAACGCCTTTATCAATTAGTTCTTTACTCATTTCTTTATTGCTAACAATAATTGCTTCCTCATATTTAAAAGACTTAGTCCAAACTGCATGAACCTCATAATCAGTTATGACCGTATAAATTTTACTTTGAATAAGATTATTTTTGAGATATTTAGAGGCTAAAATACTAGCAAAAAAATGCGTGGATATAATAATATCCGGATTGTATTCTTCCATTTTAGCTCGCATTTTGGCATTATCAAATAAATGATAACATAGCTTACGCATGCCTAAAGAACGAAATTTATGATTATAAAAACGATAAATTAACTCCCATATAATAGGATTTTTAGCAAACATGGTTTTTTCAAATAAACCTTTGCTTACTTTTCTCATAAAAGGCGTCGCATAATCTAGGATATCTAAAGTCTCGATTTCAATATCCGGATTTTTCTTTTCAAATCTCTCTTTTATATAGTTAGCTACTACTTTATGTCCATTGCCATAAGTGGCATAAGGAATAAGAATTTTTTTAATCATAAGTATCACGCTCAAGATAATTATACGACCTTTTTTTAAAATTTGCAAAAATACCTGCTTGGGAAAAGTGTCTAATTTTGCCATATCATCGTAAACATAGTTAAAACAATAGATTAGATTCTAAAAAAATGGTATATTTAAAATGGTGAAAATACATGAATAAAGAAATATTTAGAGAATATGACATAAGAGGAATTTATAACGAAGATTTAACGGATAACGATGCTTATATTATTGGTCAAAGTTATGGGAGTTATATCAAACAAAATTTTAATCAAAATGTCTGTGTAGTAGGTCGAGATAATCGTTTGTCTAGTCCTTCTCTTAGTAAAAATTTAATTAAAGGTTTAGTTGATAGCGGTGTTGACGTAGTTAATTTAGGCCTTTGTACGACACCAATGTTTGCTTATGCATGTCTTAAAACTAATATTATTTTTGGCCTAATGGTTACAGCCAGTCACAATCCTAAAGAATATAATGGCTTCAAATTTACTTTTGATAATTTGGGAATGGCTCGCGGTAAACAAATTTATGACTTTCGCGATTTTACTTTAAAAGGAAATTTTTTACAAGGTCAAGGAACAGTAAGAGATTTTAATATTCTACCCTATTATATTTCGTTAATTAAAGATAATATTAAAATGGGCAACCGCCCTTTAAAAGTAGTAATTGACCCAGGTAATGGCACCACATCTTTATTTGCCAAAGATATTTATTCTTTATTTCCAAATTTAGATATTATCATGATTAATGATGTTAGTGATCCTAATTTTCCTAACCATCATCCCGACCCTAACGTGGCAGAAAATTTAGTTATGTTACAAGAAAAAGTCAAAGAAGTTAAAGCTGATCTTGGTGTAGCCTTTGATGGCGATGGGGATCGTTTAGGAATAGTCAACAATTTAGGGGAAATTGTCTCTACTGAATATCTAATGATTTTAATAATTCGCGATATTATTAACAATGTCACCAATAAAACATTTTTATATGATGTTAAATGTTCAAAAGCATTAGAAGAAGAAATTGTTAAATTAAACGGCAACCCCGTTGTTTGCCGAACCGGTGCTTCTTACACCAGGTCTAAAGTAAATAGTGATAATTTACCGTTTGGGGGTGAATATTCTGGGCATTTATTTTTTAAAGACAGATGGCCCGGATTTGATTCCGGAATCTATAACGGTTTAAGAATCATAGAAATATTAAGTAAAGCTACTCTTAATTTAAGCGATATGTTTGAAGATGTTCCCAAGTATTTAATTACTCCTGAAATTAAAATTAAAGTAGATGAAAAAGAAAAATTTTCAATTGTTAATGAAGTAAAAATTGAGTATGAAAAATTAAATTATAAATTATTAGAAATAGATGGAATCAAAGCTTTCTATGAGCATGGTTGGGTCCTACTTCGGGCTAGTAACACTACCCCTTGCCTAACTTATCGAATCGAAGCGGATACGAAAGAAGATCAAAATGCAATTAATAATCACTTTATGAGTATTTTACAAAAATATTTAATCAATAAAAATCAGCAAATTTAAAAAGCCAGATTACTTGGCTTTTTTATTTTTCTCCTTCTTTAAGCATAGTCGTAATGAAAATACCCATTCCCGTCGTAGGATTAGAAACTATAACATGAGTTACTCCCCCGATTATTTTATTATTTTGGACAATTGGCGACCCGCTCATTCCTTGGACTACCCCACCAGTTTTTTCTAGTAAGTTTGCATCTGTCACCTCAAAATAAATATTTTTTATTTCATTTTCTTTATCAATTTTATTAATTTTTATTTCAAATTTTTCTATTTCTTCATTATTTAAAACCGTATAAATATAGGCTTTACCAATTTCAATTTCCTCGGGTGTGGCTACTTTAAGTAAAGTCTTTTTAGGCAACCCAGCCGTATAATTTCCAAATATCCCATATTGGGTATTTTGTAAAATATTACCATATTTCGTACTATAATCTAATTTAGCATTTTTACCACCAGGATTACCACTAGCACTTTTATCGATACTAGTTACTAAACTACGGAATATTAACCCACTTTTTACCTCAATAGTTGTATTAGAATTACTTTCAGCCACTTGATGACCCAAAGCTCCATAAATATTTGTTTGAGGATCAATATATGTTAAAGTTCCAATTCCTGTAATATTATCTTTAACATATAAACCTGTTTTAAAAATTCCATCTGATTCTATTAAATCTAAGTTTATTTCTTTTTCTTTATCATCACGTAAAACGGTTAATTTGACTTTTTGGTCATTGCGTTCTGTTTCAATAGCGGCAATTAAATCTTCAGTTGTACTAACAATTTTATTACCTACTTTGACAATTTCATCACCAACTTTAATATTAGGCGTACCCTTATTTAATTTACCATTTACTTTGTAAAAGCCAATAACCATTATGCCTTTACTATTTATCTCTATTCCTACATTTTCTCCCCCAGGAATTATATAATCAGAATATCCTAAAACTCCTAAAGGAAAGATTAAAAGAGAAATACATAAAAATATCAATTTAGATAACTTTTTTTGCATACTATCACTTCCAAAATTAGTATACCCCATCTATTATTTCTCATTTAACCAATAAATGGTATAAAAAAACTAGTATAATTACTAGCTAATTAATTGTTTTATTTTATAATAAACGGACTTTCTTTAGTCCCTTCTCCAGTAGCATTTAATCCTTCAGTCTTTAGATTGATAACTGGCCGCGCGCCGTTCAAATCATCGACACTGTCGCTGTACAAACTACGAGAACCCAGGCCGCCGTAAAAGCCGTAAGCAAGACTAGTATCCGAAAAGAAAGGCGACGAGCTCCAGAAGTAACCATCAGATGAACCTGTATAATATAGATAATTGGATTTCGTTACATATGGACTACGTGTAGTTGGCTTAAATCCCGCTAGCACTATTTCATCGGCACTTAGTAATCCTATCTTTAATTTATATACTCCTCCATACGTTCTATATCCTGTCCCTGTATGCTCACTGCTTTCACTTGGTGTCGATATACTATAGTTTGTTGTTGGATCCGGGCACGTTAGTTGGGGAGCAACTTGGCTACCATTTTGTAGTCTTTCGTATGCTCCGTAATATAATGTTCCTGTTTCACTTCCACTTCCAAAGGACGTATCATTACAATATGTTCCATAAGTTATGTAATTATTATATGCTTTTAGATTATCTATGTACCATTCTTCTAGTTTGCTTTTTATTATACTACTTGTTCCTGTATTATTTGAACTAAATTGACCATTACTATATTCACTTGTACATGGGCTCGCATTTGTACATGGCTCTTTATTTCCATATGTGTAGCCTACGTATTTCCCTGCATTAAACATAGTATTAAATTCACTTGTTCCTATATCGCTATCTAATACTAGTCTTATACTTCCATCTCCATTGATTCTCACTATTCGCCAGATTAAATCTTGTAGAGTAGTATTTTCTAATGTTGTTCCTCTTCCAAATTTAACATAGTTATCTGCTTCTCCTCGGAAATAGTAACTTATTCCTCCTGGGGAACCATAATTTAAAGATGAACTAGTGTATTGATAGTCAGTCATGCTGTATACTCCACTACAACTATCATTAGTACTTGTTGGGCAGCCATTGTAGAAATCAGTTGAGTTTGGTGATGTAGATTTGGCTTTGCCCTTTATTTCCTCTGCTATCTCTTTTAACGTCCTTACTCGTTCAAACTCTACTGTACAGGTCACATTTTGACTTGTTTTGGGTGTTACTGTTAATGTGTTTGTTGATTCAGTATAATTTGCTTCATCTGTTTCTGTTACATCTCCTTGAGCCCCACCATCTTCTTTACATGTTACAGCTTTATATTGGTATCCTTCATTTGGTTGTACTGTAAATGTTGCTTGAGTTCCGTAATCTACTGTTTTAGGTGAACTACTCACAGTTCCGTTTCCACTACTAGTTACTGTTACCTTTATTTTTTTACTTACTGTTCCAGATATTGTTAATACTGTTGTTGACTTGTCTGTATAATACGCATATGATACTCCTATTACTGTTCCTATTACTAATATTAGTCCTACTATTCCTAATTTTAATTTGGGATTATATATTCCTTTCTTTTGGGCTTTCTTTATTTCTTTTTCTATTCTTTTTTCTTTCATGGGGTATCTCTCCTATTTTTCTATACCTATTATACCCCCCCATGTCTTATTGTCAAAAGAAAAAGAGATGTTAAAAAAACATTGATTTTTTTATCAATGTTTTATTCATCAATTAATACAGCTTTTATTCTTCTTACTCCTGCACTACTTGCTTCTTCTTTTTTTATTTTAAATGTCCCAAGTTCATTAGTATTCTTAACATGAGGACCTCCACAAAGTTCTTTGGAAATATCCCCAATACTATAGACCGTTACGATATCTGGATATTTTTCAATAAACATACATTCTGCTCCCGATTTAATAGCTTCTTCTTTTGACATTTCTTGTTTAGTAACATTAATGCCTTCTTTAATCCAGTTATTAATTAATTGTTCCACTTTACTTTTTTCTTCATCAGTTAATTTATGATCACAATTAAAATCAAAACGTAATCTTTCAGCAGTTATATTAGAACCTCTTTGATGAATATCTTTATCAACTACTACTTTTAAAGCTGCATTTAATAAATGGGTAGCGGTATGATATTTTGTTTCAATTTCACCATGACCACCAAGTCCCCCTTTAAACTGTCCAGCAGAAGCTGTTCGAGATAATTCTTGATGTTCTTTAAATTTTTGTTTAAATCCTTCAATATCTACTTTTAAGCCTAATTCATTTGCTAACTCCTCTGTTAGTTCAATCGGAAATCCGTAAGTATCAAATAAATGAAAAGCTTGAGTACCATCTATATCTTGCCCACTTGCTGTTACTTTATTAAATTCTTTTAAACCTTTTTCCAAAGTTCTATTAAATTTAATTTTTTCATTAGCTAATACTTCTAAGACAATATTTTTATTACCATCTAATTCTTTATAATAGTTTTTGTACATATCTAATATTTTTAAAGCAATTTCTTGCTCCCAATTAGAATTAATATCTATACCAATATTTTTAGCATGTCTGATGGCTCTACGGATTAATCTTCTTAATATATAACCTTGACCAACATTACTAGGTTTTATTCCGGCAGGATCAGCACTAATAAAAACAGCTGTCCTCATATGATCTGCAATAATGCGCATGCTACGTTGATTTTCTTCATACTTCTTATTAGAAACTTCCTCAATTATTTGGATGATTGGTTGCCATATACTTGATTCGTAATTATCATTTTTTCCTTCTAGAATAGCAGTAGTTCGTTCTACGCCCATGCCTGTATCAACATTTTTTTTAGGTAGTTCCACAATTGTCCCATCTTCATTATGATTATATTGCATAAAAACATCATTCCAGATTTCAACCCATCTTTCATCATCAGGATTAAATTTATCTGGAACAGGATCATCACTGCGCCAATAGAACATTTCAGAATCGGGACCGCATAAACCTGGTAATTCTAAATTTGGCCACCAATTATCCTCTTTCGTCGCACAAATTCTTTCTTCTTTAATTCCTAAGCTTAACCAAAGATTTTTCGTTTCATTATCCATTGGAGCAATTTCATTACCAGCAAAGATTGTAACAGCCAGTTTTTCCACAGGTATATTTAAAACTTGGGTTAGAAATTCAAAACTCCAACTAATAGCTTCTTTTTTAAAATAATCACCTAGACTCCAGTTTCCTAACATTTCAAAAAAAGTATGATGATATGTATCTCCTACTTCATCTAAATCGTTAGTTCTAATGCATTTTTGATAATCACATAATCTTGTACCATAAGGATGTTCCTGCCCCATTAAATAAGGAATTAAAGGTTGCATTCCGGCGGTATTAAATAAAACAGTATTATCATTTTCCGGTACTACCGGAGCACTAGGAATTTGTTTATGTCCTTTATTTTTAAAAAATTCAATATATAAATCTTTAATATTCATGTTATCTACTTCCTTTTGTCTATTCTGTTTCTAAATCAACTAAATTAAATTTCTTATTAATAAATTTAAAGATAATTTTTAAGAAGGCAATGATTGGGGTAGCTAAAACCATTCCTACTATGCCAAAGAAACTACCAAAAACAGTTAAACCAATTAAAATGGTAACCGGATGTAATTTCATTGTTTTACTCATAACAATTGGTTGAATTATATAGCTTTCTAAAGTTTGGAAAACAATTATAACTACTAAAGCTAATATACCTATCAAAGGGCTTTGGGAAAAACCAACAATAACCGCCGCAGCTCCCCCAATATAAGGGCCAATATAAGGAATCAAATCAGTGATTCCACAAAACATTCCGAATAACAATGGTGCTTTTAAGCCAATGATTGCAAAGCCAATTGAACAGCCCACTAAAATTATACTCGCCACACCAAAGACACCGTTGACATATTTTCTTAATTGACGACCTATCTCATTTGTCAACTCTGTTATTTCATAACGATATTTTTTCGGAATTAATTTCACAAAATGTTTTTGAATGGAATCAAAATCAAATAACATATAAAAACCAATTATTAAACTAATTAATAAGGTACCAATACCACTAAATAAAGAGCCCATAATACCAATGACTTTATTTGGTAAATCTTCAACAATACCATTAAAGAAGCTACCAATATTCGAATAAATGGTATTTCTAATATTATTGATAGTCGTTGGATTAATATTATCAATGTTTTTTAGAAAGTCGTTAATAAAATCTTTGATACTGCTAAATATTTTCGGCAAAGAAGATACTAAATCGTTAAATTGATTTATTACAGTAGGAAGTAACATACTCATAAATAGATATAATAAGGCAATAAAGCCAATATAAACTATAACAACAGCTAAGCCTTTTTTAAAACCATTTCGATTTAAAAACATGACTAAGGGATGAAAAAGCCAAGCAATAATATAACCAATAAATAAAGGTGTTAAAATTTTTAAAAAAGTTAAAATAAAGCTTGGAACGCGCCACTGTTTAGCAATTATAGTAACTAGTAAAATTACCCCAATAATCATGCATACATATAAAATTTTAAGAATCTTTTTGGATAAGCCAACAGATTCATTAATTGCTTGAATATCTAAAGTTTCTTTTTTTTCTTTTTTAACCGGCATTTTATTCACTTCCCTAAAAAATATTATAGCACACAATAAAAGCCAATACTATGATTGGCCTTTAATTTTACATATTTTTTAGACTTTTATCTGCACAATCCATTGCAGTATTTAAAAGTTTATCAGCGTTCTTTTTTGTGTCTTTATTCATAAAACAATATGTAGCAATTCCTGCTCCCATGATACTTGCTGATAGCATTAAAGACATTGCTTTTTTCATAAATACACCATCCTTCATTATTAGTTTGGTTCAAAAGACGACAAATTATGCATTAGCATCCTTTTTAAATCCGTTTTTCTTTGTGTACTATAAGAATTTTGCGTAGCTTCTAAAAAACTTTGCGGATTACCAATAATTACCAAACTTTTCTTAGCTCTGGATACCCCAGTATAAATAAGTTTATTATAAAGCATTTTGTGGTAAGAAGAGCTAATTATCATTATGACATGTTCAAATTCACTACCTTGCGATTTATGAATAGTCATCGCATATGCATGTTTAACATTTAACATATCATCTTTATTGTAGTTAATGTAGCTACCCTCAAAATCTATGGTAACTACATCTTTATTATGCTCATCTTTACCAATTTTATGTATATAGCCAATATCCCCGTTATAAACATTATTATCTGGATCATTTATTAATTGTAAGACTTTATCATGCATGCGATAAATAACATCGCCGACTTTTAGTTCTTTTTTATCTTTACTGGGAGGATTAAATAGATTTTGCAGTAAAAAGTTGAGGTTATCAATGCCATTTTCCCCTTTATACATAGGGGCTAGTATTTGCATGTTTTTTTCATTTAAGCCTTTTTCTTTACTCATTGTACATAATTGTCTTAAAGTTTCTTTAATTTGATTATTAGCCACATCTAAAAAATTATAATCATCTTTTTGTTCTAAAAAATTAGTACTTAAATTATATTCTCTAATTTCGCGAGCTAAATCGGGTATATAAGAATTGGCACTTTGACGATATATTTCTTTAAGTTCAGTATGAGAAAAGCAATTAGAAGCAATTAAGTCATTTAAAATAAGTCCCGGCCCAACACTTGGAAGTTGATTAGCATCGCCAACTAAAATTAATTTAACATTACTATATATTCCTTTTAATAAAGCATCAAATAAAGCGGTATCAATCATACTTACTTCATCAACAATTATAAACTTTTGAAAATTTTTATTATCTTCATTTACTTGGAAGGTATTAGTATCTTGATTCCATTTTAAAAAGCGATGGATAGTCATAGCAGGCAAATTAGTCGATTCACTCATTTTTTTACTAGCTCGACCCGTCGGAGCTAGTAAGGCAATGGAATTTAAAATATCTATGTTCGAAAGATTATATTCGGTAATTATGATTTTGACGATGGCATTAATAATTGTTGTTTTACCTGTTCCTGGTCCACCTGTAATAATACTGATGTTATTATTTAAAGCTTTTAAAATTGCTTCTTTTTGATCATGATTATATTTTACTTCTAACTCATTTTCTAATCTTGCAATCTTTTCATTACATTTAGAAACTTTTTTATTAGGGCTACTACTTATTAAATATAAATTTTCCGCAATATCTTTTTCCATTATATAAGTAGCAAATAAAAATATTTTATCGTCTAAAATATATATTTCTTTTAAAGCGTGTAATTTTGTTAAAAAACTATCTATGTTAGTTAGAGGAATATTAAATTCTTTATTTAGATATTTAATTATATCGTCTTTATCATGATAAGTATCCCCATTAATAAATTCTAATCTTTTAAGTGTTTCAATAATACAAGCCTTAACTCTTGTTTCACTGTTAATTTCACCATTATTTAAATAAATTTTATCAATTTTTTTAAAGTCAATATATGTTGTTAACTCATAAATATTTTCTTCAATTATCGTTTTTAAATTATCTTCGTATTCTTCCATTAACAAAAGCGTTTCTTTTAAGGAAAAACCCATTTTTTGTAAACTTAAAATTAAATCATCTTTTTCATTATATTTAATAAGAGAATTATAAATTTGTTGAGCTTTTTTTTCACTAATTTTAGGAATAAGTAAAAGTTTATTTGGATCTTCTTTAATAATATTTAAAGCATTTTCTCCTAAAATATCAACTATTTTAATAGCAGTTTTCTCCCCACAACCTTTTATTAAAGGACTTGCTAAAAATTCAATGACAGCATCTTTTCCTTCTGGGACTTCTTTAATATATTCTTTAACTGCAAATTGATAGCCATAGCGATCATGATAAATATATTCCCCTTTAAAAGTATACGTATCCTCTTTATTAAGCTCGGGAAAATAACCAGTAAATGTAATGGTTTTATTTTTAAATTCTGCCATTTGTTCATCATCAGTATTTTTAATATGAAATTGGCCAACTTTATAACCATTATTATTTTCATAAATCATATAACGAACGTTGCCTTTTATACTTATCATGCTATCACCATCTAAATAATAACATTAGTTTGCTTTTTATGGCAAGAAAAAAACTTCTAAAATTTTATAAAGTTTTAGAAGTTTGTTCATTTACTTGATTGACAAGCTTATAAGAATCATCAACGTTTTCCACATTAACAGCATAATGACCTTCATAAACACTGTTGATCATATCAACTGCTAACCTATATTTTTGAAATATTTGATTTAGAGCCATACTTTTTTCTTGAGCATTTAAGCTACTCGCATAAGTACTCTTATATAAATCATAAGCTTCATTGGCTTTATATAAAGCTTTAGAATAATTTAAATTATCAGGTAAGCCTTGAACATCATAAATGCATGGTAATTGAGCATGAGCATCAACATATGAGGCAAAAGATTTATATAATTCAATTTTAGATTCTATGTCCATTGTCGATATTTGTTGATCGCTATAATTAGTATAGGCCACAGGTTTTTGAGATTCATTATATATAGCATTTTCAATGCGTTGTTGAGCAAAAAAATCAGCTGTTTTCTCAACTCCTATATGGGCTGTAAATCCAGTAGCCATCGTTACTATTAAAATAGCAATAGCTCCTTTTTTATTAAGAGTTATTTTTTTATTACGATTACGATTTATTTTTTTGATTGCTTGTTGGGAATATCTTGTTTTTCCTAAATGTTCATTACTCGTTGGGGTGCGTCGGTCTAAACTGTAATATTTTATATCATTATTTTTCATATCCTCACCATTATTAGTATAGCTTATTAATTTGTTATTAAGCAATCAATTACTTCAGCATTTACGCATTCTTTACTTACATTTACAATTTTTACTGTATATAGCTGATTAGGTTCTAGTTTTTGATTTATTTTTACCAAAATGTAATTGCTAGTATGGCCTAAGGAATATTGGGAAAAACTCTTTTCGACTAATACTTCAACATTTTTATGAAGAAATTTTTGGTAATAAGCCGTTTCTAACTGGCTAGATAAAGTCATTATTTTTTTGACTCTTTCTTTTTTTAAAGCATTATCTAAATGATTGGGCAAAGTTTCCGCTTTTGTCCCACTGCGTAAAGAAAAAGGAAAAGTATGAATTTTGCTAAATCCTAATTTTTGACAAAATTGAAAAGATTCTAAAAAATCATCTTCGGTTTCACCAGGAAAACCGACAATTAAATCCGTAGTCAAGTTTATATCGGGACGCACCTTTCTAATTTTTGTAACAATCTCTTGAAATTTTTGCTTATTATAACGGCGATTCATTAATTTTAAAATCTTATCACTACCACTTTGTAAAGGGATATGTAAATGATTGCAGACTTTAGCATTATTTTGAAGCATTTTAATAAATTTATCAGTTATTTCCAAAATTTCAATCGAAGAAATTCTAATGCGTTTTAAGTTTGGAATTTTACTCATAGCTTCAATCAAATCTGTTAAATCTTTATTATCCCATTGATAAGAACCCGTATGGATACCCGTTAAAACAATTTCCTTATGACCATTTTGGACTAAACTTTCGGCTTCTTTTAAAGCAACATTAAAATCTTTACAACGTTTGGCTCCTCTTAAATAAGGAATAACACAATAAGAACAGTAGTTATCACAACCATCTTGAATTTTTAAAAAAGCACGAGTTAGAGAAGAAAATTTGGCCACTTGCATATCTTCAAAGGGCACTGTTTGCATATTATCAAAATGTTGATATGTTTTTCTATTTTTTAAATATTCAGTCACTAATTCAACAATTTGGCTTTTGTTATTGGTACCTATTAAAATATCAATATCCAAATCAACTAACTTATCTTGATGATTTTGGGTCATACAGCCACAAGCTACAATAATAGCTTCTTTATTTTCTCTTTTAATACTTCGAATTATTTTTTTTGATTTATTATCAGCCATATTTGTAACACTACAAGTATTAACTACTACAATTTGCGCTTTGCTTAAATCATCAACTATTTTATAATTTTGGGCTAAAAATTTTTCTTTAATAATTTCACTTTCATAAGCATTAACTTTGCATCCTAATGTGATTATATGCACGTTCATTTTCTTCACCACCTAAAAAAGACCTTGTAGGTCTTATGATAACATATTTTTTAATTTCTTTAAAGCTTCTAAAAAAGCCTCTTCTTCTTTATAACTAATGACATGGACATCTGTATCGGTACTAGTTTCATCGTAATCGGCAATATTTTTTAAATCAACTTTTTTGACACGAACACCCGTCGCATCATATTCATCATCGTAATTTATCTTCATGGAATTACTACTTTTTAAAAGTTCATCATAACTGATAATGGCTTTTTCTTCTTGTTCTTTTTCGTATGGGGTTAATTCAATATTTCTTTTTTTAGGACTCTCTTCAATTTGCTTTGTAATTTCTTTTAAATCTAACATATCATTTACTTCACTTTCTATAATTTCTAAAGAACTAATTTTATATAGGTAAATCACGGATATTATTAGAATTATAAAAGTCATTAAAGCTATTATAAC
Organism: uncultured Bacilli bacterium; assembly: GCA_947626055.1. Taxonomy (GTDB): domain Bacteria; phylum Bacillota_I; class Bacilli_A; order RF39; family UBA660; genus HGM10766. The sequence goes on along the minus strand of CANQQP010000001.1, from coordinate 1,759 downwards.
TATCATATCAACTACACTTAGTTTACCAATTAAATTAAATATATAATGTATTAACTGCTTCATTATTTCACCTGCATTGTTATTATAGCAAAAAGTAAATAATGTTGTAAACTGATATTGTCCATTTTATGCTAAGCTTTGTCAGTAACTGTAAACTATTTAATGATAGAATCTAAAGCTAATTTAATCATAGTATCTAAAGCGGTTTCTCTATCCTCAGCCGAAATTTCTTCTGAACTATGATGAGTATCAACGACGGTTAAAAGGCAAGAGGCTTCCCTATGAAATCTTTTAGCTAAACTAAATAATCCAAAGGCTTCCATTTCATTTGCCAAGTAGTTTTCTTTTTCATGCAAAGCTAAAAAATTAGCAAAATCAACATAATAATCAAAAACATCACTTGTAATAATCTTTCCCTCTTTTATATCAAGATGAGCCTCCTGTGCTGTTTTGACGATTACTTGATTTAGTTTTTCATTTCCAGGCATAAAAGGAAAATCTTTTTTAAGCATAAAATTATCAAAATCGGAAATACTATAAGCTTCTGTAGCTAAAACAATATCGCCAATATTAATATTTTTATTAAAGGAACCAGCCGAACCAATCCTAATAATTCTTTTAACATCATAAAAATTAAATAATTCATAGGCATAAATACCAATACTCGGAATTCCCATACCAGAGGCAAACACAGTTATTCTTTTACCTTTATAATAGCCTGTATAGCCAAACATGTTTCTTATTGTATTAATTAGTTTAGCCTCTTCTAAATAAGTTTCGGCAATATATTTTGCTCTTAGGGGATCTCCCGGCATTAAAACAATCTCTGCTATATCTTCTTTAGCACTTTCAATATGTGGTGTCATATATTTCCTCCTTCAATTTTAAAACATTTTAAACTTTCTTCATCTATATCTATATTCTTATCTTTCACATAAAGGGTACACAAGGTATCATTTTTATGAATGTATTCTCCTAAATTTTTATTTAAAACTATTCCAACCCCATAATCAATTTTTTCCTCTTTATTATTGCGAAAGCATCCTAATTGACTAGCTAACTTTGCTATTTTATGGGCATCGATATCTTTTAGAATACCCTCTTCATTACTTTTTACTTCTAAAGTATTAGGACTAACTTGCAGCTTTGTAATATCACCTTTTTGAAACTTTACAAATTCTAAAAATTTTTGATAAGCTTTACCACTCGTAATAGCATCTTGAGCCATTTTATAGCTTTCTTCATAAGAAATGTTATAACCCATACTAATTAAATTAGCTGCCAACTTTAAGCATAAATCAGTTAAATATCCTTGTTTACCTTTTAAAATATCCGTCGCTTCTATAACTTCTAGAGCATTACCTATATTATTACCTAAAGGTATTTTCATACTATCAATCATCGTTTGGACTTTTACTTGATATTTTTCCCCAATTTTTTTAACTAAATTGGCAAAAGTATTTGCCTCCTCTTTTGTTTTTAATAAAGCTCCATTTCCATATTTAACATCTATTAAAATATTTCTAGCTCCACCGGCTATTTTTTTGCTCATAATACTTACCGCAATTAACCCAATTGATTCAGTTGTCCCACTAACATCTCTTAAAGCGTATACTTCTTTATCTAAAGGCACTAACTTAGCACTTTGCGAAACATTAACATATCCTACTTCTTTTAACCCTGTCCAAAATTCTTTTTCTGATAATTCTACTTGAAAACCGGGAATACTTTCTAATTTATCAATAGTTCCACCGGTTAG